>CAYFLJ010000041.1:0-11370 GCA_964343985.1 uncultured Thermoflexus sp.
TTCGCATGCCGCCTGCGACGTTGACATACACGTCATGATCAGCGACAGGTATTCCGATTCTGCGTGTAAGAACAGCAATGATCAGCTGCAGGCGGTTCACGTCGGCACCGATTGTGGTTCGGCGCGCGATCCCAATCCCCGCCGGCACCGTCAACGCTTGCACATCGACAAGGAGGGAGCGACTTCCCTCCACCGGCGCCGCGACAACCGAGCCGGGTTGCCGGATCACTCGGCCAGACAGAAACGCCGCCGACGGATTCGTGACCTCAACCAAACCTGCCTCGGCCATCTCGAATACACCGACTTCGTTTGTCGAGCCGAATCTATTCTTCACCGCCCGGAGCAGTCGGTAACTGTGGTACCTCTCACCTTCCAAGTACACGACGGCATCAACCATGTGCTCAAGTGTGCGCGGGCCGGCGACGCCTCCTTCTTTCGTAACATGCCCAATTAAAAAGATCGGCACGTCCGATGTCTTCGCCAGCTGCATCAACCGGAGCGTGACCTCACGCAGTTGCGCAACGTTTCCGGGAGACGAACTCAACGTTTCGGTCCAAGTCGTTTGGATCGAGTCTATGATGACGGTGACTGGCGACACGCGAGTGATTGCGCGTGCAATTGCCTCCATATTCGTCTCGGCGAGGACCAGGATACTCCGCGATAAGCCATCTAGGCGTGATGCTCGAAGCCGAACCTGTCGGGCCGATTCCTCGCCAGACACATAGAGAACCGGTCCGGCACCGGAAGCAGCGATGCGTGCCGCCACCTGTAAAAGGAGCGTTGACTTTCCGATCCCTGGATCACCACCGATTAGCGTGAGCGCGCCGGGAACGATGCCTCCGCCCAACACTCGGTCAAACTCGCCAAGCGCCGTCGTAATGCGGGGGGCGTCGACAGTCGCGACGTCGATCAGAGCAATCGGTTCGGCACCGCCCGATCTCGAGTCGCCTGCCGCGTGGACGATGCGTCGGGAAGCAGACGTGGGCGTCGGCACGGCAACAGGGGCTTTCACCGCTTCCACCAGTGAATTCCACGTGCCGCATTCCGGACAACGCCCTTGCCACTTGGGCGCCTCGTGGCCGCATTCTTGGCACGCAAACACAGTGCGCGGTCGGGCCACAGTCGCCTCCGGCCACCTGAGCGAGGCGAAATAAGACGGGACCCAAATAGGGCCCCGTCCCGCCGCCTCGTGATGCGTCTGAACTATGAAGCGGCGCCGGCCAACTCCGGTTCTGGGGTCGCCTCCCCAGTGGCGACACTCGGGGCGGTCGAAACCTTAATCTCACCGTCAACAACCGTCACGTGAACCGCTCCACCACCCTTGAGTTCGCCGCGTAACAGTCTGTCCGCGAGTTCGTCTTCGATGGTGTTCTGGATAACGCGACGGAGCGGGCGCGCACCGTAATCGGGGTCGTACCCTTTCGTCCCCAAAAGCTCCATAGCCTCGGGAGACACTTCAAGGGTCAGCGCCTGTTCCTGCATCTGTTTCCGAATGCGATTGAGTTCGAGATCAACAATCGAGAGGACATCCTTGAGCGCCAACGCCCGAAACACGACAATCATGTCTACTCGGTTGACAAACTCCGGGCGAAATACATTCTTCACTTCGCCCAGAACCTTCTCGCGCATGCGCTCGTAGGCTTGCTGTTCGCTCCGCTCATCGTTCCCAAGTGTTCGGAACCCGATTTGCGCCTCTCGCTTGATCATCTGGGCGCCGACATTGCCGGACATGATGATGATCGTGTTCCGGAAGTCGACCGTTCGCCCCTTCGCGTCGGTGAGCCTGCCGTCTTCCATGATTTGGAGCAAGATGTTGAAGACCTCCGGATGCGCCTTCTCAATCTCGTCGAGCAATATCACGGCATAGCTGCGGCGCCGAACCGCTTCGGTAAGCTGACCACCTTCCTCGTACCCGACGTAACCTGGAGGCGCCCCAGTTAGCCGCGCAACAGAATGGCGCTCCATGTACTCAGACATGTCGAGCCTGATCATCGCGTCTTCGGAGCCGAACATGAATTCGGCAAGTTTTCTCGCGAGCAACGTCTTGCCGACCCCGGTTGGCCCGAGAAAGATGAATGAGCCAATCGGCCGCTTCGGGTCCTTCAGACCCGCGCGCGCACGACGCACGGCTTTCGCGACGGCCTCAACCGCCTCATGTTGACTGACAATGTGTTTGTGGAGATTCTCTTCCATGTGGAGGAGTCGCTCGGACTCCTCTTGAGCGATTCGCATGACCGGAATGCCAGTCCACATCGAGACCACGTGCGCGATGTCATCTTCGCCGACAACTGGGCGGGCAATATCCTCTTGCTTGTGAATGCCGGTTTCGAGCCGCTGAACTTTCTCGCGCACCGCCGCTTCGCGTTCGCGAAGTGACGCCGCATCGTCGTAGTTCTGCCCCTCGATCGCCGCCTCCTTCTCCTTGAGGACGGCTTCAAGGTCGCGCATCGCTTCCTTGAGCGAGTTCGGTGCAGTCGCACGTTGAATGCGAACACGCGATGAGGCCTCATCGATGAGGTCGATGGCCTTATCAGGCAAAAACCGGTCGGTGATGTAGCGGCCCGCCATCTCGGCGGCGCTCTTCAACGCTTCGTCAGTGATGGTGACGCGGTGATGCTGCTCATAGTTCACGCGGATGCCTTTGAGGATTTCAATCGTTTCCTCAACCGTTGCCTCGCGAACTTGGACCGGTTGAAACCGCCGCTCAAGCGCCTTGTCGCGCTCAATGTACTTGCGGTACTCATCAAGCGTGGTGGCGCCAATGACCTGCAACTCGCCTCGAGAGAGAGACGGTTTCAAAATATTCGCAGCGTCAACAGCACCCTCAGCCGCCCCAGCCCCGACCAAGGTGTGCAATTCATCAATGAACAGCATGCAGTCACCCGACTGTTTGATCTCCTCAACGACTTTCTTTAGCCGTTCTTCGAACTCGCCGCGATACTTCGTGCCAGCAACAAGCGACCCGATATCAAGGGTGACTAGTCGCTTGTTCGCAAGCGTGTCAGGAACCTCACCTGCAACGATCCTCCGGGCTAGTCCTTCAGCGATTGCGGTCTTTCCGACACCCGGTTCTCCAATAAGCGCCGGATTATTCTTTGTCCGGCGCGAGAGAATTTGGATGACTCGCTCAATCTCTTTTTCGCGGCCGATGATGGGATCAATCTTCCCGGCGCGCGCCATAGCAGTCAGGTCTTGCCCCATTTGATCAATCGTCGGCGTTCGCGATTGCTGCTTGCCTTCAGCAGGCGCAGCCGTCCCCGACTGGTTGACCACCTGAATGACTTGGGCGCGAACCTTTTCAAGATTGACGCCAAGGCTTTCAAGGACGCCAGCGGCGATACCTTCGCCCTCACGGACGAGCCCAAGCAAGAGGTGCTCGGTGCCGATGTAGTTGTGGTTGAGACGGCGAGCCTCTTCGACGGCGAGCTCGATGACCTTCTTAGCGCGCGGCGTCAGGCTGATGTCACCGATCACCATTCGGTCACCGCGGCCGATAATAAATTCGACCGCGCTACGCACCTTTTGCAGCTCAACACCAAGATTCGAGAGGACTTTGGCGGCAATCCCTTCGCCCTCTCGTACCAGGCCGAGTAGGAGGTGTTCCGTGCCGATGTAGTTGTGGTTGAAGCGCTGCGCCTCTTCCTGCGCGAGGACCAGCACCTTCTTCGCGCGCTCGGTGAACTTGTCGAAACGGTCGCTCATCGACACTCCCCAACGCGGGACGGGCAAGCCTGCCCGCGCGCCAGAGTATAGCAGCGTGTGCGCGCGCTCGCGGAAACACGAATAGGCGCTGCACATCCACCAATCTGGCGGAGCGCAGCGCCTGAATGTGTGAAAGAGGTTCGAACGCCTATGCGGTCGCGTCGCTCGGGTCGCCAATGGGCACGAGGCGCAACCGTCGCCGATCACGTTCGATGGAAATTACCCGAAACGCGGCGCGATTACCCTCTTGGAGAATACGCCGGTCTTGGGGCGATATTTCACTACTGTGAACCAAGCCTTCAATGCCCTCGTCTAACCGGACAAAGACACCGAACTGCGCTTGCTTCAGCACCTCTCCGACCACAATCGAGTTGATCGGATGGTCTTCATCAACGCGGTCCCACGGGTCTTCCGCTGCCCGTCGGAGGCTCAGTGCGATTTTTCGTGAGTCTCGATCAACCGAGATCACGAACACCTCAACATCCTGCCCGGACCGCACCACTTCACTGGGATGCTTGACCCGGGCCCACGAAAGTTCAGATATGTGGACAAGACCGTCAGCACCGCCAAGATCGACGAATACGCCGAAACTGGCAACGTTGCTTACTCGGCCACGGCGCACTTGGCCAGCCTCAAGCTCCTGAATGAGGGTGTCGCGGCGCTGCGACCGCAACTCGCGGTTCGCTTGGCGTTCCGACAAAATCAGGCGATTGCGCCGCCGGTCAGCTTCGATCACCTTCAGGCGGAGGATTTGACCGACAAGCGACTGCAACTGCGCCTCGACCTGCGCTTGCTCTTCCTCTGAGTCGCCCACTCGCGTAACGGTGGACAGCTGAGAAATCGGCACAAAGGCGCGACTCCCGTAATCAACAACCACGCCACCCCGGTTCGCCTCTAGCACCCGCGCCTCAATGACCTCGCCTTGCTGCACCTGCAACTGAGCTTTGCGCCAGAAGCGCTCGGAGGCCGCCCGCTTATAGCTGAGGATCGGATGCCCTTCAGGACTCTCCGTCGCGACCACATAAACGAGCAGGCTGTCGCCGGCGACTGGCCTGCGCCCGAGGTCTTCAGCAATCGCCGTGACCTCGCGGGTGGAGACAACGCCTTCGGACTTCAGCCCGATGTCGACCAACAACTCTTCGGGGTCGACCCGCACGACAACGCCATCTACAACCGAGCCGCGTCGCACATCCTTAACTTCGCCAAGCGAGTCCAAGATGGCCTGCATGCTCTCTGGTTCATCTTCTCCCAGATCAACCGTACTTTCAACGTCGTCGCCGCCCACGGCGCTCAGGCGGAGACGCTCTGAATCTTCCATCGACACCCCAACTCTCGGGTAGGTCGGCCGACACCTCCTCTGCGTCGGCACCTCACTGAGGCGTTACGTCGCGAAGGGGCGTCGAACCATCGGTCAGTATAGCGTTCGTATCAATCGGCGGCCAGATACGCGGCACCAATCGCTCGCCTATGCTTGTGAAGGCGCCTCCGCCTCCAACGTGGAAGGAAGACGATATGACTGCAATTCAGGTCTTCGGTATTAATCACGTCGCCATTGAAACGAATGACGTCGCGGCGACCGTGGCCTTCTATGAAGATGTCTTTGGACTCAAAATGCTTAAGGGCGGTGAAGGGGCAGCCTGGTGCCAAGTCGGTGAACACCAGTTCCTCGCGATTTTCGAAGTGGAGCATCTGGTTCGTGGACGATCAGCCCACTTCGGCTTCATCGTCAAAACGGAAGCAGAGATCAATGCGGTGAAGGCGAAACTACGCGCTTCGTACGGCTTGACCGTTCACGATCAGGGCTTCACTCGATGCGATTTTGAGGACCCGTGGGGTAACCGAATCCAAGTCGTGGACTTGCACGACGAGTCAATGGTGTGGCTACTTCCCTACCGAGAGATTCAAACGCTCGGCATCGAGTTCGGGGAACCCCGCAACGCATCAAGCGCCGAAGACCTTTAGTGAGCGACGCCCCCAGGGGTCGCGGGGTCGCCGCCGGTGACGGGAACTGCGGTGAGGCGGTCGAACACCCGAACCGCCAAATAGCCAGCAGCCATGAGCATCGCAGCCGCGAGCACCACGAAATCTCGGTTCGTGGTGCTATGCCCCGATGCATCACCGTCGGCGAAACCGATGCCGACGACAATGATTGCGAGATACTCGGACCAGTAGCGTAGCCCGAACACGAGTCCGGTGATGAGAGCCCGGCTCACCCAACGTAGGTCTTGCGCGATGAGGACAGTTAGCGGGATGCCTCCGACAAGCGATGCTTCCGCCAGAACGATGAGGCCGGCGCCGAGATCAATCGCGGGCACGAGACGCGCAAGTGCCCAGAGAAGCAGCGCAGCAATGCTCGTCCAACCAAGCACTCGGGCATTTCCAAAACGGTCCCCGGCGACGCAAGCAACCAAGACGGCAACGACATCGAAGACCGGCCGAAGGTTTGTGAATTGCCCGGTCACACTATGCAGGTAAAGCACCAGCTTCTGCCCAAGAGCAAGTAGCACCACCACGGCAACAAGCGCGGCAACCGCGCGCGAATCCTTGACAACGACGACCGCGGTCGACCCTCGCGCACGCCCACCGCGCCGTCCGCGCTCACCAGGCACGTGAGCGCCGTCCTTGAATATGGTGGAGACGAGGGGACTCGAACCCCTGACCCTCTGCTTGCAAAGCAGATGCTCTCCCAGCTGAGCTACGTCCCCGCGACGATAGCGGTGGCATCGGCGCCCACGCAGCAGTGTACGTGAGAATCACCTAGGAAAACGAAGCGACCCGCCCGAGGCGGGTCGGCGACGGGTGGGCCATCGTGGACTCGAACCACGGACCTCAGTCTTATCAGGACTGCGCTCTAACCACCTGAGCTAATGGCCCTCGACATACGCACTATATCACTCGACCCAATCGTCGCGCACCGGTTCACAACCGAGTGCGATTCTGGAATGCTCTGGTCAGCGTATAGTCATCCGCATACTCAATATCGGAACCGATCGGCAGGCCCTGTGCTAAACGCGAAATCCGGACCGCTTCGCCCCCTCGAAGCCGTGTCCGAACAAGGTTTGCAGTCGCTTCGCCTTCGACCGTCGCGTTCGTCGCAACGATAACCTCGTGGATTCCCCCAACCGCAACGCGCCTCACCAAATCCGCGACCCTCAGATCATCTTCAAGCACGCCATCCATCGGCGAGAACGAACCATGCAATACGTGGTAGAGTCCCCGATAGGTCCCAAGCTTCTCCAGTGCGATAACGTCAAGTGGTGCTTCGACTACGCAGATGGTTGTGCGGTCACGACCAACGTCCATACACACGGCACACGGGTTGGTTGCCCCGAGGTTGAAGCACGTCGAACACTCGACAATCGAGTCTTTCAGATCGATCAGCGCACGGGAAAGCGCCTCGGTCACCTCTCGCGGTTGCCGAAGCAAGTGGAATGCGAGACGTTGCGCCGACTTCGGCCCGATTCCAGGCATTCGACCGAAGGCTTCAATCGCACGCGCAATCGGGTCGGGAAGGACGGACGGCATCTTGCCCCTCTACCGTGAGTGCCGCGACAACTACGTAAGCCCCGGGATTTTCATCCCCCCTGTCAAAGCGCCTAGGCGTTTCGCCTGAAGGTCCTTGGCGCGGGCAAACGCATCCCGAGTCGCCGCCATGATCAGATCCTGCAACATCTCGACATCGTCGGGATCAACGACTTCTGGCTGGATCGCAATGCTCTTGAACTCAAGTTGGCCGGTAACTTGAACCTTGACGGCACCACCACCCGCGGTGGCCTCAACGACTTCGTTCGCTAACTCATCTTGGATGCGCGCGAGCTCACGCTGCATCCGTTGCATCATCGCCATACCCATCGACGAACCCTTCCCGCTGCCCATCGCGTATTTAGTCAGGCAGACCATCGAGGGGTAATGGTGCCTGCCGGTCAAGCTGCGCAATCTCCTCCGGATCAAGCGCCCGACCCCCAAGAAGTCTTGCCGCGCGCGCTACAAATGCGTCTTGCGCCCCGACCGTATGTGATCTCCGCGACGAGCCGTCACTCACCGTCCCGGTCACGTGGAAGCGTAGACGAACGGGCACGCCAAGCACTTGCGAGGCACATCGCTCGATACCAACCTGATTCGCAGGTTCGCGCAGCTTTTGGACGAAGAAATTCGACCCGCACGACACGGCCAGAGCGCCGTCTGGGTCCAGCCCAGACGGAACCGATCCCTGCAGTAAACCCACAATCGGCACCATTCCGTCGGCGCCGACGCGCTCAATCACGGAGGCCCAGTGAGCGATTGCCTCACCAAGGTCAATCGGTTTCGTTGAAGTTGTGCGACGACGCGCAGTCTCTCGTTGCGCGCCACCCCGCCCTTGTGATGGCGACGTGGGCCAAGACCCACCACCCGATGCGGATGTGGAACCTCCGGCCGCCCGGCGCACATCGTCTGGGACTGGCACCGTGGACACCAGTCCAACCTGCTCGCGAGGCTCAGAATGTTCCTGCCGATGCGCCTCCGACTCTTCGTCTCGCGACGGCGGCGCTACCTCCAACCGGGCAGTCTCGACGCTCTCAGAGGTTTCCGCAAGCCCGTCGGGGCGCTCGGTCTGCACGAGGATTCTGGCAGCGCGCGCATCAAGTCGACCATCCTCATCGCCCGAAGTTTTAGGATCAATCTCCTTGGTGGGTCGCGGTCTCGATTGCCCTGGCGTCGCAGAAGCGACAGGTTCAGTGCGAACGGGCGCGGTCGACGGCGTAGCGTTCAGCGGGGGCGGCGGTGTCGATGCCTCGGTCAACTGCGCCGATAACACGATGGGTTGTTGGCCCGAGAAAGTTGAGGGAGTGACGGCGGGGGTTGCCGTGCTTACGGTAGCGGTTGCGGTACCCGCAGCCTCCGAGACGATTTCGGCAACGGCAACCTCAAACAGCAGCGCCGCGTCACCGGTGCGGGTTCTGAGGCCTGCGTCGAGCGCCGCTAGCGTCTTTATTGCGCGTATCGTCCGCCCGAGCGTGAACCGCCGCGCATGCAGCGCGACAGCATCACGCAGACCGGGTTCAACGTCAACGACCTCTGGCACGCCACCGATAATCAGCAGGATTGCGCGCAGCGCTTCGACAACTTGGCGAGCGAGCGCGCGTACGTCTGCTCCACCATCAAGCGCTGCGTGCGTCGCACGCAACACCGAGGCAAGGTCGGCATCGCCAATTGCTCGAACCATCTCGGCAATCGCATCCGTGCGCGAGAGACCGAGCATGGCATCAACTTGAACACCGCTCAATTGGCGCGCGCGCCCGTCTCCGCCCGCACCGATGTACGCAAAGGCTTGATCAAGAAGGCCAATCGCATCCCGCAACCCCCCTCGCGCACCCCGAGCTAACGTCTCAAGCGCCCTCGTCTCGACCGCAACACCTTCTTCGCTTGCGATATGCGCAAGGTGCGCGACCAACTGCTCGATAGATATCGGACGAAAGTCAAACCGCTGACACCGCGACAGTATCGTTGGCAAGACCTCTTGAGGGTCTGTCGTGGCGAGCACAAAGATCACATGCGGCGGAGGCTCTTCCAAGCTCTTGAGAAGCGTATTGAAAGCTTCCTTGGTAAGCATGTGCACTTCATCGATGATGTACACCTTGTATCGACCAGTGAGGCCGTCGCCTCCGGGCCGTTGTAGGAGGCGATCGCGCAAGGTACGCGCGTCTTCGACCCCACGGTTTGACGCGGCATCGATTTCAATGAGAAGGTCGAGTTGTCGGCCGTCAAGCAACGCAGTGCAATTCGCACAGCGATTGCACGGTTCACCCTGCAACCCTGCCAGGCAGTTAATCGCTCGTGCGAAGATGCGAGCGGCGGATGTCTTGCCGGTGCCTCTCGGACCACAAAAGAGGTAAGCGTGAGCGACTTGCTGACGCAAGATTGCCTGACGCAATGTACGCGCGACCGGCTCTTGGCCAACAAGCGGACGGTCACGCGGGTCCGCGAAGGTGCGCGGGCGCCATTTGTTGTAAAGGGTCGTCAGCGCCACGTCACCTCACCCGTCCGCGCGCCGGACGGCAGTGAACCAGAGAAAAAGGAAACGGTCGTGCACCCCCCGTCGACGTCCGTGCCCACGTCCACTCCCGTCCGCGTAACTCAGGGTAGGCAACCTTGCGGCACCCAAGTCGATCCGCTTACCGCTGCTTCCTTCCGGACCTGACGGGGTTCACAGTGACCTGCCGCGCAAGACCCGCCCCTCAACGCCCGCATCGCGAATGTGGTCGGAAGCCGGTGCGCCTTGGGGGGGAGTTCTGCCCCGCTATAGCGGATTGCGGGTTCAGGGCACCGCTAGCTCCCCGCCTAGCACGACCGCAGAGAGTCTACCGCTACAAACTGATCGTGGCAATGGGAAAAGTCAGGGTGGCGTAAGCGGGGCGGAGGGAGAGGGATTCGAACCCTCGATACCTTTCGGTATACGCGCTTTCCAAGCGCGCGCACTAGACCAACTATGCGATCCCTCCCGGGAAATGGTCGAACGGACGTAGGCTCGGTGGCCGATGAAACCGACGCGCACTCGCGCGAGGGCGGAGGGGGTGGGATTTGAACCCACGAGGCTGTGACACCTACTCGTTTTCGAGACGAGCTCTTTCAACCACTCAGACACCCCTCCGAGACCGCCGTGCAAAGCACGCCCGGAGACCATTGCGATGATACCCGTTCCCCTAGCGACCGGCTTGCGCATCGCGCAGTCTGCTATCGCGTTGCTTTCGGGCGGGCGCGTAGCGCACGGATGAACTCGTCAATGACGACCTGCGCTTCGTCGGCAAGGACGCCCCGCGTCACCGAAACGACATGATTGTGCGCTTTGGCGTCAAGGAGAGAAAACGCCGAACCCGCCGCACCCGCGCGCGGGTCGGTCGCAGCGAAGACGAGACGGCCAACGCGTGCCTGAACCATAGCGCCGGCGCACATCGCACACGGTTCTAGCGTCACGTACAGCGTGACATCCGGAAGTCGCCACCGGCCAAGCGCGCCGGCGGCGGCGCGGATCGCCAACATTTCAGCGTGACCCGTCGGGTCAACACGTGCCTCTTTTTCGTTGAACGCGACGGCGACGGCCGCGCCGTCGCGCACCGCCACCGCGCCAATCGGGATCTCGCCCGCGTTTGCAGCTCTCGACGCCGCTTCGATCGCAAGGCGCATCCACCGGACGTCGTCGGCGGCCGAGTGCGCACCAATCGTCAAGAATGGGGCGCCTCGCGCACCCCGAGCGGGATGAGCGGGCCGATCAGACCCCTTCGGAGTCGCGCCGTCAGCCACCCATCGGTGCGCCGGTCAGACCCGGTTCAACCATCGTGGCCGGATCGAGCAGACGGTGTATCGCGTCCGCCCCCAACGTCGTCTTCTCTGCGGCCACTTCCGCGACCGTTCGCCCTGTCGCGTACGCCGTCTTCGCGATCGCCGCCGCCGCGTCGTACCCGATCTCAGGAGCAAGCGATGTGCAAATAGCCAATCCTCGCGCGACGGTGTCAGGGCCATGCGACGTTGCTGAAAGTCCGTGGACACATTGACGTGAGAAGTTCGATGCCCCCGCACCAAGGAGCTCTATGCTTTCAAGCAGGTTGCGCGCGATCATCGGCATCATGGTGTTTAGTTCAAAGAAGCCCCATTGCCCTCCAAGCGTTACCGCATGGTGATTGCCCATGACTT
>CAYFLJ010000042.1:0-11070 GCA_964343985.1 uncultured Thermoflexus sp.
CGGGTAGCCGGGCGAACGTACGTGTCTGAGTCACCATTTCCCGGGCAAGCCAAGCCAGGCGGGCTGGTGAATGCCATCGGGGCGTGGCTCCTTGAGGACAAGGGGTCTACCGAGTCAAAGTCTTCTCACGACTACGACAAGGACCCCGAGCACGTGGGCCACGAACATGTGCATTCTTGGTGGCGCGTCATGTGCCTCACTGGCGTTGATTACTTCTCGACGTTGGGGTACCAGCCGGGAATTGCGTTCCTCGCTGCTGGTGCACTTGCGCCAATCGCAACGGTGATCTTAATCGTGGTTACTCTTGCGTGTGCGTTACCCATATACCAGAAGGTTGCGAATGAGAGCCCGCATGGTGAGGGTTCGATCCTCATGCTGCGCGGTCTGCTTTCGCGGTGGCGAGGGAAAGCGTTCATCTTAGTCCTCCTCGGCTTCGCCGCGACGGACTTCATCATCACGATAACGCTTTCGGCTGCGGATGCGACTGCACACCTTGTCGAGAATCCTGTCGCTGCACCATATCTTCATGGCGCGCGAGTACCGGTCACACTGTTTTTGATCGCAGTTCTGGGCGCAGTTTTCTTGATGGGGTTTAGCGAGGCAATCGGCGTCGCAGTGCTGCTCGTTGTCGCGTATCTGGCTCTCAATGCTGTTGTCGTTGCTGTCGCGATGGGTGCGGTAGTGCAGAATCCGTCAGTCATCTTGGATTGGCAGGACTCGTTATTCAGAGAATTTGACAACCCGCTGAACATGCTACTCGTTGGATTACTGCTATTCCCAAAACTTGCGCTGGGGTTGTCAGGATTCGAAACGGGCGTTGCCGTGATGCCACTCCTAAAAGGCGGGCCGGAGGATACGTATTCGAAACCGACGGGCAGAATCGCAAATGCTCGAAAACTGCTTACCGTCGCAGCTCTCCTCATGAGTGTGTTTCTGGCGCTGAGTAGCATGGCGACGACCACGCTTATCCCAGCCCAAGAGTTCGCACCTGGCGGTAAGGCTAACGGACGTGCACTTGCGTACCTGGCCTACGAGTATCTTGGTCCGGTGTTCGGGAGCGCGTACGACGTCTCTACGATCGCAATTCTTTGGTTTGCCGGCGCGTCGGCGATGGCCGGGCTGCTCAATCTCATCCCGAATTACTTACCCCGATACGGCATGGCGCCCCAGTTCATTGCGGCGACACGGCCCCTTGTCCTCGTCATCACGGCGATTGGTTTCGCGGTGACGATCCTTTTTGACGCAGACGTCGATGCACAAGGGGGGGCGTACGCAACCGGTGTGCTCGTCCTCATGACGAGTGGTGCGCTTGCGGTGACGCTGAAGTACCGCGAAGAGCGACGAATGCGCCTTGCTCAATACTTTATTGTCGTCACTCTGATATTTTGCTACACGCTTGTCGTCAACGTAATGGAGCGGCCTGACGGCTTGCGGATAGCCACATTTTTTATCGGCATGATCATTATCACGTCGATCGTGTCGCGCGCGTATCGGTCATTTGAACTCCGAACCGACCTTTCTATGATCGCTGCAGATGAAACGGCGATGACGATTATTCGTGAGTCGGTACGGGATGGTCGAATCAGCGTAATGTGTGACCGGCCGGGTGAACGGAGCTATGGGCACTACCGAGAGAAGCTGACGCAAGAGGAAGAGGCGTACAACACGCCGATTGGCGATGATCTCGTCTTTTTAGAGGTTAACGTCAGCGACTCTTCAGAATTTCAAGTGACGGAATGCACGATCACTGGTGAGATTATTACTGGAGACGAAACATTTCGGGTCCTTCGCGTCGAAGGGTCATCGATTGCGCCTACAATTGCCGCAGTGCTTATGTGGATTAGGAACGAAGTTAACAATGGGGGAGAGTTTCGGATCATCCCTCACGCGTACATGTCGTGGACTGAAGGGAGTCCGTTGTGGCACGCCGCGCGCTTCCTTTTTTGGGGAGAGGGCGAAACCGCTACGATGACACGTGAAATCCTCCGTCAGGTTGAACCTAATCCTCGCAATCGCCCGCACATTCATGCAGGCTGAGTTTGGTCGTGCCTCGGTTTCTCCGGCACGTTGATGTGGACGTCGACCGAAGAGGTGTCGAAACGTGCCTGCTGACTTGCCAATCCAACAACTTGGTCGGCCCTGGCGTGTGGCGGTCGGCGCGATCGTTCAGGAGTCGAATTCATTTTGTGTGCGTTCGTCTGGGCTTGAGCATTTTCGTGCGGGAACGCTGGCGTTCGGTGCTGAGGCACACGACGCAATCGCTGGCACTGGCACCGAAGTAGCGGGCTTTCTTGAAGTCGCCGCGGCGCGCGGCGTCGTTGTCGCACCCACCGTGGTGGCTTGGGCGTCGACTGGCGGACCAATGCGACGGGACGACGCCGACGCACTGATATCTCAGTTGCTTGCCGCCATTGGCGAGGCGAAACGCACGGGTCCACTTGACGGAATCTTGCTCGCACTCCACGGTGCGTGGGTTGGGGTAGGTGACGACGACCTAGACGGGCGTGTACTGGGTCTGGTTCGAGACCGAGTTGGCGAGTCGGTCCCGATCGTCGTGACGCTTGACTTGCACGCAAACGTGACAGAACGCATGGCTCGAAACGCGGATGCGTTAATTGGGTATGCAACGTATCCGCACATTGATATGCGAGATACCGGTCGGCGTGCGGCACACGTGCTACTTGACTCTCTTGATGGTGGTCGGCGGACGCGCGTGATTTATCAACGTGTACCGATGGTGGTGCCACCAGAAAACAGTCAAACGTCTGGTGGCCCGATTGAGTCGGTGAAGCGCCTCGAACTTGCGATTGGTGCCGTCCCAGGCGTGCGTTCAACGTCAACATTTATCGTTCAACCATGGCTCGACGTCGCTGAGTTAGGTTGCACGGTCGTGGCCGTGGTTGATTGGGACGTCGAGCCGCACGTCCTCGCTGACATCCGGCAAGGAATGGGATGCGCGGCGGACGCCCTGTGGAATGCACGCGAGAGCGTCTGTGTGCCTCTTATGGACCCGGACGCCGCGCTACGCGCGGCGCTGCATCGGACTGGCGATGCGGTCGTCGCGAACCCATCAAACCTGGGGAATGCTGATGGGCCGGTCCTGCTCGTCGACTCTGCAGATAGCCCGTCGGCAGGGGCATGCGGCGACTCGTCCGCGATTCTGAGCGCATGCCTTAGGCTCGGCACTATCCCTGGGACCGTTCTCGCAACGGTGGTTGACGGACCGGCGGCGCACATAGCTGCCGAAGCCCACGGGCAACGAGTTGCCGTCGATATTGGGGGGAGCCTCGACCGCACTCGGTTTGCGCCGGTGCGATTTGCCGGGCGGGCTCGACGCGTGCCGAATCCAGTTGTTGCTTTTTCGAGCGGAGTCGGAGATGGATTGAGAGTCGACCTCGGCGTCGCTGCGGTTATCGAAGGCGACGACGGGCCGGACAGCGTTCACGGCCTGCATGTTCTCGTCATGCAGAACCCCGCACCGTGCTACGACCCTGCGATCTATCGAATGGCCGGAATCAACCCTGAATCTGCGACCGCTGTTGTCGTGAAGTCGGCCACTAACTTTCGGTGGACGTATCGAGCCATTGCCTCAGGTTGGATCTACGTTGATGCACCGGGCGCGGCCTCGCCCAATTTGAAATCGCTCCCCTATCGACGTATCCCTCGACCATTATGGCCTTGGGACGAGGCGGTGGATGGTCGGCCCGCGCCCGCACGCATTGGGCATCGTGGCATCCACGAACGTGCAACGCAAACACTGCCTGGAGGCGTCACTGCGGGCGCGCGCGCGAACAGCGCATTCGGACATCCGTTCTACGTGGTGGGGGCGGGTGGATCGACCGTGACCGACGTCGCCGGTCGTGTGCTGGTCGACTTGGTCACTTCGAATGGTGCGGCGCTTGTCGGTCACGCGCACCCGCGCGTTGTGGAATCGATCAATCGGGTCCTGCGCCTTGGAGCTGCGTGCGCGTACGACGGGCCAATTCAAGTCCAGTTGGCCGAGCGGCTTTGCTCCCAAATCCCTGCATTTGAGCGTGTGCGCTTCACGAATTCCGGTACCGAGGCGACGTTTTACGCGGCGAGGCTCGCACGCGCGGCGACGGGTCGCACGCTATTGGTGAAGTTTGAAGGACATTTCCACGGATACAACGACCTTTTGGCATTTTCGATGTGGCCGAGCCCCGACCCGTTCCAAAGTGGTCCGGATGACGCACCGCACCCGGTAGTTGAAACCGCCGGCCTTCCCCCGCACGCCATCGACGAACTGATCGTCTTGCCGTTCAACGACGTCGCCGCGTTTCGGCGTGCGATAGCCACGCGCGGTGACGAGATTGCTGCCGTCATCTTGGAACCAGCAAACTTTGACGCGGGGTGCGTCTTGCCGATCACGGGCTTCCTTGAGGCGGTTCGGGACGAGACCGCGCGTCGAGGAATAGTGCTCATCTTTGACGAAATCTTGTCGGGCTATCGAACGGGGCTTGGTGGCGCTCAGGAATACTTTGGGGTGACGCCGGACCTCGCGACGGTTGGGAAGGCACTTGGAGGTGGGGTGCCGATTTCGGCGTTTGGTGGCCGTGCCGACCTCATGGATCACCTGACTCCCGTCGGGAAGGCGGTTCATACCGGCACATACAACGCCCACCCCATTCCCGTCGCCGCGGCGCACGGTTTTCTTGATGTCGCCGAGGAACCCGGGTTCTTTCCCGAGGTGATTGCCAAGACTGACCGGCTTGTGGCTGGCCTGCGCGGTGCGTTTGCGTCGGCAGGCGTTTCGGTTCGCGTCCAGTCGCTTGGCACTCGATTTGCCTTGTATTTCGGCCTCGATCCGAACATTGAGGTTTCGACCTATCGTGCGGCCGCGGCGTATGACCGTCGGATGCAGCGCGCGTGGTGCGCAGAAGTTGTGGACCACGGCATCTATTCGACGCCTGTCTGGCATCACGGCATATCGTCTGCCCACGATGATCACGACGTTCGGCGCATCGTTGACGCCGCGTACGAGGCCGCACGCGCGGTTGCCTCAGAGGTCGATTGACCTGCGCGCCGTGGCGGTGCTCTGGTCGCCGCTTCCGATTAGATGAATAACCGGAAACGCGCATCGTGGTCATGGCACCGCGGCACCGGTTGGGTGTGTGGTTGATCGACGGGTGCTAGCACTCGTCCTCATCGGTGCGCGCGTGACCGCAGACATCGAGCGTGGTAGGATTCAACCTGACAGCTGTTTGGCAGTCTTGGGCCACTAGCTCATCTGGGAGAGCGCCACAATGGCATTGTGGAGGTGCGGGGTTCGAGTCCCCGGTGGTCCACCCTACAGCTCCTGACGGGAGCACGGCTGCGTCCTAGGATGTCGAGTAATGCAAGTTCAGCCACACTCCAGCCCTATCGGTGGCGCAATCGCACTCGTCACAATCATTGTGGCAACCCTGTGCACGTATTTCATCTGGTCAGCGGCGGGCGGGCACCCATTGCTTCCAAATATGCCATTCCTTCACTTCTAACGTTCCCCAGATAGGCATCGCCTGTCAAAGTTGAGGCATCCGGTGCAGGTCGCTTAGGTAGGCCAAGCGGCACCGTCTGATTAGCGCGATTGCCTCGTGGCGGCCTTGCCACTGGCCAACTTCGACGGATTTGTCCTCAAGCATTTTGTACGTGGAGAAGAACACCTCAATCTCACGCAACCAATGCTGAGCGAGGTCACCAAGATTTCTGATCCCGTCGAAGCGGGGGTCTTCGGCGGCAACTGCGAGGACCTTTTGATCCTCTCCCTTCTCGTCGCTCATCTCCAGAAAACCGATGACGCGTCCCCGAACGTAGCAACCCGGAAACGTTGCTTGCTGCACGATCACGAGTGCGTCAAGGTGGTCGCCGTCCGGCGCATGGGTTTCTGGAATGAATCCGTAGTCCGCCGGGTAGTGCACCGCTGAATGAAGCGTGCGATCCAGCTTGAGCCGACCGAGGCCAGAGTCGTACTCATACTTGTTTCGGCTGCCTTGTGGAGTTTCCACGTACACCCAGACGGTAGATTCCTGATCGTCCGGATGGTGGTCGGCCGGCGGTTGTGTTGACGGGTGGAGGGTCGTGTCCATTAGGTGGTCTCCATGGGATCGTTCGGCAGTCTTTTAGCGAGCCGCATCGATCCACCCCGAGACCGCCATAGGCCACGCAATGGACGATGAATCTGGTGCATCCTCCTCAACGCACCAGACCGCCGACAAGACGGTACCGACCCACGCCCAATCAATCATCCGTTCGCGATCATTTCCCGTGATCGCGATAAGGATGTCGATGCGCCGGCGCGTGCGAGCGACACCGTCAATGCCCGAACCAAACGCCGCGACCGGATTCCGAAGAAATGCTCCAGCCTCAAACGTTTGGTCGCCAATAATGCCCTTTGGGTCGATCACGACCCAATCGTCTTCAGATGGCCCGGACCGGAGGATGTTGTGGTGATGAAGGTCGCCATGGAGAATTCCCACTGATGTCGTCGACGAGGTAAGTGCGCGAAACATCGTTGATGCCCGCGCAATTGCCGCGCTGCCGATTGGACCACCGTCGGGGAATCGCTCCGAGTACCGGCGAAATGCATCCGCCCACGTGGCGAGGCTTGGCAGCAGACGAAGATCCGGGGATTGGGCGTCTGCCCTGATTATTCCCGCTGCTGCGACGCGCATAAAGGCAGTCGCGCCGATCTCGGTCGCCGAATCATCATTGTCGCTCGCGACGTCTGCAAGTTGCGAACCAGGATCAATGCGTTCAAGCAGAAGTGCGCCCAGCCGTTGGTTGTCGTCGATGATCTTTACGGTGCCACGCCCTGACCAATACCGGAGCGCGATGGCCTCGTCGCGTAGTTCATCCCGAGGAACTCCGAGCTTGAGCGCGAGCCTGCGACCTGCCCTCCCGACGCATGGAAAGACCAGTTGGTACGACGGATTAGGGTAGGCATCACCGATGGAAAGTCCCCAGTGTGACGCACATTCGGAAAGTATTCTGTCAATTTCCGATAGCCATTTCTGGCCGGCTTCGCCAAAGGCCGATCGCATTCGTGACCGAAACACCTCGCTCAAGGCGCTCTGCGTCACGTCCATGGTCACGATCCTATCCGACGGTACCCTCTGGCACCGACGCCATAGTGCGTCGAGGGAGTGGTTATGAAGATCACCAAGATCGAACGGCTCCATGCCGACGGTGCCTGGCGGACCCTCGACTTTCTCAAGGTCACCACTGACGAAGGGATCGTTGGTTGGAGCGAATACAACGAGTCGTTCGGTGGCCTCGGGGTCTCGGCGATTATTGACAACTTGGCGCCGTTGCTCATCGGGAAAGACCCACGACCGCATGAAGCGCACATCGCATTGCTGTATGCCGTGCGCCGTCAAGCTTCAGGTGGTGCGATTGCTCAGGCGATTGGCGCGATAGAAAACGCGTTGCTCGACATCAAGGCGAAAGCTCTCGGAATCCCCGTCTACGAGATGCTTGGTGGTCCGGTGCGGGATCGGGTGCGACTATATTGGTCACATTGCGCCTCGTACCGTGTGTCGCACGCCACTGCGATGTCGATCCCGCCGGTTCGATCGCTCGATGACATCGTGGCGTGTGGCAAAGAGGTGGTGGCTAAAGGCTATTCGGCCCTAAAGACCAACGTGCTTCTCCTCGGCGATGACAACCCGCGCGCCTACATTCCGGGATACGCCCGAAGTGAGGGCTTTCCTGATCTCAACCCGGAGGGATATGCGGTCGCCGCGATCAAAGATCAGTTGGCGGCATTTCGCCAGGCGGTTGGCCCCGCGATCGAAATCATGGTGGACTTAAATTTCAACTACAAGACTGAAGGGTATATCCGAATGGCGCGTGCGATGGAGCCATTCAATCTGTTCTGGGTGGAAATTGACTCGCGTGATCCGAAAGCACTCCATTACATTCGAAGCCAAGTAGGGATGCCGGTCGCCTCGTGTGAGTGCTTGTTCGGACGCAAGGACTACCGCCCCTTCTTCGAACACCAATCAGTCGATGTCTCGATAATTGATACGCCGTGGAACGGCGTCGCGGAGTCGCTCAAAATCGCGGCGATGGCGGACTCGTTCGAGGTGAATGTCGCGCCCCACAACTTTTATGGACATCTCGCCACGATGCAGTCGGCGGCGTTTTGTGCGGTTGCGCCCAACGTCCGAATCATGGAGTTCGACCCGGACATGGTCCCGTGGCAAGACGACTTGTTCACGGTGAAGCCAGACATTCGTGACGGCTTCCTGTATCTCCCGACTGGACCAGGATGGGGCACGGATGTGAACGAAGAGGCAGTTCGCGCTCACCCCGGGAAGCGCTAAATCGTCCGACGCTCGCCGCTGGACGGTAGTGAGAGGGGGGGCTACCATCGCAACCGATGTCGCCCCTTTCTCGTTCAGTCACCCTTACCGATCAATCAGGTTCAGATGGTCACGACGTTAGCGCCAGTGACCATGTCGCCCTCGTTCGGGCCATGATCCTGTCTCGTGTGCTCGAACGTGCGTGTTGCGAACTGAATCCTCGGTGGTTTCCCGCCGAAGGCGAAGAGGCGGTGATTGCGGGCGCATTCTTTGGACTGCGGCCGGACGATGTCGCGGCTCCGCACTACCGAGGACCGTTTCTTGCGTACGCAATGCGAGGCGCATCGCTCTCAAGGTTGGTTGCTCAGGCCCTTGCGAAGTCCACGGGGTACGCTCGCGGGCGCGCTCTCGGATTCACCGGGCCTGCAGACCTTGGTTTCGTGCCGTGGGTTGCAGGCGACTTGGGCACCACCATTGGGGTGGCTACCGGTTGTGCCGTCGGTTTCCAGTACGAACGTTCAGACAGAGTCGTGGTCTGTAGCTTTGGTGACGGGACGACGAATCGTGGAGATTTCCACGAAGCACTGAACTTGGCCGCTATCTGGCAACTTCCTATTGTGTACGTTTGCCAAAATAACCAATATAGTATCTCACTTCATGTATCGGAAGTCTTGCCAATTGACTCAATAGCCGCGCGGGGCGAGTCGTACGGCATGCCGAACACGTCGGTCGACGGGAACGATGTTGTGGCTGTGCACCGCGCTGTTCGTGATGCGGTCAGACGAGCACGCTCAGGCGGCGGACCAACCCTAATCGAAGCTCGGACCTATCGACTCGGCGGCCACTGGGCGTCTGACCCCGGCGGCTACCGACTGCCAGACGTCGAGGATGGTTGGCGCGCACGCGATCCAATCCCCCGCGCCGTCGCGGATCTCATGGCCGCTGGGCATCTTGACCAACAGGGCGTGGCGGCGCTTTGGGACGAAGCAAGGTCGGCAGTCGAGTTCGCAGTTGCTGAGGCGCGAGGGGCGACCGAACCATCGCCAGCGGACATGGGTGAACATGAAGTCCTCGCGCCAACCGGTCGCGACGATCGGCGTATCCCCGCGCGGAGTGGTCCACGTTCTGGAGGTGAGCCGTGGCGCGCCTAACCTTCGTCGAGGGCCTCATCGAGGGTATGCGCTACGAGTTGCGCCGAGATCCTGACGTCTTTCTGATGGGTCAGGACGTCGGCAAGATGGGCGGGGCGATGGGAGGAAGCCGCGGGCTGATCGAGGAATTCGGCCCTCACCGAATCCGCGAGACGCCAATCTCCGAATCGGCAATGGTTGGCGCCGCGGTCGGCGCGGCGATGGTTGGCAAGCGACCGATCGTTGAGATCAGTTTTGGAGAATTTCTACCGACCTGCATGAGCCAAATCGTGTTGCAGGCGGCCAATCTGCACTACATGACCGCCGGCGCCGTCACCATTCCAATGGTCCTCCGGACGCGTATTGGCGATGGGCCGTACCGCGGTCACCCGCAGTGCTACGAATCATGGTTCGCACATATCCCTGGACTTCGGGTTCTCATGCCATCAACTGCGGCTGATGCGCGCGACGCGATGGTAGCTGCGATTCAAGACCCCAATCCCGTCTTGTTTTTCGAGCATATGTGGCTCTACCACGGAGCGCGCGATGAGGTCCCCGAGGTCGTCGGTGCGTATGACCTCGAGCGAGCCGCAATTCGTCGGATTGGAAACGACGTCACGGTTGTTGCCACCGGATGGATGGTTCACAAGTCGCTCGATGCTGCTGCAATCCTTGCGACAGAAGGCATCGACGTCGAGGTCATCGACGTCCGTTCGCTCGCGCCGCTCGACCTCGATACGATCACGCAATCGGTCCGAAAAACCTCTCGCCTCGTTGTGGCACACGAGGCTTGGAAGATCGGTGGAATCGGCGCCGAAGTGACCGCGGCCGTCGCAGAAGCATGCTTCTTCGACCTTGCTGCCCCGCCGGTGCGGGTGGGGGCTCCTCATCACCCTCTGCCAATGTCAAAACCGCTCCGCGACGCCTTCATTCCGTCAACTGACGCGGTTGTGGACGCCGTACGTCGCGCGCGTCGGGAGGGCTAACTCCCGATTCTGACATACGTAGAATCTGCAAATATCAGATCAGCGTTGCTCATGACACGTGATGGCGGCCCTCCAGGCTCCCGCGCTCCTGTGGAGACGGGTACCCTCGTGGTATGCCACTGAGATCGCCCGAAGAATATGTCGCGTCGCTGCGCGACGGCCGACGTGTCTTCTATAAGGGTTCCCGAGTACCTGACGTCACGGCGCATCCCGTAATCGCACGGGCGATTGATCACGCGTCAATCGACTTTCGGATGGCCGAAGACCATCGGTTTCGAGACCTCGCAGTCGTCCACGGAACGCATGGCGAGCAAAGCCGATACTTCGCAACGCCCAAAACTGGCGCAGATTTGCTCGCTCGCAGCCGCCTGATCGAAGCGGCGACACGCCTTGGAGCAACACTCGTCGTCCTTGTAAAGGAGATTGGAACCGACGCGCTCTTTGCACTTGGAAATGTGGCGGACGACGTTGACCGGCGCGCCGGCACGAATTACGCCGCTCGCGTTCGCACCTTTCACGACCACTGCGCACGGCATGATCTCGCAATCGCCGTCGCCCAGACCGACGTCAAAGGCGATCGCTCCCTTGGGCCTGCGGAGCTCGCCGCTCGGGGGAATCCGGACGCCTACCTGCGAATCGTGGAGCGACGTG
>CAYFLJ010000043.1:0-10371 GCA_964343985.1 uncultured Thermoflexus sp.
GCGGCTGGGTGGTCGGTTTCAGATCGATACGCCCGTGCTGCGACCCTCCTTGAGCATGTTGGGCTTGGACATCGCCTACTATCGACACCCGCGCAACTTTCGGGTGGTCAGCGTCAACGAGTCGCAATTGCTCGAGCATTGGCGAACGACGCCCAGCTGATTTTGGCCGACGAACCGACCGGAGCGCTTCACAGTGATGACAAGGCCGGCGTGGTCGCTCTGCTTCGAGAGATGCATCGGCGAGGTAAGACCGTCGTCATCGTGACTCACGACCAAGAGTTGGCGGCGATCTGTGATCGACGGCTTGACATCCGTGACGGCGAAGTTACTGAGTCGGCAGTCCACAGGAGGGCGATATGAACGAGTCGACGGCGACCCAAACTGGAGTCCTCCGAAACGCGCACTCTGAATCCACCAGTGAGAGGACCGTGACCTCGCCGGCGCGCTCATCAGGCGATGGTCCTTCCCTGCCAACCTCAGGGGGAACTCCTCCCGCCGCTGTTACTTCTTTCGCGTGGATTTTGGGCGGACGACGCACTGCGCGGAAAACAATCTGGGCGATTGGAGTGGCAGTCTTGGCGGTAGGCAGTGCGGGGGCTTGGTGGAGTATTCAACCCAACGTGGCTGCCGCGCCGCCCGTGACGGCGACACCGGTGGTCACGGTGCCTGCCGGACTGGTTGTACGTGGGGTCGTGCGGCCCGCCGCGTGGAGCCGAGTTGGGACTCAACTTGGAGGCGTCGTCACGACGATGACCGCTCAGCTGGACGACGTTGTCACGGAGGGTCAAGTTCTCGCACGTGTGCGAACCCCCCTCGACGGTTCCACAGAAGTTGTCGCGGCGCCGCGCACTGGCACCGTTACTGCCCGAACTGTCTCACAAGGAGACTCAATCGTTCCAGGCTCAACCCTTTTTATTATTTCGGACGTGTCGTCGCTCCGTATCGAGGCCTCTGATGTCGATGAGTTCACCGTGGCGCGCGTCCGACGTGGGCAACGGGCCTCGGTCACCATCCCCGCGCTTGACGTGCAAAACGTGGCGGCAATCGTTCGCACGGTCGGCGCGCAACCGGTGGGAGCGAGCGTCCCGGACACCGCACTCGCATCGCCGACGGACCACTACCCGGTGACCATCGACCTGATCGAGCCGGTTGCAGGTTTGAGGATTGGCATGGCAGCCCGCGTCAGGCTCGAAGAGTGACCATCACGAACCCGGAGGGTGGCCTGACCACGTGGCTTCACCGGGCCTCCTTTGGATTGAGCCTCATCGGACTAGCAACCAGTCTGTACCTCGCGTGGGAATATGCTCGAGGCGGAGCGATTGCGTGTCCTGTGGCCGGAACCGGCTGTGAAGACGTCCGAAGCAGCCAGTTCAGTTCTATCCTCGGGGTTCCAGTGCCATGGCTCGGGATCGCGTTTTATGTGTCATTCGCGGTGCTAGAAATCGTCAGACCGGAATTTGTTCGGCATCAAAGAATGCTCATGTACATGGGACTGACCTTTGCGGCCACTGGAATCCTTGTGAGCGGATGGTTCACATACCTTGAGGCATTTGTGATTGGTGCGTGGTGCTTTTGGTGCCTCGTCTCGGCCGCGTGCGCGGTGAGTCTTTTTGTGCTTGCAGTTGTGCTCGCAGTCATTCAGCCTCAGGCTGGAGTTCCCAATGAGACGTGAGACGAGAAATCTCCTGTTTATCTTCTTCGGTAGTATTGTTGCAGTTGTCGCGGTGATTGTCGGTATCGAGTTCGTCGGAAATGCCGGGGTCGCCTCGTCCGTTGACAACCCAACATCATTTCGCATTGGCCCTGATACGGCCAAAGTCAAGGTCGTTGAGTTCTCGGATTACCAGTGCCCAGCGTGTAAATCCATTGAGCCACACGTAAAGACATTGATGGCGACGTACGGCGACCGGGTCCAGTTCGTGTATCGAAACTTCCCCTTGCCGCAGCACAAGAATGCGTTGGCTGCGGCACTCGCGGCCGAAGCTGCAGGCGCCCAAGGAAAGTTTTGGCGAATGCACGACCGGCTTTTCGAGACCCAAGAAAGTTGGGCGAACCTCGCAGACCCCACCGAGTACTTCCTGCTGATCGGTCGTGAAGCTCTGGTCGACACGGACCAGCTGCGCGATGCACTTGCGAAGCAATCGTATCTTGCAAAAGTTCGGGCGGATATGGCCGACGGAAATCGCGTCGGCATTCAGGGGACGCCTACGTTTTTCGTGAACGGTGCGCAGGTTGTCCTTCGCCAACCCAAAGACTTGGACGATGCCATTACGAAATCGTTGGCGGCTCCGTAGTCCGAATCACCGATCAGTGGTATGACGACCAGCCCTGGAAGTGCGGAAAAGAACGAAGATCCGGGGCGCGGATGGAGGCCGAGAAAGTAATTCGTGTGCAGATTTGGGAAGCGTGCCTTAGTTGGTGCGTACATACCGTCGGAGGTTGAAGGCGTTATTCTGCCATGTGCCTTCTCCACTTGAGCATTTGTCGATTGCAATCGCCGTTTCGGAAGCGATCGGGCTCGACCGCCTCGGGCCGTTTTTTGCCGGCGCCGTTGCACCTGACGTCGACAAACTACTCGGGCGTCCGCGTGGCACCACGCATTGGTGGCTTCCCGGGAGTGACCTGAGCGGCGCGCTGCGCCTCATTGCCGCTCGGCCTCGTTTGGCCCACGCAGTTCCGCGTTCCGACCTCCAACGATTTACTGCGGGGTACTTGTGCCACCTTGTCACTGACGAACTGTGGACACTACGAATATATCGGCCATTCTTCGGACGAGCGAGTCCGTTCGCAGGCGGGCGCGACGGCGCCGATCACCAACTCGCGCTCCAGGGCCTGTTGGATACCCAACTCATTGGTGCCGGCCGCATTACGCCAGCGATACACACGCTTGCGCGCCTCACCCGGATCGAAGATCTCGCACGCGATGTTGTTGCCACTGACGCGCGGGCGGTAGAACGCTTCATACAAACCGTAATCAAGCGGGCCACGATTCCGGACGAGGAAGCGAGGCTTCGATTGATCACAACGGCGTGCGAAGCCGAACGCGCCGGTTCGGACGGCAATGCACCGCGTCACGTCGCCGGTACGCTCGTGGCGCGTACTACGGACGACCATACGTCACTCGAGGCATTCGTCGCTCGCTTGCCGGAACTTCGTGCCTCGGTGACTGGATTGGTCGCGCCTACCGCAATCGCATCGTTCAGAAACGTCGCGATTGCCACCTCCGTCGACGTGGTGCGCGCCTACATGGGCGGTCACCCGCTCCCGCCTCCGCCCGGGACGACTACGGCGCCCTACTTTGCCTCACCGGCGCGAACGGATTTGTAGTACTCGACGAGCGCCTTGACATTGGCATCGACGGTGAGTTCGTTCGTCAGCTTCGTGCCAAGCCCCGCGGCCATCGAACCCGAGGAGTAATTCGCAACGATTTTTGCATCTGGGTTGACAATAGATTCATGAATGTATGCCTCATCTCGGACGACCTGCTTTCCGGTCGAGAGGCGCACCTTTTCGCCGTACGCACCTTTCCACGTTGGGCCGGTCCCCGCACTGCCATCGATCGAATGGCAGCCACGACAGCCATATTCTGTCGCGAGCGCCTTGCCCTGGTCAGCGAGTGTTGCGTCAAACGACAATTCAACTTTGGCTTCGGCGACCGGGCGCTCCGGGACACCACCAGACCGCCACAGCACAAATAGGGTAATCGCGGTGAGTGTCAGGGCAATTCGGGTATAGCGTGCCTTCTCGGCTTCGAGGTCCGACGCAGAGAGCGAACCAGACTCGCCGCCGAGCCCGAAACGCGTCAAGGTTGCGGGTACCGAAGGGTGTCGGAATGCGACGAACATGAGGATCCCAGGTCCCCCAACCAGAGCGCCGAGCGCTAGGTGAGCCTCGCCAAGCGCCAAGAAGGGCACGGCGGCGATGGTCGAGATGGCGCCGATTGCCCAAAGTGCGACTGCCCACGCGCGACTGTGCGATCCAAGAATGAGCGCCATCGCAATAACGGTGGCCAATCCGATGCCAATTGAGCTTGTGACACCGGCTTCGGCGGTGGATTTTGCACCGACTTGCGGTGTGAGGTCGCCAATAGAACCGCCGATAAGCGCGAGAACGGTCACCGCGACCAGTACCGCGGTCCCCTGCGCGGTCAGTTGCCGACGTGGGAAGTGGTAACTCGCGAGGGCGAGCAAAATCGCGACGGTGGCACCGCCGATGATCAGCGGAACAGTGAGACTTTCCTCAGGATTCACGGCTCATGGTCCATCGAGCGTTTCTCAGCATGGGGCTAGGGAGGTTGCGACTCTGACGCATCGGCGCGCATCAGTGACGCTACCATTCGATGGTGATCCTTTGCATCGCCTGGTGTCAAGGTCGGCAACCCGACAAAGACTTCGGGCTCGCCTTAACACGCTGCCCTTGAAGGGTAAACGTCCCGTATGACCGCTCCTACCCTCACGGAGTTGCATCCGACCGAATTGTCGGCAAGCCAAGACGGCGGCGTGCCGCTGCGACGCTCAGTTGGTAGCGTCGCGCGAGCCTATCTGTCGCTGACAAAGCCGAAAGTCATTCTGCTTCTCGAAGTGCCGACGCTCGCTGCGATGCTTGTGGCGGGCGCGCCCGAGTGGCCAGCCATGAGTGTCGTGCTGCTCACACTACTCGCGGGTGCGCTGGCGGCTGGCGGATCAGCCGCTATCAACTGCTGGTTCGATAGTGATATCGACGCAGAAATGGGAACGCGGACCAAGCGACGGGCAATCCCAGCTGGGGTTATTTCAGCGCGCGCGGCGCTCCAATTCGGGATTGCTTTGGCGCTTGCCTCCATTGGTCTGCTTCTGGCCTTTGTCAATGGCCTCTCGGCGATGCTCACGGCGATCGCGATCGTGATTTACGTCGGGATTTACACGTTTTGGCTGAAGCGCTCAACTCCGAGCAATATCGTCCTCGGTGGTGCAGCGGGTGCGATCCCGCCCCTGATTGGCTGGGCGGCCGTCACAGGAGATCTCGCGGCGACACCGTTGCTCTTGTTCGCGCTCATCTTTTTTTGGACACCACCCCATTTTTGGGCACTGGCACTGCTCATTCACGATCAGTACGCCCGCGCCGGTGTGCCAATGCTTCCCGTCGTTCGCGGCGAAGCGGAGACGCGCAGGCAGATTGTGATGTATTCAGTACAGATGGTGGCAGTGTCGATGCTCTTGTATGGACTCGGAGGCGCGGGACTCACCTACCTCCTCGGGGCAAGCGCACTGGGTCTGTATTTCATCGGCCTCGCCGTCCGCCTTGTGAGAAGTGCTCGACGCGAAGACGCCTCACGCCTGTTCCATTATTCGATGATTTACCTTGTGCTTCTCTGCGTCACCCTTGTTCTCGACGCGCGCGTAGACTTCACGACCTCCTAGGTGCCTCAACGACCGTAGCCGCCAATTGCCATTCCCTTTGGAATGATCTCGGCTCAGCGTCGCTGAATGTGCGGGAGGTTGTGCTGCCATTTGGCGCGAAGGAGCCGATGCCGTCATGACCGCAAACGATGTCACGAATCTTTGGCTCGCAGAAGCGCTGTTCAGAATGGGAGCGGTCCGCTTCGGCCACTTCACTTTGGGACGGTCAACAGTTGGCTCACCGATTTACATCGACCCGAAGGTGTTACTTGGCGAGCCGAGGGTCTTGGCCCGGGTCGGCGAGTTGATAAAAACGGAAATCGATGCGGGAATGGCACGTCGGGGGCGACGCGTGCAACCGTTCGACATGGTCGCTGGCGTGCCGTTCGGTGGCCTTCACCTTGCAACGGCATACGCGCTGCTGGCGAACGTCCCCCTAATTTATGCGCAGCCACCTTCCGACATGGACCACGGCCCGAAAATCGAAGGTCGTTATCGTTCCGGCGCGACCGTCCTGATCATTGACGATTTGATGACTACCGGGGGAAGCATCCTGGAGACACAACGTGCGCTGCAAGATGTTGGGCTTGTCGTACACGACGCAATTGTTCTGATTGACCGCGCGCAGGGTGGTGCGGACCGCCTGCGCGTCGCTGGCGTTCACGTGTCGAGCATCCTGAATTTGACGCAGATGCTGAACTTTTACCAATCGCATGAGATGATCGGCGACGAAGACTACCGGCGCAGTATTGAGTACGTTCAGACACATCGGGCATCAGTCGAGTAGGACTCCGAGGAAGGTTCGACCGGTACCATCCTGTCCGGAACAGGACGGTTGGGCGACCGCGCGACCGATCCAAGCGGTTATCTGGGTGATCAGGTGGCGCGAAGGTCGGAGTGAGGAAAGTCCGCACTCCACTGGGCAGGGTAGCGGGTAACTCCCGTCCGCCGTGAGGCGAGGACCAGTGGC
Source organism: uncultured Thermoflexus sp. (assembly GCA_964343985.1). Taxonomy (GTDB): domain Bacteria; phylum Chloroflexota; class UBA11872; order UBA12225; family UBA12225; genus CAILQO01. The sequence goes on from CAYFLJ010000043.1 coordinate 6,349, forward strand.
ACAGAGACGATGGCCTGCGAAGTTCGGACCGGTTGCGGAAGTGACCGTTCTGAGCCGAGGCGGGAGTGAAAAGGGTCAAACTCTACCCGGAGCAAGCCCGAGAAGGGACGTTGACGCTGCCCGCCGAGTCCCAGGTAGGGTGCAAAGAACCCCGGGGTAACCCGAGGGGCAAGAGAGATGGTCGCCCCCGACGGAACGGTCGGTGACAGAATGCGGCTTACAGACCGTCCGGTTCTACTTCCACCATCCAAGTTCCGTTGACAACAGTGACAGGGGCGCTCTCGATGCGTCCGAGAAGGGTCCCCTACCGTTTGCAAGCTCCACGCATATCAATCGCCACGAGATGCCCGGGGTTTCGTGTCGCCACGAGATCGGTCACGGTTGAGGTTTTGGCGAATTGAACAATCTGTGCGGCCTTGCCGACTTGGTATCCTCGGCTACGTTCGCCGTCATCGTCTAGAGGCCTAGGACGCCACCCTTTCAAGGTGGAGATCGCGGGTTCGAATCCCGCTGGCGGTACCCACGTTCATCGAGCCCGCGTTTGTCATCAGGTGGTGAATTTGCTGCAGCGACCGGGATGAACGTCGCTCGGATTCGGACACGCTTCGTGCGATGTCGCCGTTTGATGCGCGAGTGTCCTAGCCCACGTTGACGTATGGTGGCGGTGGGGCTGCGCGACATCTCACAAAGGCGTAGTGCGAATGGTGCGCTCTCCAACTAGTGCGAGCGGTTTTGTTCGGCGTCAAACCCGGGTCGTCGCGGTCGGTCAGGTTGGTGTCGGCGGCGCGAACCCAATCCGCGTCCAGTCGATGACCACGACGGACACCCTTGACACCGTCGCCACAGTTGCGCAGGTGCTGCGTCTCGCGTCTGTCGGCTGCGAAATTGTTCGAATAACAGCGCCGACCGTTGAAGACGCGCGCAATCTGGGGCGGATTCGCGATGCCGTCCGCCAGTCCAGATGCACCGTTCCGCTCGTGGCCGATATCCACTTTAGCCCGTCCGCCGCGCTCGAAGCCGCAAACCACGTCGAGAAAGTGCGGATCAACCCAGGGAATTTCGCTGACAGCAAGCGGTTTGCCATTCGAGAATATACGGATGCAGAGTACGATGCCGAACTTGAACGAATTGCACAACGTTTCGGACCGCTTGTAGACGCATGTAAATCCCGAGGCGTCGCGATGCGGATCGGTACCAATCACGGTTCGCTTTCTGATCGGATCATGAACCGCTTCGGTGATACGCCGAAAGGGATGGTGGAATCCGCAATTGAGTTCGCGGGGATCTGTCGCAGACACGGGTATCACGACGTCATTTTTTCGATGAAGTCGTCCAATCCGAAAGTGATGGTGCAGGCGTACCGCCTGCTTGCCGCCCGGTTCGACGAACTTGAATGGGACTACCCATTCCATTTGGGCGTAACCGAGGCAGGAAACGGTCAAGACGGACGGATAAAGAGCGCAATTGGCATCGGGGCGCTGCTTGACGATGGGATTGGGGACACCATCCGGGTTTCGCTCACCGAAGATCCCGAAGCAGAGGTACCTGTGGCGTTTGCACTTGCACGCCGGTTCGAAGTACGGGCGCGTCGCGCGGAAACGACAAATCGGGCGGGGGAATCGCATGTGCCGAGGGGTTCAGCCCATGCCAGTGATCAGATTGGGTATACGCGTCACGATACCCGTCCGATATCCATTGGAGACGTCGTCGTTGGCGGCACCGCCGTGCCGGCGGCGATTCTCGACTGGAGATCCGATGGCCACGTAGTTGACGTTGGCTCAGGCAACCCCATGCTCGCGGAAGTCGGGGCGGCGAACGTGATCTCGCGCGCTGTGACGATTGCACGGACGAACCCAGACGCATCGCCTCGCGTCGACGCAATAGCGATTGCGGTCGAAACTGAGGCGCACGTCTCGCTCCTCCGTGCAATCCGTGCCGCCACCCACCTGATGCCGGAAGGCGATACCAAGCGAGTCGCGATCATCGCAGACGTGAACCCGGCGCTGAACAGTCACGAGGTTGCTCGCGATGCCGACGCCCTTCTCGTTCGTGTTGCGCCGGAGCGCAGTCTGCATCGATGGCACGAACTGGCCGACACGCGGCGGCCGCTATTCCTCGAAGGCGAATTTGTGGTTGGTGAGTCGGTCCACTCGACCATTCGTTCGTTAAGCCTTGCCGTCAAGGACTCCCGAACTGCAGGTGTACGAGACGTTGCGGTCGTTCTCCGCGCCGCTGACGAAGGCGAGTTGGTTCGCGGGGCGCGCGCAATTCGCGAAGCGCTTCCGGATGCTGCTCCGCCGGTCTGGCTTTGCCACGCGTCGAACGAGGCTCCGGACGATCTTTTGCTTGGGGCAAGTGTGGGGCTTGGCGGGCCATTGTGCGATGGCATTGGTGATGCGGTATCCGTCGGTGGCGTTCACGTGCTTGGCGACGGCGCGCGCACGCGTTTGACCTTCGACGTTTTGCAGGGCGCTTCCGCAAGGATTTCAAAGACCGAATACGTCGCGTGTCCGTCGTGCGGGCGAACGCTGTTCGACCTTCAAGACACGACGTCGCGAATACAGTCGCGAACGGCTCATCTAAAAGGCGTGAAGATTGCGATCATGGGCTGCATCGTCAACGGTCCCGGCGAAATGGCTGATGCGGATTTTGGATATGTTGGTGGCGCACCCGGCAAAGTCAATCTGTACGTCGGACGAGAGTGCGTAGAGAAAGGCGTACCGCAATCGGAAGCTGACAATCGACTCATCGAACTCATCCGGCTTCACGACCGGTGGACTGACCCGCCCCAAGGCGTCAGCTAACGGGATGCCCCGGCGCGACCTTCTATCTGGGCGCGGTGCGCTACGCAATGCCTGCACACCTCGGACGGTCGCAACCCTTCAACACGGCCTGACCGTCGCGAAACGAAATCAGCTGGAATGGCCGAGCGCTGATGATCCCGGGCGTCACAATGTCTGTGATCGTGCATCGGTCCGTTTTGCATTTGGGTCGCGTTGAAGTCCTTTCGTTCTTGCCTGATTCGGGGTACGTCCAGAAGTCAACTCAAAGGACCCGCCTCAACGTCACTCGTATCTAAATTACTGAGACTAAATATGTATTCCAATCAGATCGCGCCGTTGACACCAGCTTTTCCACGTGCGCGCGATGCCTCGGAAGTCTGCAACTTCAGCGATGCAGTCGAGTGTTGAACCGATGACGCGTGTCATCATCGTCGACGACCACGGGGTTTTCAGGTCAGGCCTTCGAATTGCCGCACACGATAGTGAAGCGATTGACGTCATCGGAGACTCGCCAGAGTACGACCCCGGCGGCCCAACCCCGGACGTCCTCGTGCTGTCGGAAATGTCAGGGCGGTGGGGCCAGTTGGTTACACAAGCGCTAGACACCAAGTCGCCACCAGCGGTTGTTCTGATCCTCGATACCCCGGCTGCAACGACCCTCGAACGTGCGCGGTCACTCGGAGTCGTCTCGTGTGTAGCTCGTGGCGCCGCTCCAGAAGCATTCGTCCGTGCAATTGTTCACGCGGCGCGGTCTCGTACGCCACTGGCTGACGACGCGACCGATGGCCATCGTCGGATCAGCGTCGAAATGCTCGAAGCGCCACCCTTCGACGACGACGCGTACGGTCCACGCGGCGACGACCAAAACGACCGAGAGTCAGCGTTGCCGTCGCGCGGGGCCAAGTCACCGCTCGGCGTTCGCGATATCGAGATTCTCGCGGCCGTCGCCTCGGGCTTTTCCAATCGGCAGATCGGTGACCGGTTAGGGCTATCCGATCAGACGGTGAAGAACCGTCTGACGTCGATCCTCCGCAAGGTTGGTGCGGTCGATCGGACTGAGGCGGTCGTGACGGCAATCCGGAATGGGTGGCTGGCGATGGACGCGGTGCGAACGTCGCAGGAGCCACCGCAGGCCGACGCCTAACTCACGGTTTGGCCGCGGGTGGGGCGCCCGGCGCGCGCGCGGCGCCGCCTTGCACATTTGTTGTTCCCGAGTCTCCAGTCTGACCGCATGACGCGA
>CAYFLJ010000044.1:0-10146 GCA_964343985.1 uncultured Thermoflexus sp.
CTGCATCCGGTGTTGGATTACCCGACAGCCGACGCGTAACTCGTACGCTGAGCACCAAGAGGTGTGTCTTGTGTCCCTGTGGTTTGCGGGCGTTGGCTTGTCGGCCGGCAGCGATTTGCCTGGGCCGGAGAGCAATGAAGGAACATGGCTGAGAGACTTGCCAAGGTCGGCGGCTCGACCGCCGAGCCGTGGCCCCTATTCAGTCTGGTACCGCCGGTGAGGCCTTGAAAGCCGAACTGCACTAACCGGTGGTACGTGGCGTCGAGGCAACTTCGAAACTCGTCGTCCGAGAGGCTTTTGTGCCGCGTCCGCGGCGTGAGGCAGTTTGCCGTGAGGACTGGTCTCAGTATCGTCGGCTGATCTTGGCCTCACGTACCGACGTTGGGGAATCTTGCGCGCCGTTGCCGCGGAATTGCGTAGGATGCTTCAAACCAACAGCGTGAGGCGGCCGCAATATCGGCCGCGTCAGGCTGACCTGAGTACTCGTCGGTCGGTCTGCGGACGCAGTACCACGTGCGTCGAACGGCTACGACAGGAGGTGCGGCGATGCCCCGTTGGGAGCAGGTGCTGGAACCGCTCGATGCTCAATTACGTGCCGACGGTACGGTTGGGCCGGTCCGGTTTCGCGCTGTTGCGTCGCGCCCAATTGCGATCCCACCGATTGGCGTACCACTCATACCGTCACGTCAAGTCGTTCGCTGTGAACCAGCGGTCGCGACGACCCGTTCAGCACGACGAGACGGCATGCCCGTGCTGGGTCGCTTGCGCCTGCACCTAGAGTATGTGCGAACCCTTGACTCAAATGGTAGTTCGACCACGTCGAGACCGGTGCAAGAGCGCGCGTGGTTCCGCAACGAAGTCGAACGCCTCGAACGCATACGTCGACGCGCTCGCCGTGTCAGCGACACTCGGTTGGAAATCCCAGGCACTGCCCCTGCGGCGATTGAATCGCTTGTTGAGTATTTCGGTCTACGCGCCATCGCAAGCGCGCTTGCGGGCGTCGCCGCCACGGACGACCCGCTGCGGCATCCGGCTGCCATTGGTCCGCTCGTAGCGCGTCCGGTTCGGGCGGAACTCGCTGAGACGCAATCGCATGACACAAGTCGGCTGAGTGCGCGCGAACGTGGTGCGCGCCGCGGGTTCTTTGTAGCGTAGGGCAGCGACTACACGGTAGGGATGTTGCGACTGTCTGGATATCGTGATGGTCGATATACTGCCGTTCGTACGACGGCGCGTCGCGTAGCAACACGTCTCGGGGGATAGTGATGGGACTGCTTGACAAGCTCTTCGGTGGCGGCAAAAAAGACAGCGGGCCAACACTTACCTACAAGGTTGGAGTCAGCGATACGTGTCGGTCGGTCGCCAAGAAATTCTACGGTGACGAATCGCAATGGGAAAAAGTGTACAAACCAAATGAATGGCGCCTGAAAGAGGAAGTACAATCTGGTACGGACAAACTTTTGCCCGGAACTGAGTTGACAATCAAAGGTGCCAAGTTTGGTCTGGACGGACAACCGTTGTAACGCGCTGGTTTCACCACGGAATAGTTCTCACGACCGCCTTGGCTGCGATTCGCGATCGAGGGCTGACGCGGTCGAACTCTTTCATTGACCACCACAGGTGTTCCACCAACTTATCGACGATGAGTTAGTGCGACAGACGATTTAGGTGGTTGCCTTCCTCACAAATACGTTGCCTCACGAATACGCCGAGGCTTGAAATAGCACAATCGGCACGTGTGATGTCGCCAAGACCGCGTTCGTGACCCCGTGTGGGCGCCGGTGGCCTGGTTCACTTGTCACCACAGGTAGCACGCCGAGTGTGGCGTGTTCACGGCGCAAGTGGTCAACGATTACCCGGCTCGTCTGCCCACTCCTGACAACGACATGGACTTGGCTAGGCGCAACGCCGCGGGCACCAAGGCATGCCGCCGAACGCTGAAGCATTTGCGCGGCGCGATCGTGGGCTAACAGTGGGAGGCCCCTGACACGCCCCCCTCCTGGATGGAGAACGTGCAGAAGGCTGATCGTTGAATGGAACCAGTTGTGCAGCTCACTCATCTGAACGGCTATGTGACCATTGCGCGGAACCCCATCCAATGCAACGACGACATGGAAGGGGTAGTCGCCAACAGGTTGCACGTCCGGGGGAACAATCACGGTCGGAACGTCGGCAGCGGCCACGATCGCCCCGACTAACCCATCAAGCGGTTCCTGTGTGCGTGAGGAGGCAGTCACTAGAATCCCCGCTCCAAACCCCGCCGCCGTGGCGACAAATGCTTCGCCTGCAGCGTGCACGGCAGCGGCTGCCTCATCAGTGCAGTCATCACCGCCGGGTCGCACTTCCTCATCAACCACACGGACGGTGACGCTCCCACGGAGGGTGGAGGCTGCTTGGGCAAGATACGCGTCAAGTGCATTGTTGGCCTGCGGGCTCCTTCCGACCGCAACGCGGATCCGGACCGCGAGAATCGAGGCCTCTGCCCGATGCGCAAGGTCTATCGCGAATGACATGGCCTGAGACGCTGTTTTAATCGAGTGGCGTTCGTCGAGTGCAACGGCAATGATGCGGCTGCTTTGTACTGACATCGACGTCCCCCTAGTTCGAGCACCTGCGGCGGCTTCAAATGGGACAGATAACGCGCCACATTCAGGCTTCCGACGAATACTGCTGTCACCTTAGGGCTTGCCGAGAAGGCGGCGCATCAGGGAATCCCACGACGCGGCGACGGCATTCCTGATACCTCGGTTCGGTACCCTGCCGAAGCGGCACTGAGAAGGAGTGGTCTTAAATGGCTCCGACGATTCGAGTGTTTCTTGCGGATGACCATGTCGCCATGCGGACCGGCCTTCGGATGCTATTGGACGGCGAGTCAGACATTTCCGTTGTCGGAGAAGCGAGTGACGGCGAGGGCGCGATTGAACAAATCGAAAGTCTTCGCGCGCGGGACGCTATCGACGTCGCAGTGCTCGACGTCGCGATGCCAACAGTGTCCGGCCTTGAAGCGCTACGCCGGCTGAAACGACGCGATCCGGCCCTCAAAGTACTGATTCTTACGATGCACGCGAGCGAGTCTTTTATGTTTCAGGCCATTCAGGCTGGAGCATCCGGATATCTGATCAAGAATGCCGATCCTGCCGTGATAACCCATGCAATTCGTGATGTTTTCGCGGGCCACGCGTTTGTCTCACCAGCAATTGAAGATCGGGTGCTCGCCGAGTTTGTGGCACGCGCCAGACGCGCCGGTGCCCGGGCGACTTCGTCGCTCCAGTCATTGACTGAACGCGAACGAGAAGTCCTCGGGTTGATCGCGCTTGGTCATACTAATGTAGAAATCGGTGAAAAGTTGTTTGTAACGGTGAAGACTGTTGAAACACATCGCGCGCACATCATGACGAAACTCGGCTTGCGAACCCGAGCCGACCTTGTTCGATATGCATTGCGCGAAGGCTATCTTACGGAAGCCGACGCGTCGTCTGCGTAAAACACGCCTACTCATCGGGTGTCGACGCCGTCCCAACTCATGATCGGTCGGCATCAATCACCTTCAAGAGAGTAAGTCCCTTGCGTTCGATCTCCTGCAACATTGGCGCGATTGACCGAACCTGACCAGCCAGTACGTTGGCTGACTCTCGTGCGGTCTCCAAGTCGCCCGCGTCAATCGCGCGCTCCCAAACCGCTAAAAGAATTGGTATCGATGCTACCGCTTGCATCGGCCCACGATGGAGGCTTCGGAAAACGTCCCGCAGCGTTTCGACGTCAACACCCGCCTCAGTAATCTTTCGAGGCTCATTCAGTTCCCCGGTTGTCATCGTTCGGGCGTCCTCCGGCTGTGAAGTCGTCTCCTCGAGATTGACGGGGGGCACTCAGTTCGAAAAGTCGGCCCGAAAGCTCACCCTTTTCGACGTAGACATCCGCCTCCGGAACGCGGACGCGAATCGTTTCGATATCGGATCCACTCATTGCCCAGACGACGACGTTTGAGTTAGCGGCTCGAAACGTTTGCGCCACAGTCCTCGCGTCTCCATCATCGAGGTGAACGTCTAGGAGAATGACGTCAAACGATTCTCCTGAATGGGCTTTGGCGACCGCCGCTTGCACGCCTTCCGCCTCAACTGCGATGTGCCCATGCGAGCGCAACAACAGTGCGACCGCCGTCCGGAACCCGTCGGAGTCGTCGACGATTAGCACCCGGCGCTTCGACGCCATCGTTCGAGAATTCGTGCGCACATACTCAAGGGCACGTCGCAGAGAATCTCTGTCCGGCGGTTTCGCGAGTACGAGTGCGATGCCCTTCGCATGTGCTTCCGACGGTGTAATCGTTCCGGCGTGTCCGGTGAGTAAAATTACCGGAATATCAGGTGCGACACGATGAATGTTGATTGCAACGTCCCATCCGCTGAATTCGGGCATGGACAGGTCGGTGATCACAACATCTGGGGGCTGGGCAACGACCGATTCGACCGCGGCGCCCCCGGACTCGAACGCCCGGACTTGGTGACCCTCAATCTGCAGAAGGAGAGCAATTGACTGCAGCACATCAACTTGATCATCGACGAGCACGATTGATGCAGTGCGCGCTGCCGGTGCCGGCGTGAATTCAACCATGCGCTGATCAGCCACGGCCGGTCTCCGTGACGACGGCATTTCTCTCGTGATGACATCGATGGCCGGGAACGTAAGGATGAAGCGGGTTCCTTCGCCTTCACCGGACTCGACATCGATAAGGCCGCGATGCCCATCAACGACACGCTTCACCATGGCGAGGCCCAACCCGCTTCCCCTAGCGCCTTTCGTCGTATAGAACGGGGTAAAAATACGCGGTAATACCGTCGCGGCGATGCCTGCGCCGTCGTCAATCACTTCGATGACCGCCGTCGAATTCAAGCCGCTTTTCGTTCGTACCGTCACCGTGCCACTGTGCTGAATCGCATCGATCGCGTTGAATAGCAGGTTTACAAGCGCCTCACGGATCGACACCGGATCGCCGTCGATTGCAGGCGTGTCGCCAAAGTCGGCGATCATCGAGATTGCACGATTGAGCGACGACCCATCCGGCGACCGATCCCAACGCGGACGGGTGAATTCGATCGCGTCGCGTGCAACTTCCCGAAGGTCGACCGGCCGAAAATCATCGAAATCGACAGCGCGCCCAAGTCGACGCATCCGTCCTGCGATCACGGCGCCATCTCGCGCCGCGCGACCAATCGCTTCAAGGCCGGCAGTGAAGTCCGGGTCGCTTGAGGTCGCCAGCATGACTTCAACGCGCCCAATGATTGTCGACAACAAGTTGTTGAAGTCGTGCGCGATTCCGATTGCGAGTTCCCCGGCAGCACGCAGCCGCTCGGACTCAACGAGTCTGGTTGTGCGCCAGGCGCTCTCAATTGCGACGGCCGCCGCCGCGGCAAAGCCCATTGCGAGAGACTCATCGGCGGGCGTGAACGGTCCGTCTCGTCGCTCAGTCGCGTAGAGCCGCCCGATTACTCGCGACGACGCGATCAGAGGTACGCCGAGGAACGACCGCATCGGTGGATGCCCAATTGGCATTCCCGCACGCCGAGGGTCAACCTCCATGTCGTCAATTCGAAGCGGCCTCCCTTCGATCAGCATCTCCCCGAGTATTCCGGCACCGACTGGCGGCGTCGGTCGAAGGAAGGCCTCGTCATCCTGCGAGAGACCATATGTATAAAACTCGTTAAGGGTACCGTCCTCTCCAAGAATTCCCAGCGCGCCGTACCGTGCATTGACGAGGGCAGCGAACTGTTCGGCCACCGTCCGGAGTAGGTGGGGCTCATCGTCTATCGCGGCGCTGACCGCGGCCGTCGCGGCGTATAGGCGCTCAAGCGCCTGATCGGTTGCATTAGGACGCCGATGGCCCTGCCCTCGACGCGACTGAAGCTGACCGTCCATGCTCACTCCGTCGCGCGAGCATACGACCTGTGGACGATGGATGATCGAGGCGATTGCCTTACGACGTCCCGCCGAATGTTCAGTGAGTTCCCTGATGTTCGAAGAGGAGTTCAACGACGAAACTGCTTCCGGTGCGACCGAAGGCCCGTCATCAAGTCTTGCCCACGTGGGCGCACGGATGAACTGCGCCGGTCCGCTCGGGAAGGAGACCCGATGAGCTCAGATACCCCGTCGCGGAACCCCCAGATTGATCCGCCCCTAATTACCGCAAGCGTAGCTGGGGTCTTTGCTGGGTTCGGCATTCTCGCTGCTATCGGCCTAGGCTGGGCCGTGGCCCGATCAACGGCGGGTCTGGCGCCATTTCGTGCCGTTGGCGGCGCCTCCGTCGCACTGCCTAGCGCCGTCTCCGCACCGGCGCTTCCAACTGGTCCGCAGGTGGTTTCTATCGTTGCGAAAGATATTGCATTTGAGCAGAAAACGCTGAGCATCCCTGGTCCTGGCCCGATTACGTTTGAGGTCGAGAATGCGGGCAAGATTGAGCACGACTTCACGATTGACAGCCCGAAGGTAAAGATCGTGCCAAAGCCCGGCGCGAAGTCGTCGGCACAGGCCACCTTCGAGAAACCGGGCACTTATCAGTTCTATTGTTCAATCCCCGGCCATAAAGAGGCCGGTATGGCGGGCACGCTAACGGTCGGGACCGGTGCGGTAACCGGCGCGTTGCCCGCTCCGACCAAACCGCAACCATCGCCGACTGCCATGACCCATGCCTCCTCGGCGGTCCCGAACGCCAAAGGCAATCAGGCGTTGGCACCAGTAAGCGTCAACGGCACAGTCAAAACCTTTGAACTAACTGCAAAAGTCGTTCAGTGGGAAGTCATTCCGGGAGTCTTTGAAGAAGCGTGGGCGTACAACGGTGTCGTCCCCGGTCCGATGATTCGGGTCAATGAAGGCGATACCGTCCGTGTCAATGTCAAAAACGAGCTCCCGGAAGATACAGTTGTGCATTTCCACGGGCCCCTTCTTGAGAACAAGATGGACGGCGTACCCGATGTCACTCAGCCGGTGATAAAGCCAGGTGCTTCGTTCCTCTATGAATTCAAAGCGACTCCAGCTGGAACGTATATGTATCATACCCATCATAATTCGGCTGTTCAAGAGCCGAAGGGGCTGATGGGAATGTTAGTCATTGATCCGGCGCCCACGTCCGCTGAAGCAATTCGTGATGCAGCGTTTCAGCGCGACTATTTCCAAATTTTAAGCGAATTTAACGGCTATTTCACGATCAATGGCCACTCGTTTCCCTCGACTGACGTGCTCGAGGCAAAGCTCGGTGAACGTGTTCGGATCCGTCTTGTGAACGCTGGACAAGCTCCTCATCCGATGCATTTGCATGGCTACCACTTCAGGATTATCGGAACTGATGGAAAGCCCATGCCTGAGACGGCAATATATGAAAAAGACACGCTGAGTATTTTTCCTGGCGAGCGGTACGACATTGAGTTCACGGCAGATAACCCTGGACTGTGGGTCTTCCACTGCCACATTCTTTCGCATGTTATGAACCAAGGTGTTGAACCGGGTGGCATGCTTGCCGTGGTAAAAGTCACGTAGGCCCGTTCCTCTCGGCGACGCGCCGGCGTTGCCGAGAGGAACGATTTTCCACACATGGCGATGGAAAGTAACGACCGTGGTTGCAACGGCTGAGAACTCGAAGTCAACGGCAGCGCGCTCAGGCGGGCCGCGCCCAATCCTCGTCGCAACTGATGGCAGTGGGCTGTCGTCCCGCGCGTTGCCGGTGGGAATACGCATCGCACTCAGGCGCAGCGCTCCTCTGCTCGTCGTCCGGGTCGCGCCGCTTGACCCGCCGCCAGACATGTTCGGCTTTCCCGTGGATGATTACCTCGGCGAACGCGACGTGGCTGCGGAGTTCATCGCGCGCGCCGTGGCCAAGGTTCGGGCAGATCATCCTGACTGCGAAGTGTCCGGTGAGGTTCTTTCTGGGAGCCCTGCGAGGTCGCTCTTGGAAGCTCAAGAAGAGAATGGACCGCAACTGACGATTGTGACCAGCCACGGTCGATCAGGGCTCGCACGCATGCTCCGCGGAAGCGTCACCGAGGACCTACTGCGCGGGACCACACGTTCGACGTTGGTCCTATGGCCGTGGTCTCTTCCCGACCCCCAGTCGACGAGCGAGCCAAATCTGCCGTCCAGCCCGGCTACCAGCGATGATGAGCTCGGCCGAACAATCCTTGTGCCGCTCGACGGTTCGTCGCGGACGGCGCGAGTCATCCCTGAGGCATTTCGTATGGCTCGCGACGCTCGCGGCGAACTCGTATTCGTGACCGTGCTGGACCTAAACTCGATCCGACCAAGTCGGGCGCACGACCTTGAAAAGGCAGTGGAACGAGCGTTAAGTGATCGTGCCGCGGTTGTCGAGCGATCTGGAGTCTCGTGCCGTTTTGAGGTGGTCGTATCCCCCGATGTTGCTGGCTCAATCGTTGCCGCTGCGACCCGCACCCGAGCAGACGTTATCGCGATGACCACACACGCGCGTGGCCCCGTTGGAAAGTTCATCTTTGGGAGCGTTGCGAATCGTGTCGCGTCGCGAGCGGCGCGTCCGGTGCTGTTCACCCCGCCTCATGACGAAATAACCACTTTCGACGACCTATATCCCGACGTTCCGGAAGCAGTCCTTGATTTGGCAGCATTGCCGCACCGGCCGATGCACTGAGGTCGTTGGTCATTCGCGATGCTGGTACCCCCGGGGTGAATTGAACACCCGCACAAGGTTTAGGAAACCTCTGCTCTATCCACTGAGCTACGGGGGCAAGGCTTGCGGATTGTATCGACCGTGTCGGTTTAGCAGATAGACGCGATACCGTGTGAAGATTGCCCGTCGGTTGGGGTGACCCGTGTTTGGAGCGTTATGGATCGTTCGGAGGCGCTCGTCAGCGTAGAGTGGTTGTCGCAACGGCTAGGCGAACCCGCACTGCGGGTAGTTGATGTCCGATGGTTCTTACCGACTACAGGACGATCAGGGTTCGCCGAGTTTAAGGAAGGCCATATTCCACGCGCAGCCTTTGCCGATCTTGACCGTGATCTGTCAGACCCTCACGCGCGGTCTGGCGGACGACATCCACTTCCGAGTCCAGAGGTGTTCGCCAAGACCCTTCAGACGCTCGGCATTGGACCAACGACACATGTCGTTGCTTATGACGACAGCGTAGGATCCATTGCGGCACGCCTATGGTGGATGTTGCGACAAATCGGACATGAAAGGACGTCAATCCTTGATGGAGGAATCGGCGCTTGGCGTGCCGCAGGTTTCCGATTAGAAGTGGGCGATGGTGTACGTCCTGCCCAGTCGACGTACCCTGTCGCTCAATACGGCGCGTTCGGGGCGGTCGCCTCGTGGGAGGACGTCATCCCAGCTATCGATCGAGGCGCACTGTTGCTCGATGCGCGCGCTCCCGAACGGTTTGATGGGACGTCCGAACCAATTGATCCGAGAGCTGGTCACATCCCGGGCGCTCGTAACCTGCCTTTTCTGGGGAATATGGCCCAGTCACCGAGTGGTGTGTCGGTCTTTATGTCTCCTGACGCGCTTCGAAACCGCTTCGAGGGCGCGGGCGCGACGGAAGGTGTGCCGGTCATGCTCTCGTGCGGGAGTGGTGTCACCGCGTGCCACAACGCTCTGGCGATGTACCTCGCGGGATTCGACCCTCCGACCGTCTACATCGGCTCGTGGAGTGAATGGTCAACTCGCAAAGACCTGCCCATTGAGGTCGGTGCGGGAGGCTCAGGAATGGGGTAGCGCGTACGGGGTTCGAACCCGTGATCTCCTCCTTGAGAGGGAGGTGTCCTAGGCCACTAGACGAACGCGCCGAGGCGAGAAACTAGCCTGCTGTTGACTATACCGTCCGCAACGCGCCGGGTGCGACTGCGTAGCCTGACACGGGTTGAGCGCAACGAGTTGCTACACTGTGCCGGTCTGCGCCGGTGTGGCGGAATTGGCAGACGCAAACGACTCAAAATCGTTCGCCGAAAGGCGTGTGGGTTCGAGTCCCTCCACCGGCACCCGGCGAGCGTGGCACCGCGGCAGAAGCTTGCGAACCCGAGGTACGCGCAACCCAAAGTACGGGCGTAGCTCAATGGCAGAGTAGTGGTCTCCAAAACCATTGGTTGGGGGTTCGAGTCCCTCCGCCCGTGCCCGACGAACGGCCGTCTCCAACC
>CAYFLJ010000045.1:0-9927 GCA_964343985.1 uncultured Thermoflexus sp.
GGACGGTGAATTCGACCAACGTGATCGGGAGGTTCACGATCCGATCAATGGCATTGCATGCGGCTTCAACCGGACCACTGCCCGTCGCCGCATCTTGAGTGACGGTGCCATCGGCATTCGTGATCAAGACCGTTGCGGTCGGGATAGAAGGCTCGCCGCAACTCACCTGCAGACGGTCAAGGCGAAACGTCTCAGCGACGACGAGCACTTGATCGGCGACGACCGCTTCGACGTCACCGTCGGTTACGTCTTTCTTCTTGTCGGCAATCTCTTTGAAAGCGCGGAACGCACGCATGAACTCGTCGTCGTCAAGTTCGTAGCCAAGCGCCTTGAGGCGGTCTCGGAACGCATTACGCCCGGAGTGCTTCGAGATGACAAGGCGCGAGTCCGTCCGGCCAATGCTGTCCGGGGTCATGATCTCGTAGGTGATCCGATCCTTCAACATGCCGTCTTGGTGCAGGCCTGAGGCGTGCGCAAACGCATTGCCACCGACAATCGCTTTATTTAGCTGCACTGGGAACCCCATATAGGAAGCCACCATACGGCTGGTTCGCCAGAGTTGCTCGGTCTTGATCCCCGTCTCACACTCGAAGGCGTCTGCTCGAGTCTTAATTGCCATGACGATTTCTTCGAGCGCGGCGTTCCCGGCACGTTCGCCCACGCCGTTTACCGTGCATTCCACCCACTCGGCCCCCTCTCGTACCGCTGCGAGTGAAAGCGCTGTTGCAAGCCCGAGATCATTGTGGCAATGAACGGACACTTTTGCCTTGTCGATGTTTGATACGTGCGACATCACATACGCCACCAGTTCCGCGAACTCGTGTGGCTGCATGTATCCGACGCTGTCAGGGATGTTGATCACCGTAGCCCCGGCAGCGATCGTCGCTTCGAAAACGCGGCAGAGGTACTCCCGGTCAGAGCGAGCGGCATCCATCGCGGAAAACTCGACTTCGGGCAGGAACGACCGCCCTAGTTTGACGGCCGCGACCGCCATTTCGAGTGCCTGCTCCCTTGAAATCCGCAACTGGTAGTTCAAGTGGATGTCGCTCGTCGACAGGACCGTGTGCAGTCGCGGCGCCTCTGCCTTCATGAGCGCCTTCGCAGTCGTCTCGATATTTGGAAGTTTCGCGTCGGAAAGTGCTGCGACCTGACAGTCCTTCACAAACTCGCAGACCGCCTCGACCGCACGAAAGTCGCCCGGTGACGTCGCCGGGAAGCCGGCTTCAATGCAATCTACCCCGAGGCGCTCAAGTTGACGCGCAATTTCAAGTTTTTCATCGAAGGTAAGCGCCCCGCCGGCAGCTTGTTCGCCGTCACGCAGCGTCGTATCGAAAATCCTAATGCGGCGCATCTCCACCTCCGGACTGGGGTTGAACGCTCGTCTGTGTCAGGGGACGTGGCCGTCACGGTTCGACCCTTCACGTTCGCTCGTCATCGCCGTGACACATCACGACGGTTGTGAGGTTGCTATCGAACGGCCAAAGCCTGCATTCGTCAACGTTTCAGAACAAACGTGCCACTCGTTTTGAATACGACGCGGCACGCCTGCTTGAACCTTTGCGATTACTTGGCGTTGAGCCAACTCATCTTGGAGCGGAGTTCTTTCCCAACGGCTTCAATTGGATGTTGCGACTCACGGCGCCGCGTTGCCAAAAATGACGCACGCCCCGCCTGATTTTCTAGAATCCAGTTGCGGGCAAACGTGCCATCTTGGATTTCGTGAAGGATGCGCCGCATCTCCGCGCGTACCTCATCGGTCACGATACGAGGCCCGGTCACGTAGTCGCCATATTCAGCAGTATCGGAGACGGAGTAACGCATGTACGTGAGTCCGCCCTGATAGAAAAGGTCTACGATCAATTTGAGCTCGTGCATGGTCTCGAAATACGCAAGCTCAGGTTGGTAGCCAGCTTCGACGAGCGTGTCAAACGCCGCCTTGACAAGTGCACTTGCACCGCCACAAAGGACCGTCTGCTCGCCGAAGAGGTCGGTCTCGGTCTCTTCAAGGAATGTCGTCTCAAGGACACCGGCACGGGTTCCGCCGATGCCTTTGGCATACGCCAACGCGTCCTGCCTCGCATGGCCCGAGGCGTCTTGGTGCACCGCGAATAGGCACGGCACGCCGGACCCTTCAGTGAAGACCTCCCGCACGCGGTGGCCGGGGCTTTTCGGCGCCACCATACTTACATCGACGTCTTTAGGCGCAACAATTTGACTGAAATGCACATTAAAACCATGTGCAAACATCAAGGTCTTGCCCGAAGTGAGGTTCGGCAGTACGTCGTGCAAATACACCTCGCGCTGGATTTGGTCCGGTAATGCAAACATGATGAAGTCGGCAGCGCGCGTCGCTTCCGCGACCGTTCCAACTTCTAGGCCGGCCGCAACCGCCTTCGCCCGCGAGGGCGACCCTTCATAGAGCCCCACGATGACGGCCACTCCACTGTCATGCAAGTTCAAAGCATGTGCATGGCCCTGACTCCCGAACCCAAGAACCGCAACCTTCTTGCCTCGGAATCGCCCGATATCTGCATCTGCGTCGTAATACATCTGTGCCATGACTTCTTCCTTTCCGTCGTGCGATGGTCATCCGCCCGGCTTGCGCGAGTCGACAAACCTTCGTCGCCTAGCGGACGCCGGGTCTCTATAGCGACGTTTGTTGGAGTTAGCCGGCGGCGTCTTGAACGCGGCTGTCGCCCCCACGCGCGGTGACCTGCGACCCTCGCACCATGCTGATAATGCCTGTGCGAACCATTTCCTTGATGCCGTAGGGCCGAAGCATGCCCAGCATGGTGTCCACCTTTTCGTCGTCGCCGGTGACTTCAACAATGACCGCGTCGCTGGCGACATCGACCACCCGGCCGCGGAATATTTCTGCGAGGTTCGCGATTTCAATCCGGGTGGAAGGCGACGGTGAGTGCACTTTAATGAGTGCAAGTTCGCGTTCGACGGTCCGATCTTCGGTAACGTCGCTCACGCGCAATACATCGATCAGTTTATAGAGCTGTTTGATGACCTGCTCGACTTGAGTTTTGTTGCCGTCGACGACGATGGTCATGCGACTGGTTCGATCAGTCTCCGTGTGCCCAACGGTCAAACTTTCAATGTTGAAACCGCGGCGCGAAAACAAGTTCGCGACCCGTTGGAGGACGCCAGGCTGATTCTCTACCAGTGCGACGAGGGTGTGTTTCATTGGTAATGGTTCCCAACGCGTCTGCTAGACGCCACCGGCGTCGCTGCCAGCGGCCACCGCAACCTGCTGCATCTTGGGCGCGACGTCTTCAGCGCTTTCGATTGTTTCCTGCAAACTCGCACCTGGAGGCACCATTGGGAACACATTTTCCTCAGCTTCAACAACGAACTCGATCATTGCTGGACCGTCGATTCCTCGCGCCCAGTCGATTGCATGGCGCACATCATCAACGTGTGTTACTCGCATTGACGGGATGCTGTATGCCTCTCCTAACTTTACAAAGTCAGGATTCCACATCTTGACCCCGGAATATCTCTTGTCAAAGAAGAGCTGTTGCCATTGCCGCACCATCCCCAAAAAATTGTTGTTAAACAATGCGATTTTAACTGGGAGGCGCTCTTCGACAAGGATCGAAAGTTCTTCGAGAGTCATTTGGAACCCGCCGTCGCCAGTGACGCACCACACTTCCTCGTGCGGCCTGCCAATTTGAACGCCGATGGCCGCGGGTAACGCGTAGCCCATCGGGCCAAGACCGCCACTCGTCACGTGCGTGTTCGGCCGATCAAAAAAGTAGTGCTGCGCAGCCCACATCTGTGCTTGGCCGACGTCGGTTACAAGCACCGCCTTCCCGTCGGTAGCGTGATAGAGCTCGCGGACAATCCACGGTGAAGACATCGACTCTGGTTTTTCGGGCAGTGCAAGCGAAGGATGTTCGATACGCCATTGGGCAAGTGTTTGCATCCATTCGGGATGGTGGCCCGCGCTCACTTCTTCCGTGAGTGCCTCAAGGACGTGCTTTGCATCGCCCACGATGGGTACGGCTGTCGGCACGTTCTTCCCGAGTTCTGCCGGGTCAATATCGATGTGGATGATCTGGGCGTGCGGTGCAAACGCATTGAGGCGACCAGTCACGCGGTCATCCATGCGCATTCCGACCGCCACCATGCAGTCTGTATGCGAGATAGCCATGTTTGCGTAATACATGCCGTGCATTCCCGGCCACCCAAGATAGAGCGGATGAGTTTCTGGAAATGCAGATATTCCCAAGAGCGTTGTCAACACCGGAATTTGAGTTTTCTCAGCGAATGCTCGTAGTTCCGAAAACGCTCCGGAAAGGATGACCCCGTGTCCGGCAATGATGATCGGTCGCTTCGCGCTCTCAATCAAGCGGGCAGCCTGCCTTACTTGGCGAGTGTGACCGTGCATCCTAGGGCGAAATCCAGGCAGATGGACGCGCGAAGGGTAATCGTATACCGCGGTGTTCGTCGTCACGTCCTTTGGAATGTCGATGAGTACTGGACCGGGACGACCGGTTCGCGCGATGTGAAATGCTTCCTTGATAACCCTTGCTAAGTCGTTGACGTCCATCACCAAATAATTGTGCTTGGTGATCGGCATCGTGATGCCGGTCGTGTCGGTCTCTTGGAACGCGTCTTTCCCAATCATGTAAGTGGGCACTTGACCGGTGATTGCCACCATGGGCACCGAATCCATCATTGCGGTCGCAATCCCGGTCACGAGATTGGTGGCACCAGGCCCTGACGTTCCGAGGCACACGCCGACATTGCCCGTGATGCGTGCATAGCCGTCAGCCATGTGTGACGCGCCCTGCTCATGTCGACACAACACATGCCGGAACGGATACTGAAATAGTGTGTCATAGAGCGGAATGATCGCTCCTCCAGGCATTCCAAAGATGGTGTCAACACCCTCTTTGAGAAGACTCTCGCACAGGATTTGCGATCCGGTCATTCGCTGCATCGCTGTCTCCTTCGGGCAATTGGCTTCCTATCCGCACCGGGAAGGACACACCGTCTGCCAACGTTGTTCGAAAGGCACAAAAAATCGGCTTCGTCCCTGAGGACGAGAGCCGCTCCCGTGGTACCACCTCAGTTGACGTCTGGTTCTGACCTGCGGAGAGAAACACCGCGAAGGTCATGGCACGCATTCGCTTTCGCGACGCGACTGACGCCCACTCTCGCCTAGTATCGGGGGCAACCGGTCCGCGTTAGACGCACGGCGTGCGCTTCACGCAGACTGCTCAAGGGCGAGTTCGACGCTCTAACGTGTCCGGCTTACACCAGCCGCCGGTTCTCTTTGCACGCCAGAGGCGCCTACTACTCCCTGTCAGGGCAATGACAGTGTGTTGGCAAACGGTCTGGGTAAGCAGACCAAGCGCACTCTACCGTTCGGCCGCAGTGCGCGTCAAACAGGGCGCGAGGCCTAGGAGCGGACGTCCACCGAATACAAGTGAACGGTCGAGTCGTCGTCAGTGGCATTCGGTTGAAAGATCTCGTAAACGATTCGTTGCGTTTGAATCGGCTCTCGGCCCACGGTTAGGTTGACTACCGAATTTGGGCCGTCTCGTTCTCCCACACCGGAGATATCGAGTACGGCTGCGGAAGCGCGACCGTAGAAGTGAGCGGTGACCTTCCACATTCCGGCGCCAAGTACGAGTCGGACGGAGGAAACAGGCCGAGGCGACGCGTAGGCCACGTCGAGGACGGTCGGGTTCGGGCCGACGAAGCGCACAAGTGCGTTTGGTGCGCGGTTCAAGACGGGCTCGACAAGCCCGTCGTCGATGGAAGTCGTACCGACTCTGGCAATCTGTCCGTCTATCGTCATATCTGAATATGTCGGTCGGTTCGCCAGTGCGCGCTCCGCAGCCAGAATGTCTCGGATATTCGACGCTTCCCGAAGGTGCACCATCACGAAGCCAGGAGTCTTGTCCGGATGCGCAATCTCATCGGTGACGGACACCTCAACGACTCGAGAACCGCTGCCTTCGGTCGCTCCGGCGCGCATGCGCTCACGCAAAAAGTCGAGCTGCGACGGCGACAGGATTGCCCAAAGGTCTGGACCCCACGGCTCGCGGCTTTTGAGAATCGTCTCGAGACTTCCCAAAAACACCCGTCCAGACACGAGGTCCTGCCGGTCTACAAAGAACCGGATGAAGTGGTGGCCGCCCCAGGTCCAATCTGTCGTCACCATCACTCGCGCCCCAGGAGTGGTTTGGAGACGCCGGTTGACGAGTGCGAAAACTTCCTTACTGCCCCACTGGATGCCGTACCCACCAAAGTCCTGCGTGCGGGTCGACTGCGTAGTGACGGCTTGTGCAAGGGTGACAAACGCACTCGTGGTGGCAATTACGAGAGCGGAAACGGCGGCGATGAAGGCGACACGTCGACTGGTCGGCAAGAGCGACTCTAAGCCGGTTACTGAAAGGAGGACGATCGGCACGACTACGGCGAGGCTGCGCGTCGGCGCGAACCGGGCAATCGCGGTAGGCGCAACCGCGATCGCCAAAAGTGAGAGAAGCACGGCGCGCCGCTCGTCAAACCTTGGATGCCAAACCATGGCCAACCCGATGGCAACGAGAAGGCCAACCCACCATGGCAGGAGCGGCATCGTGCCAGGGTAGTAGTTGTGATACCCGGTCACGTCGACGTACCGCCCTCGGTTCTCTGAAACGAACCACACCATCGGGTTGAGCGAGACTCCGGCAGCACGTACTTGTGCGAGGGCCGTCTCGATGAGCGTCTTCGTCCCGTCGCCCCAGTGGGGATGCGTGGAACTCAAGCGTTGCGAGAGGTAGCTCGGGTTCTTAGTGAGGAACACAACGAATGGAAGTGACCCGGACGCCCCCACGGCCGCGGGCAGCCGCCATGCCCGCCAGTTGGCAACATGGTACCGCCATTCAACGATACTGACGACTCCCACAAACAATACTGCGAAGAGATGCGCAACTGCATTTGAATAAAATGTCAATAGTATCGATACGACAAATTGAAGTGCCCAACGAGGATCATGAAATCGGTAACGAAAATACGCTGCAACAGAACATGAGAAGAACGCTACCCACGTTGCGCTATCGTATGCACTCCGTGATAGGTGAAACCAGATTGGAAGGGCGGAGAGGATGTACGGCGCCAACCACCAACCGCGGGCGGCGAACCCCCATTTCAGAGCCGCTGCGAGCGCGAATGGTGCCGGCGATGAAAGTAGTACTGCGGTAACCCGAGTTACCGTTACCGAGACGCCAAACATTGACGACGCGACCAAATGGACGTATACACCAATATCTGGATTCCAATTGGGGTACGCAAAAAATAGTGGAAACCAGATGCCAAATCCGTCGCGAAATCCAGCTTCCAGCAGAGCGCGTCCAAGGACAACGATGCCAGCTTCATCGCCGTCGAACGCGATTGGGTAGTCCGTGACTCCCCAAAGTCGTGTGACGAGGTAGATGAGAATCCCGCCCCAGAAGAGCGTCCATGGAAGGACGGGTCCACCAAAACGGCTGTGCGTAGCCGACTGCTCAAGCGCGTCGATGGTGTCGAAAACCACGGTGCGAACGTGTGTGGTGAACCCCCCAGTCGAACGCTTCGAGGTCGCATCGGCTGGTGGGATCACTCGGTCGGTCGTGGTGAGGTCGGAGCCATTCGGGTCTCCGGCATTGGCTGCCGTTTGTGGTGCTGATTTCGCGTGTCGCACGCCGTTTGGAGCGTGGACAGTGGGAACTTCTGGTAGGCCCACAACGGGTGCCGACGTCGGAACCTGACCTTTGGCGTCGGTTGGACCTCCCGGCGCAGTGACCACCGCGCGGTGCTGTTGCCTCTCGAGGTCACTCCAAACAGGTGCACTCCGCTGAGGCAGGTACGCCGAGGCACGATACGCAACAGACCACGGCGCACGCTCGTTGGCCCGGATGAGGATTAACACATCCCAATACGGTTCGTCGCCATCTTGTGCTGATGCCACGACGCACGCGACATGGCCACCCGACCAACCGAACCACGGCGTCCCCAGTTGGACGCCGAACGCTCGGGGTTCGAGTGGCATCGTCGCCAAGCCATATTCGTCAAGGGCGACGGCGGACCCGCTGGCGCGCGCCGTCTCAAACTCGCCGAGTCGGGCCGTTGCAATCGCTTCCCAAGCCGCCCGCTTGTCGCCAACGGTTGTCCAATGGTGAGTTGGTTTGGGCGATGGTGCGCCGTCAAACGCAACTGAAACCTCACTGTTTTTGGCGAACGGTTGTTCAGAGGCCTGACCAAAGGGCCATAACGGCGTGGCGGTCCCAGGAATACTAATTTGAATATGCAGTGTAGGCTCTGAGTGCGGAGCGGTCCCAGATTGACTGCTGAACTCCGCAACGACATCGTGCTCGAGACCTGGTCGGCCCCTCGACCCCTCGGTCACCCGGACCGAGCATCCGGGTGCGCGCCATGTACTGACAGCGCCCTCGCGAACTACTGCCACGTCACGTCTCGAAGGTGAATGATCGCTTCGTCGGTGTGAACTCGACTCGTGATCATGAGTCGGACAGCGCCGGCGACGCCCTCGGGCACATCAACCGTGACGATTGGGTCGCTCCGGGCGTCGATATCGGTTTCGACAGCGTCAATCGTGCCAACCGGCCTCAGAACCGCGACAGACACGTGCCACGTTCCAGCGGTCATGGCGAGCGTGACCGTGCCAACCGGACGAGGTGTTGGGAACGACCATTCAAGAGTTGCAGGGTTGCCACCATTAAATCGCCCAAGAGTTCGCGGGTTATTGTCGAAAATATCGTTGAGGCCGCCGGCATCCAGATACGAGTGCCGGACTGCCAGACGTTCCCCATTTACCACCACTTGCCCGCTACGTAACGCGACCCGCGCCGCGCGTTCCGCGGCGACGACTTCCTCAACGTTGGCGACGTACTCAAGGCGAGCGAAACTAAAGCCGGGGGTCCCGTCTGGGTACGGCACCGAAGCCGCGAGATCAATTGTGCGGAACCGCTTCGAGTTGCGCGCGAGTTCGACCTCGTCCGCAGTCATAACCCAGACCATATCGTTGGTCAATTCACGCCTGACGGAGAGTAGGTCGCGAACATTGCCCATACGAACTCGTCCAGATTCTTGGAGATCCGGAACAAAGAACGGTAAGTAAAGATCTGTCCCGTTCGCCCATGTGGACGACACATAAAAAACATTGGTGGGTTGGCGCGCCGCGCGTTGTCTGATTTCACGGAACACTTGGACGGCGCCCCACTGTTGCCCGTACAAGCCGTAGTCGGTGAACCACCGCGGACCGTTTGCGAGTGCGTCGCGCAGCATGAAGCTCCCCGGAAGCGCCAATCCGATCCACAGCACGATGGCCGAGATGTAGACAATGCGGGAGCGCTGGTGTGAGACCGTGTCGTTCCGTAGGGCTCGAACCTGCGGCAGCCGCTCCAAAGCTTGCCAGCACGTGTTCAGTGTCGACTCTACGCCGAGCAGAGCCAAGAGCGTGAGTGGCACGACCACGGACAACACACGTGTAATCCCTACGTCGGCCAGACTTGCGCCGATTGGAGTCGCGACGAGCGCGACTGCAACGAGGCGGTAGCTTGGCTTGCCAATCCCGACGATGACCGTCGCAAGGCCGAATGCGACGAAAGGGAAAAACCAAGTCAGGACATATCCGTACCCAAGCATCATGTGACGGGAAAGCTCGTGTGTGTTCGGAAGGAACCAGTAGCGAGGATCCAAGCCGGCACCGTAATGCAATACGAATTGGCGCAGCTTCTCCCAGATTGGAAGGTCCTGGACGAGGTAGGACGAGACCCGCCACAGTTGCTCGGTTGTTGCACCTGGGGCGTTTCGAGCGTATGCGACATAAGGAATGACACCGGCAGCGACGGCCGCCGCAATCCATCCGGATTTTCGTCGAAGACGCCAGTGATGCCGAGCGTCGATCACTGCCAAAAGTGC
>CAYFLJ010000046.1:0-9852 GCA_964343985.1 uncultured Thermoflexus sp.
GCGTAGTTGTCTTGGCTTGACGCCAAGCTTCGCTGCGCCACCGACGCAGCGAGGTTGTAGTTGATCCGCAGTGCCATTTCCCGATCTCCCTATCGCGGTTCGTGGCTTCGCGTGACTTCGCTCACGCCCACTGAAGAAGATGGCGTCGCCCGCCGCGCGACAGAGCCGTTCGCGCGGCGGACGAGTCGCAAGCTCTCGGTCATCGGCAACGAGCCTTGTCGCCGTCTGACCGTCCTACCGCCGAGCCATGCTGAAGGCCCGTGGTGCTGGCATACACCACGTCCATGACGATCAAGTGCTGGCAGGCACCCGATTACGTCCAACGGTCCGATGGCAGTCGGCCCGTCCGCTTGGTCCTCGCCCGTAGGGCGCATCTCCCCGTGTCCGGTCTAGGTGTCGGCCGTCTGAAGTGCCTTGAGGAGTTAACGGCCGCGTTGCCGCGCAGACCGTCCTCCGTGCCTTTCAGGTACGTCATGGGCGGTTTTCACATCACACTCGATTGAGGATTGTCCGAAAGTCTGGATCGCGCCGTTGAGGTGATGCGGCACCTGCGGTACGCGCGGCCGCGCCTCACAGCGAACGATCCGGTGCAACGCCGAAGTGCGCGGCATGTGAACGGTAGGCGCGCACGTCGGCAATGGTCGCCTCAAGTACGGCGATCACCGCTGCCGTACGCCACATCCCAGAAAGCACCGCGCGATCGCCAATCTCACTCTCGATGACCCATGTTGGCCGTTGGGTTGCGCCTATCGCGTGGAATTCACGTGTGGATGCTTCAACCGTGGCCCGGATTTGCGGACTACGCGTCGCGGCATGCAAAGTCTCGCGGTCAAGGCCGGATGCCTCGTTGGCAATTGCGACGGCGACTTCGAGATCCCCGACAGGCTTCCCGTCGCGCAGGGCGGCGTTGGCAATCGCGCGCCGCACACGGTCGTCCCCGGCGCCAAGACTGCGGGCCGCCTCAGCAACCAGATTTGGCGTCACAAACCCGTCGGCAGTGCGCGACCCAAGCCACCCGGAGTTGAGAATCCATTGCGCACCGACAATTGTCCCGCTACGCCGATAGAACCAATCTGCCTGCTCCCGGGTGGCCGGATACGCTGTCGTCTCCATGAGCGCGATTCGCCAATCGAACGTCGCGGCCGTCGCGAAGCGCTGTCGCACCTCGTCCCATGCGGCTTCGGTGTGAAAGCACCACGAAGAAACGACCTCAAGGAAGAGCGTGACCTTTACGCCAGAAGAGTCGGCCTGTGGTGCCATAGTGTCCCTCCTTTGGGAGTTGCTCTCAACTGAACGGCGCCTCGTAGCCTCACGATCCCGTTGTCGACCTTGACGCCACAGAACTTGCTGCAATTGATGCAACGCATGCGGAATGAGCGGTATGCACTACGTACTTGTTGGGCGGCACGTAACGGGAAAGTATTTTCAACAATGTTAGTCGTGACGCACGATTTTCGTATGCAAGTCCATATTATAATTGCGCTTGCAGTCGCCTTGTGCGCCGTTGTCACACATGTAACAATTGCGGGAGCTGCAGGTGCGGACGAGGTGGTATCTCGCCAACTGAGAGATTCCACAGGGTTCCCGCACGATCAGCCGGTTCTGGACCCTGGAGTTGGCCGAACCCCGAGTAGCGAGGAGTCTGGAGACTTGGGGCTCACTCGAATTGTCCCGACCTACGATCGGACGGGCTTCCTTTGGGGGCGTCGGTACGACCCGGATGCACGCTTTTGGTCTGGACCTCGTCCGGCCATTGTGGTGATGCACGGCGGTGGCGGTATGAATGTTCGATACCTTGAACGCGCCCGTTGGTGGGCCGATCAGGGATACGTTGCCCTCGTTTTAGACAGTTTCGGCAGTAGAGGAATACCGGAGAACTGGCTGACCTTTAACCGGTTTGGCGGCAACATGCGTGCCGCCGATGCAGTGGCGGCGGTCCGTTACCTGCGAGGGCGCGATGGGGTTGATCCAACTCGCGTCCACGTGTCAGGCGGCAGTCAGGGAGGCTGGGCTGTCCTTCGCACCCTAACCGCCAACGCTCCGTGGAGTTCGGAGGCAGCCGCAACAATCGCATCGGGAATTGCGTGGTATCCCGTCTGCAATCGGACTGAGGATGGCGCCGTCCCACTTGGCCCGTTCACACGACCAGTATTGTTCTTGGAGGGCACTGGCGACACCGCGACACCTCCTGATGTCTGCGCCGACCTCGCGTCCGAACCGAGCAATCGCGCTGCGGTATACGACGGGGCGACACATGCCTTCGACTTCCGGGGGCCACCGCGTCAGCATGTCTTCTGGCACTACCCAATGAGGTACGACCCCTTAGCGACCGCACGGGCGCTTGCCGAGGCAATCGCCTGGACTGAGGGGCATCGGGTCATACCTGACACTCGCTGACCGTTGGTCAGCAAACCGACCAATGTCCGTCCACCGTCGGGTAGCCTGCGCATCGCGGGCTGCCGACGCGTCGACCGCAAGGAGAGAGGCCATGGCACTTGATGTTGTCATCCGGCATGGACGGGTCGTTGATGGCACGGGCGCACCGTGGGTCCGAGCCGACGTCGGCATCGCCGACGGACGCATCGTCGCAGTCGGCAACCTCGACGCGGCCGAGGCCGTGACCGAGATCGACGCAACCAACTTGGTCGTCGCCCCTGGGTTCATCGACTGCCACTCGCACTCCGATTGGAGCCTCCTAGCTAACCGAGGGGCCGATAGCACGCTCATGCAAGGGGTGACGAGTGAGGTCGTCGGCAACTGCGGCATGTCGTATGCCCCGGTTACGACGCTCAACGAAACTCGCCTCGGGTCTGATGTGGCGCGTACGTCGCCCGGGGTCACGATTGCGTGGGCGAGTTTTGGCGAGTACCTCGATCACGTACGTGCGGGAGGAATCGGGGCCAACTTTGCGTTTCAGGTGGGCCACGCCGCGGTTCGGAGCGCGGTGATGGGGAGTGAGGAGCGGGTGGCAACCCCTGAGGAAATCGACGCGATGGCGCGTCTTGTTGACCAAGCATTCGATGAGGGCGCAATTGGTCTGTCTACCGGTCTGGAGTTTGTTCCCGGGCGCGCCGCGATGCGCGACGAGTTGGTTGCCCTCTCTCGGGTTGTTGGGCGGCGAGACCGCATTCACACTTGTCACCAGCGGACTCGCAACGAGGCGTTTGTGTCTTCGGTGCAAGAGATTGTGGGCATCTGCGAAGAGGCTGGCGCGCGGTTGCAGGTGAGCCACAACAACAAGCGCCGTGGCGCCCCAGATGGTGCGTGGGAGACCACCATGGAGGTGCAGGAGGCCGCGCGTGCCCGTGGCGTCGACGTTTCGTGCGACACCACAAGCTACATCGCTGGTCTCGGCTTGATGGCGGCGGTGCTTCCCCCGTGGCTTTTCGACCAAGGGCCATCCGTTGCAGCCGAACGTCTCGGAGACTCGACGATCCGTGAACGGGTCAAGGGCGACCTCAACCGCTACTGGCTCATGGTGGCGCGGGGAGAGTGGGACATTCTCTGGCTTGGGCGCACGTCACACTCGATGCACCACTTTGGGAAGTCGTTCATCGACATCGCCGACGCCATGCACAAGCAGCCGCTGGATGCGTACCTCGACATTCTGCAGGCGGAAGGCGCGGGTATCGCCGACGCCGGCATGTTCGGTGAGGTCAAGACGCACGAACACCTTCGTGAACTCTTGCGCCACCCGTTAGTCGCCATTGAGGCCGATGCGTGGACCGCCTCGATGGAAGGGCCGCTCGCGCCGATGGTCAACCACCCGGCGAGCTTCGGGTGGACCGCTCGAGTGCTTGGCGACTACGTGCGCGATCGTGCATGGCTGCGCCTTGAAGAGGCCATCATGAAATTTACGAGCATGCCCGCCGCGAAGTTTGGCCTGCGCGACCGCGGGCTCCTTCGTCCGGGACTTGCAGCGGATGTCACCGTCTTTGACGCAGGCACCATTACGGACCGAGCGTCGTTCGACCGACCTGCTGTCTACCCCGACGGTATCCGTCACGTCATCGTGAATGGGACGATTGCTGTTGCCAACGGCTCGTTGACGAACGCCCGTGCGGGAAGGGTGCTGGCGGCATAGCCATAACTTTGAAGCCTGATCTCGTCAGGATCTCAAGATTTGCCGTCCGCTCCACCGTTCGACCACCTCCGTGAACTTGTGCAGGAGGGTTCGGCCGCCGACAATCATCGTAGAAAGCGCGCAGGGAAGCGGACGATGGAACCACGGCGGATGAAGTCTGGAAGCCCAAGGATGGGCAAACTCTCGCACGGAGCCGAGCCTGCCGATTGGCGCTGGCTGATCGGCAAGATTCGCGAGGCAGGGATCTCTTCGGTTCGAGCGTCGGCCGATTGGCAGTGGGTGACGTTTCGTCCACGGGCCACCGACGCGGAAGTGCGTCAAATTGTTCGACTTCCCGTCGATGGAAAGTTCACAGTCACGCGGTACGATTCGCGGGATCAGACGTGCGAAATAATTGGGGATTACCCGGACGCGCAGACGGCTCTCAACGTCGCCCTTGGGTGATTAATCCCGGCGCTCCGCCGCCGTAGCCCCGCCTCACATGCGACGGGGCTTCATCGCCTAGGCAAAAAGCTCCCCCCGAGCCTCGATCTTCGATTCATCGAGATCCATCCCGACTCCAGGTCGATCCAAGACGCTCAGGTCGACCGCACCCCTCACTGGCCAAATTGGGTGTTTTAGGAACCACTGGTGGACGGTGTTCCATTTCACCAGAAATTCGAGCAACGGGCACAGGTTTGGCGGCATCGCCGCGATGACGTGCATCGTCGCCGGAGTTGAGTGGCCGTGCGGGATCACGGGAAGATCGTACGTCGACGCCAATGCGAGGATTTTTAGCGTCTCAGAGATACCGCCGCACCAATAGATGTCTGGTTGCAAGACATCGACCGCTTGAGCGTCCATCAGTTGCTTGAGGCCCCACCGGGTGTACTCGTGTTCACCGCCAGAGACGGGGATTCCCATCGCGTTGAGGGTGCGCCGGACCTGAGCGTACTGCTCAATCTTGTCCGGCAGGACGGGTTCTTCTACCCATCTCGGGTGGAATTCGGCGATGCGACGTCCGACTTGGATGGCATAGGGCAGGTCCCAACTCATCCACGCGTCGAACATGAGGTCGTCGTTCGGCCCCACCGCGTCGCGCAAGGCGCGAACCAAGGACACGTTGGCCTCGATGCCAGGCTTGCCGGAACCGGGACCGTGGCGGAAGAACCACTTTTGGTGGCGCCATCCCTGTTCGGCAAACTCCCGCGCACGCGACGCCGCCCGCTCAGGGTCGACGGAGTACCCGAGGCAACTGGCGTACGCAGGCACCGAGTCGCGGGTAGGACCGCCAAGCAAGCGATAGACCGGCTGATCGAGGAACCGTCCTTTCAGATCCCATAGGGCGCAGTCGACTGCGGAGAGCGCCATCATCTCGGTGCCCTTGCGCCCGTGCACCATGGAGCGATAGATCCGATCCCAGTGCAATTCAATTGCAAGTGGGTCTTGCCCGATAAGCAACGGGCGGATTTGGCGCGCGATGGCAAAGGCTTGATCCTCGGAGATCGGGCCGCCAATCCCGTACACCCCGTGGTCAGTATCAATATGTACAAACGTGCTTCGCATCCGGTAACGGTCTGAGCCAAGCAACTCAAGCCAGGCAGGCGGGTCGTCACGATGTTGCGGGTAAAGGTCGAGCGGGCGGACGAGGCGCTCCTCCCAGAAGGTGCCTGAAAAAGCCATCTCACCGGTGAGGGCGATTAGGCGGACGGCGGTGATCTTCATGCGCGTAGCTCCAACGGGAAAGACGGCGGATAACGTTTCGCGGCGGGTGGATTGACTGTGCCGACGGATGTCTGGCGTCCGCGACGAACGATTGACAACGGTGTGTCGTGGTGCGTCGCGCTGATGGGAATGGTGTCCTGACCAAGTTACAGGGCGGCAGCCGCTGACTGGTGCGTCAGCGACGTCGTTCCGAAGGCGTCGGCGGCTTCCTGTGCGACCTGAAGCGCCTCCATCGCAGGGAGGACATCGTCTGGGGCAATCGCCGCCGCGCGCCCCTCACGAATGGCATCGACGAACTCTCGATTTTGTTGCACCACCGGGGACGGGCCGGCATCACGCGACGTCTCGACCGGGCCGGTGGTGAAGCGTTCGCGTAGCACACCGTCACGAATGTCTAGGGTGTCTTGATGGCCGACCACGACGTAGTCGTAGCGCGAAAGGTGGCTGTTATAGGACATCGAAACGTTCACGAGGCGATCGGTCGCGGTCCGTAGCACGAGGGCAAGGTCAAGTGGAGCGCCGAGGACTGCGTCGGGCAGCGCAACGATTGCGGTCGTCTCGACTTCACGAACCCGGGCGCCGACAAGCCACAGCGCCGTGTCGACGGCGTGGCACCCGTGGTGCCACAACAGGTTGTCCGTCCATGATCGTCGATAGCCGGAAGCACCCACGTTCTCGCGGCGCAGAAACATGTAGCGCGACGTGATCGAGTGCGGGGTCAGTCTGCCAGCATCGATCTCCGCCTTTGCAAGGCGGATGCCGGGGTGATAGCGGTGAGTGTGCGCAACCATGGCGACACGTCCGCTTGCCCGCGCCTTCTCGGCGACTCGTTGCGCACCCCCTAGCGACATCGCGATTGGTATTTCAATGAGGACGTGTTTGCCGGAGTCGAGGCACGCAATCGCTTGTGCCTCATGTTGTTCGCTCGGCGTGCAAAGAACCACGGCATCGACTTCAGGGTCAGAAAGCGCATCGTCGAGGGACGCGCCGTGATAGGCATAGCCGTGTTGCTCAGCAAATGCCTTCGCGCGCTCCGGCACGCGCCCGACGAGCCAGCGGAGGTGGTGACCGTCCGCGTTGAAGGTCCGACTGTGGCTTTGCGCCGTCATGCCGTACCCGACAACGGCCAGTGAGAGCGGCGCAGTCATTGTTTCTCCATTTTCGGACCGTTCGGCAGCGGCGATGAGACCCGTGCTTGGGGAGCGCCACGCGATCACGTGACGGACACTCACCACACCGCCCGCGGCAAGGGTACTCCGCCGACTCTCACGGTGCGATCCGTACCATTTGATCAGACAGTTGATCGAACGGCGCCCTTCCGGTACGACCACTTCGGTGACACGCCCGGAAATGGCGCGAGGGGAATATCCATGCCTTCGCCTGCAGCGACTACCGGTCCGAGAACGCCCGCGCCATTGACCAATGCTGGCCCTAAGCCCGCCATCGACCCGTTCTCGGTTCCGTTGCATGGAAACCGCAATCAAGACGACGCCCTCGCGCACGAATGGCTGGTCAGCGACGGGCGTGGGGGGTACGCCTCTGGCACGGTTGTCGGCCCCCACACCCGTCGGTATCACGGGTACTTCGTGGTCCCACTGGCGCCCCCGCTTGATCGCCATGTCCTCCTCTCGCGTATCGATGAGGAGGTTGTGATCGGGAACCGGTCGTGGCGGTTGACTTCGACCGAGTTCGAAGACGCATTCGTCGATCTATCGGCCGGCGTCAGACTCGCCCATTTTTATCTCGACTCAGGCCATCCAACATGGACGTTCGACGTCGATGGACGCGGCGTACTGGAGCGCCAAATCTGGATGGAGGATGGACGCACTGCGACCTACATTCGGTACTCGTGGACGGGTCACACCGCTTGTACGCTCGTGTTGCGACCACTCGCCACCTCGCGTGATTTCCACCATGAGTGGCGTGGCGACGCCAACTGGGCCTTCGATATCCAGCATATCGACCACATGCAGGTTGGCGGCTTGCAGGTGCGCGCCCACCGCCATTCGCCGATTTGGCACCTCCTCGTCGACCCGCCGGCAGGTGTCCACTGGCATTGGGACTTTGACCAGACGCACTGGTGGTGGAACTTTCGCCATCGGGAGGAACACGCGCGCGGTTTCGACAGCATTGAGGACCTCTATTGCCTCGGAGCGATCTCGGTCGCACTCCAACCGGGGCAAGCCGTAACGATTGGCGCGTCACTTGCGGAGGATGGTCCGGTGACTGCCGCGCGCCTTGAGACTGGTCGTCGCGCCTCGACCCAACGGTCCGCGGAAAGCACACCGCAATCGGTGACGTCGCAGACCGCCGTATCGGAACGGGTTACGCAGGCCCTCCGTGACGCCGCGGCGTCATTTCTCGTACGTCGTGAGGAGCCAGACAGCGATCAAACCGGCCCGTCGTCCGCGGGGTGGACCGTCCTCGCCGGTTACCACTGGTTTGGCGACTGGGGGCGCGACACGTTTATCGCACTGCCGGGGCTTGCCCGCCTGACCGGACGCCACGACATTGCGCGCGAGGTGCTCCGGTCGTGGGCGCGAGTTGTCAATCGAGGGATGGTGCCGAACCGGTTCCCAGACAGTGGGGCACCGCTTGGCGAGGGTGACTTCAACACGATCGATGCCACCCTGTGGTTCATCCGTGCACTCGGCGAGGTTGACGCCTTGGGCGTCGTCCCTCGTGGCGCAGAGCTCTCGAGGGAGCTTTGGCCAACGGTCGTGTCGATCATCGACGCGCATCTGCAAGGGACGCGGCACGGGATTGGCGTCGACCCGGGCGACGGGCTGTTACGAACGACCGACGGGCAACTCACTTGGATGGACGCACGGGTGGAAGGGCAAGATCAGACACCACGCGCCGGTAAGCCGGTTGAGGTGAATGCCCTGTGGATCCATGCGCTCGACCGTGCGGTTGTCTGGGCGCGAGCCTGCGGCGACGCTGCGTCCGCCTCGCGATACGCGACCGCCAGAGACCGAGCGGTCCACGCATTCTCCACCCGGTTTTGGTGGCCGGGTGACGGCGTGGCCGGGCACGGAATCTCGGGCACCGCTGGGTATCTCTATGACGTCATCGATGGACCGGCCGGCGACGATGCGTCGCTGCGCCCGAATCAGGTCGTTGCGGCGGCGCTCGCCACTACGCCACTAACCGTCGCGCAGCGTGCGGCGATTGTCGACGTCGCGAAGACGCATTTGCTTACTCCACGCGGGTTGCGCACCCTCTCGCCAGCGGACCCTCGGTATCGCGGCGAGTGCGTCGGCAATGCCGCGTCACGTGACGCTGCCTATCATCAGGGCACCGTCTGGGCGTGGCTGCTTGGCCCGATGGTCGACGCGCTTCTCCTTGCCGGGGCGGATCGAGCCGCCGCGCATGCGGTGGTCGAACCGATGCGCGATCACGTGTGGCGCGAGGCATGTGTCGGCACGATCAGCGAGATTTTCGACGGCAACATCCCGTTCCAAGCGCGTGGCGCCGTCTCTCAAGCGTGGAGTGTCGCCGAGGTTGGCCGCGCGTGGCTCCTGACGGCTCCGAGTTCGGGGCCGCGCCTCACCTGACGTCGTTGCATTCGTCCGGGCTGCGGTATCGAGAAGGCGGCACCGACGTGCAGCCAAGCCGCCGTGGTCGAGACTTAGCTGTTGTTCACATCCTTTTCTAAGGGTGACGCGAGTTTGGGCGAGGTTGCGGTCTGTAATGGCGCGCCGACGCTCGCCGGTGAAGACGGCCACGCGAGGCACGTCGAGCGTATTCGCCCCCGTCAAGGGTGACCGCGCCCGGCTCGGCCCCGAAACGCTGAAAGGTCTCGAGTTCGACGCGCGCCACCCTCATGGCGGCGTACTCATTATCAAGGCCGGCGATTGAAGCGCCTTACGTCCGCTTGTGAGGGGGCATGAACTGTCAACTGGTCGGTTCTGTCGACGTGCTTGTGCTGCACATCGTCCAGCGGCGCGCCGATTGGTCACATCTCGCTGACAGCGCGCAGATTTTGCGAGCGGACGCCAATCGGTGCCCACCGCTGGGACCGGTGTCCTCTCGAGGCCCTGCTTGGAGATGAGCCGAAGCAA
>CAYFLJ010000047.1:0-9463 GCA_964343985.1 uncultured Thermoflexus sp.
CGCTCGCCACTTGCGCGGCCAACGACGGCGCCTCACCGTACTTCTTCTGCGCGGTCGCCACCGTCGCGGTCACGATGCCGCCGGCCGCGCTCATCGCGGTCCCAATTGCGGTCATCGCGCTGAGCTTCAGCGCGCTGCTTCGCGTCAGGCGGGTCTCATCTAGCATTGCTACCCCCTACATCGACCATTCCCGGAACTCACGCGAACCCGAAATGCCGTCGGTCCACGAACTTCTCACCGGGACTTCGATTGACTTTAGGGGAACGGCCATTCAAACCGCAACTATGCGCCCAAACAGCGGTGGTAATCAGGGTTCACCCCGAGAGTGGACGCGCCATTCTTGTCAATAAACGCAACGTCAGAAGGCAGTCACGACGCGCGCCATGGCGCAATTGGTCGACTTCGGCGCGCGGTAATTTCGGGGAGGCGTACCCGCCTCGTGAACTGGAGACGGCCCCGGTGTACTGCGCATACCATCGCATCGCACAGTCCCACGACGTTTCAATCGGGTCGGCACCCCAGACCGCTGCCGACTGTCGCATCAAGCGTTCGTCAAAAGGTGCGTTATAGGCGATCGCCAAGGTCCCACCGAGCGACTCGCGCAACTCTGGCAACACCTCCAAGAATGTCGGCGACCCGGCCAGTGCGGGTTCGTCGTATCCATGGACAGCCGTCGCCCGTGGGTGTATCGGACAGGTAGGTCGAACCAACTGATCGACGAGAACCTTCCCAGACGGGTCCACCACCGCGACTTCGATCACCTGATCGTCTGGACCAAGGCCAGTCGTCTCGGTATCCACGATGACGAAATCCCGACGTGTAAGACGCTGGAGCGCCCAAGCGGCCGCGCGTTGGCGGTCTTCTGGGTGCGGGTGTGCCTCAATGGAGATGTGCGCGTCTGGCCAATCGATCGCCGAACTCATGCTTCCTCACCATAGTCCGTAGTCCGTGGCGGTTGTCATCGGTGGCCGCCACACGACACAAACCGAGTGCGTACGATGCCGCCAGTAGAGTGGCACTCCCTCAAGAGCGCACGATATACCCCACGTAGGCGACACCCGAAAGGGCAGACGCCCCTGTAGGCCGGTCTCGCCCGGCGGGGAAGGCACCGCGTGACGCAACCGCTCAACCTTGACACGCACTCAGCTTGGTCGATTGTGACCGTCGAAATCACCGTCGACACGCCTTTGGACGTCGACCCACTACGGGGCGTCGTCGGCTCCGTCGCATGGACATCGCCTTCCGGTCGCACTCGCATTTGTCCAGCGTTTTGGGACGGCGGCGCGAAATGGCGCGCGCGCGTCGCCTTCGATGAACCTGGACGTTGGCATGGGCGCGCTTCGTTTGCGCTGTCGGACGGCACCGCCGTCGATGCATCGCCGGATACGTTCGTAGGTGACTGCAATGCGTACGAAGGCACACTCGCGTTGCGCGCGCACGGCTTCCCACGGCTCGCACCCGGAGCGGGGTACCTCTGGCACCCCGACGGTACCCCGTTCCATTGGGTCGGTGACACGGCTTGGAATGGCCCAATGGTTGCCTCCGCCGATGACTGGGAAGACTATTGTCGAACCCGCGCCGCACAGGGGTTCACCGTCGTCCAGTTCGTCGCAACGCCGTGGCGCGGCCTACCCGATGGCGGTCCGGATGGCCCCGCGTTCACCTGCGGAGACGACGGCACTCTGGAGACCTTGAACCACGAATTCCTTCGGCGTCTTGATGCGCGGCTTGATTCGTTGGGCGCTCACGGGCTTGTCGGCGCACCGGTCCTCCTTTGGGCTCATGAGACCAAGGCGGTCGATTTCGGCGACATTCCACAAGATGATCGGCCGGTCACACAGGACATGTCCATGGACGACGTGCCGGTACCCGAGGTCATTGAACACAACCCGGGGATCTACCTGTCCGAAGCCGATGCGGCGCTCTTGGCACGACATCTCGTCGCCCGTTGGCACGCTCATCCAGTCGCCTTCATATTGATGGGCGACGGTGACTACTCTGGTGATGCCGCTGGACGTTGGCACAGAATCGGCCGTGCGACATTCGGCGAGAACCCGTCGACCGATCGAGCACCGATTGTGGTGCATCCCGGCGGCTTGCAATGGATTGGGTCCGAGTTCGCCGACGAACCGTGGGTCGATGTCATTGGCTACCAGAGCGGGCATGGCGGGGGGATTGGGTCGTGGCGGTGGCTCCAAGACGGCCCATGGCTTGCCGAGTCCTCACTAAACGCTCACCAGGCGATCATCAACGTTGAGGCCTGCTACGAAGACCACAACCGCATGAACGTCATGATCGGCGTGCCGCCCGGATGGACGGGGCGCTTCAGTGATCGCGACGTTCGACGCGCGCTATACGGGTCTTCGCTCGTCACGGCGTCCGCCGGGGTTACCTACGGCGCGCACGGAGTGTGGTCGTGGGAACCCGGGGGGAAGCGTCCGAAGGGACATTTTCAGACCGGCGAGGCGAAGTCGTGGCGCGAGGCGCTGCATTTTGCCGGTGCGTCCCAGATATGCCATTTTCGAACGCACTTCGAATCGGTCGCGTGGTGGCGTTTGCGCCCGGCCCCTTGGGTTCTGACATGGCATGCGGGCGGGAACGGTCAGTTCACGCGATGGGTCTCCGTTGCCCGCGACGCGGCGTCGCGCACCACGGTGGTGTACTTCGCCGGAGCGTACGCCGCCGAACTCAATCTGGGGCTTCTCAACGTCGAGGACGGGGCGCTGACCGGCGAATGGCGCAATCCTCGCGACGGTTCTGTGAGCGAACCGTTCCCGATCAGTCACGAATGGATCGTGCCCCCAGACGGTTGGGCGGAACGCGAGGCGCCACCACCGGGGCAGTCGTATCCCGATGATTGGCTGCTCGTGATCCGGCCGGTACCCGAGGGGAACGCGTAGGCGTGTAATTGCAGGAGGCACGGCAATGGGAATCGTGTCAGAGTATCCACGCCTCGACGCGTTGGCGATGGTGGACCTTGTTCGACGGCGCGAGGTATCGCCCACTGACCTGCTTGACACGGCGTTGGCGAGGGTCGACCGCCTGAACCCCCGCCTCAACGCCGTCGTTCACCGCTTGGAACCGTACGCTCGGAACGCCATCGCGGCCGGATTGCCCGACGGCCCGTTTATGGGCGTACCGCTCCTCGTCAAAGACCTCGATGGCGAGGTTGGTGGCACCCCATTCCAAGGGGGCAGTCGCTCACTGCTCGGGCACGTCTCACCTACGGATACTGAGAATGCCCGTCGGTGGCGGGCCGCTGGCACGGTGATCTTCGGCAAAACCAACTGTCCAGAGTTTGGATTGCTGGCGACGACAGAACCGGTCGCCTACGGCATCGCACGAAACCCATGGGCGAACGACCGATCTGCCGGAGGATCAAGCGGAGGCGCCGGCATCGCCGTCGCGACGCGGATGGTGCCGATGGCGACCGGCGGCGACGGCGGCGGTTCGATCCGCGGCCCGGCTAGTGTCAACGGGGTTTTCGGCCTAAAGCCGACCCGTGGGCGCACACCAGATGGGCCGGTTTCGTTTATGCCGTGGCAAGGGCTTGTTTCGCGCCACGCGCTCACCGTGAGTGTGCGCGACAGTGCGGCGTTTCTCGACGCCACGTGCGCACCCGAGATTGGCGCCACCTCAGTTGCACCACCGCGCGCACGCCCGTACGTGGACGAGGTCACCACTGAACCGGGCCGGTTGCGTATCGCTCTCGCAACGCGACCGCTCACCGGTGGGCCAATTGATCCCGAATGTGTAGCCGCGGCCCGCGACGCGGCGGCGCTGATGACGTCCCTCGGCCATGACGTCGAGGAAGCCGCACCCACGATTGACGCAGACGCGTTCAACCGCGCCTTCCTAACCATCGTCGCCTCTGAGGTCGCCAACATCGTCCATGACGTTGGTGACGTGTTGGGGCGCCGCCTCACATGGCGAGACGTCGAAACCGAGACCTGGGCGCTCAACCTCGCTGGTAGGCAAGTCCGGGGTCATGAGATGGTGGCGGCGCAACAGTGCCTTTGGCAGTGTGCGAGGACCGTCGGCGACTTCCTGACTCGGTTCGACCTGATCTTGACACCGACGCTGACGACACTTCCGGCACCGCACGGCGCGATACGTCCGCACGGTATCGAGGCTCTCCTGCTCAAGGCCATTGTGCGCCTGAACGCTGGTGGATTGATGCGAATCGTCGGTGCGCTCGACCGTAACGCCAAAACGGTGTTCAATGTCGTCTCGTCGCTGACCCCGTTCAACGCCGCCGGCCTTCCCGCGATGAGTGTGCCATTGCACTGGACGGCGAACGGCCTTCCGGTTGGCGTGCAGTTCGCCGGTCGGTTCGGTGACGAGGCAACGCTGTATCGGGTCGCGGGCCAACTCGAACGCGCACGACCGTGGGCCGACAAGCTTCCTCCGGGATGTGAATAACCTGCGCAAGCGCACGGGTCAGTGCCCCTCAGGAACGCTGGGGAGGCGCGGGTATACTCGCGAACCATCGCCTCGGGGAGGCGACTTGATTGATCCAAGGAGGTCGCTCGATGTCCGTCGCTGGTGAATGGTGCTTCTTCAAGGGGCAGATCATGCCGTTCGCCGACGCGAATCTCAGCCTGATGACCCATGCGTTGAACTACGGCACAGGATGTTTCGAGGGCATTCGGGCGTACTGGAACGAGTCGCACCAAGAGCTGTACCTCCTCAAGGCGGAGGCCCACTTCGAACGCATGCACCGGTCGTGCCGCGTGCTCCGGATCGATCTCCCGTATAGCCCCGCAGAATTGGCCGACATCACGACCGAAATCGTCCGGCGCAACGGCTACAGACAAGACGTCTACATCCGACCGCTGGCGTTCAAGAGCCACGAAATCATTGGGGTGCGATTGCACGGTTTGGAAGACGGGTTTGCCATTTACACCGCACCGATGGGGAACTACATTCCAATCGACGACGGCATCAAGTGCGGAGTCTCATCGTGGCGACGCATCGACGACAACATGATCCCGCCCGCGGCGAAGGTCACTGGCCTCTACGTCAACTCTGCACTCGCCAAGACCGAGGCGATTGAGAACGGCTTCGACGAAGCAATCATGCTCACGCAGGCCGGCAACGTATCCGAAGGCAGTGCCGAAAACATTTTCTTGATCCAAGGTGACACGCTTATCACTCCGGCGAAGGGCGAAAACATCCTCGTCGGCATCACGCGCAACGCGGTGATGGATCTCGCTCGTGACGAATTGGGCATCCGGACGATCGAACGGAACGTGGCACGATCTGAGTTGTACACCTCTGACGAAGTGTTCCTCTGCGGGACCGGCGCGCAAATATCACCAGTTATTGAGATTGATCGTCGCAAGGTCGGTGATGGCGTCGTCGGACCGATTACTCGTCGACTTCAGGACGTGTACTTCAATGCGGTGCGGGGGGAGAACCCGAAGTACGCCCATTGGGTTCGGCCGGTACTCGGGTCAGGGGCTTCTCACTGACTGCAGATGAAGCGGGATACGACGCTGAGGAAGCCGTACCCGCCCGCCCACGCTTCGGCCGACGCGTCAGCGTTCGACCAAGAATATGGGCCGACCCGTGGGCGGTGTCGCTTTTCCTCCTCGCCGTGGCCACCAACGGTGCACTCGGCTTCGCGCTCTGGCGTTATATCGACACCTTTCCTGAACTTGTCGCTTTACATTTCAGTGTGTATGGCGAGGTCGACATCATCGGCCCGAAGACCGACATCTTTCGACTCCCGTTGATTGGCGTCGTCGTGTGGGGCACGAACGGCGCAATTGCGGTTCTGCTTCCGGCACGCGACCGAGTGCTTGCCCGAACGGTCCTCGCCCTTGCGGTTGGCGTTATGGTGCTGTTTTGCCTCGCGGCGTGGCGCATCGTCACCTGACGACGCGACACTGCGGCTAGCGGGAGGCGACGGTCGGTGTCGCTTGCGTCTGAGCAGGCGTCGGGGCGATCTGGGCAGGCGTTGCTACTACCGGAGAGGCGGTTGGTGCGACGGGCAGACGCGTTGCCGACGGAGCAGGTGCACCGGTCGGCGTCGCCTGTGCCGACTGCGCACCGGCGGCACCAGTTTGGTTGACAGCGGTTGGCGACGGGGCCGTCCCGGACGTCGTCGTTCGCACGGGCGCCTGACCGGTCGCGACGGTTGGGGTTACGACGGGTACGTTCGGTAACGCCGGCACAACAGGCACCACCCCAACGTTAGTCGCCACCGCTCGACCACTGACCGGAGTCCCTGAGACTGCCGACGGCGTTCCGGGTGTGACGACCACTGCCACGCCACTCTGGCCAGGTCCGACGACACTGCCTCGTGGTGTCGGGGACACGATGGTTCCGGGAAACGCCGCCAGCGAGGCTTGGGTTGGTGTCGCCGGGCCGGGCGACCCAGATCGAGTCGGCGTCGTCCAATACCCGGGTGGCAGTGGGCCGCCGATTGTCGTTGCGGTTGGACGTGCGTTCGACGTCGCAACCGGGCTGGGTGTGCGTGGGTCGCTTGCCATCGTGGACTTCGCCATATCGGGTGTCGCGACCACTGGTTGCGGACGCGCGACTGGCAGGGTGGGCAGCTTGCCCGGTGTGCCAAAGACCTCTTGCACAACTTGCCGAATGGCCACCGGTTCGGGAAGGAGTACCGCGGCGCCGCCTGGAGTCATCCACGGATTCACCATCGTCTCGTCGATTGCGCGACTCGTCAAACGGGAAGTCTCAACGTCTTTTGCCACGCGGACCAGAGACAAAATCTCCGACGCGCGGAGGTCCGTGGTCACGCTATCCATCACCGAAGCAAGCATCGCCGGCGCCTTCGGAAGCATGTTGAGCTGTAAGGCTTGCTGCCGGACCGCGAGAAGGAATTGGCGTTGGCGCCGGTTCCTCCCAAAGTCGCTATCGGCGTGGCGAGACCGGACGTACCAGAGTGCTTGCTCACCATCAAGGCGTTGCAGGCCCGCTTGGAAAAGGATGCGTCGAGTTCCGTAGTTACCCTGCGGGAATTCGTCGTCGCGAAACGGGCGCTCGACATCGACGACGACGCCCCCGAGTTGATCGACGACCTTTCGGAAGCCGGTGAAGCCGACGAGTGCGTAGTGGTGCATCGGCACACCCAACAGGCCCTCAAGTGTCCGGCGCAGGAGTGCCGGCCCCCCACCCTTTTTCTGATATTCGCCAATCTCGAACGCGGTGTTGATCCTCTCAAAGCCGTAGCCGGGGATGTTCACCCACAGATCTCGGGGCAACGACAACACCCCGGCGGACTTCGAGACTGGGTCAATCGAGACGATCAGGATTGTGTCGGTGCGGGTAACGTCAGGTTCATTGTCGCGACGGTCCGTGCCCAACAGAATGACGTTGACTCGCTCTTTGCTTGACCACTCGGGCACGTCAAGATCGGAGTTTTCAAAGCGAGGTGCTTCTTCGTTGGTTAACGGCGTCCCAGACGCTGGCCCGGATCGACTTTGGTCACCATGGTCGCCCGTTGGGTCCGGACTGGGTGCGACGACGCCAAACGACAGGGCAAGGAGATCGAAGGCGGCATCGGCAACCACTTTTTCGGCCCACGGGGAGCGAGACACCGCAACGGCAAGCAGGAGGGGCGCGACCATGAACGCGACGAACGCACCGGTGAGTGCGGCACGACGTCGAGCCGTCCACGGTGCACGATCAGGGGGTTGCCCGAAACCGGGAGGCGCGGCGCCATCGACCTCGCCGAAGCCGGGTGGACGTTCAAGGCGTCGGCGACGAAGTGGGTATTTCAGGAAAGGCGGAAGCCGAATCACACCTCTGGCCTGACGTTCAGAGGCGCACCACCGCGGCGCGCGCCCCAACGGTCGCGACCGTCCGGGGGAGGACGTTGCGCGTGTCCACTACAAGCGTCGCGTCGTGAGCGATCACGTTCCAGTCGTACGACGTGTGATCGGTGGCGACAATCACGCAATCGGCGTTGCGCACTGACGAGACCACGTCCTCACAGGTGAGGCGGATGGTCGGCCCGTGCGGATCAATCGAGCCTGCGGCTCGCACGGCAACCTCAAGTTCCGGCACGTACGGATCGTGGTAGCCAACGTGCGCACCCCGGGCTGCTAGCAAGCCAAGAATATCAAGACTGGGCGATTCTCGAACATCGGCGACGTCACGCTTATAGGTCACGCCTAACACGAGGATGTTCGCACCGCGAATGGTCTTCCCGCGCGCTTCGAGGGCGGTTGAGACCTTCCCGACAACATGAGCAGGCATGGCACGATTGATCTCGCCGGCCAGTTCGATGAAGCGTGCCGGCACGTTGAGCGTTTTCATCTTCCAAGAGAGGTAGTAAGGATCGACGGGGATACAGTGCCCGCCGAGGCCGGGGCCAGGGTAGTGCGCAAGGAATCCATATGGCTTGGTTGCCGCGGCGTCGATCACCTCCCAGACGTCAATCCCAAGGCGATCACACATCAGGGCGACTTCGTTGGCGAATGCGATGTTCACCATGCGGAAGCTGTTCTCAACGAGTTTCGCCATTTCGGCGGTCCGCAATGAACTCACCGGTACAAGCCGATCGACAACCGGTTCATACAGGGCTTGGACGTGTGCTAAACACAAGGGAGTGGCGCCGCCGACCAACTTCGGGATGGAACGTACGGCGAGGCCGGGGCTACTCGTCGAACCGGGATCGATGCGTTCGGGCGCAAAGCCAATGAACACGTCGATACCGGTCCGCAAGCCTCGTGCCTCCACACGCGTTTGCACAATCTCCTCGGTCGTACCGGGGTAGGTGGTGCTTTCCAACACCACAAGCATTCCGGGGTGCAGGAACGGCGCAAGGCTGTCGACTGCCGACTCAATGAACCGAAGATCGGGCACCTGGCCGGGTAGGAGGGGGGTTGGCACGCAGATGGTGACGCTATCGACTTGGGCAAGTGCGGCGTAGTCCGTGGTGGCGACGAACCGTCCGGCAGCGACTTGGCCCGCCAACTCGGCGTCGGGAACATCTGCAATGTGCGAGCGCCCGGCGTTTAAGTCGCGCACTCGTGCGCCATCGACGTCGATGCCCGTCACCCGGTGGCCGGCAGCGGCGAAAGCGATCGCTAATGGCAGGCCGGCAAAGCCAAGTCCGATGATGGCGACGTGCGCGCACCGCCCGCGCAACCGGTCGGCAAGGTCCGTGCGTTCGGATGGGGGTGAGGCGCCCAAAATGGGCCCAGTCTCGGGTGAGGCGGGGCCGAGAGTGACGGACAATGCCTGAGCCTTCCGTGGCGAGTCCCGGTCGCGGGTCGCCAACGCCCCCACGACCGTTCCGACGGATACTCGGCGTCCGCGTGGATGACGTCACGTATAACGAGGCGCTTGCTACCTGCGCGTCAGTCGCCGAACGTGCGGGTACGGGTTCGGGGCGTTCACTACCACCGTGCTACGTGGTGACACCGAATCCAGAGTTTGTTGTCCTCGCACAACGCATGCCCGACTTCGCGACGATCCTCGAGGGAGCGAC
>CAYFLJ010000048.1:0-9454 GCA_964343985.1 uncultured Thermoflexus sp.
ATTGGGATTTGGTTGAGATTGAACATGAGCAGGGTTGGAGCGAGCGCCCATCCCAACATTGACGCCGCCATCAAGCCAACGCACGCCGTGATCAACACGTCTTCGCGAACACGCGCGTTAATTCTTCCGGCCAAGAACCCCTGAACAATCACCGACAGGACGCCGACATATGTCAAGACGTACGCTATCTGGCTTGGCGAAAGATCAAATTTGCGAATCATGTAAAAGCCAGACACCGTCTGGACAAGGCCACCAGCAAGGGTGATGCCGGCGCGGGTGAAGAGCAGCGAACCAACGAACGGGCGCGCAAGCGCAGCGGTGAGTGCGCCCACCGAGAAGATTGGCCCGGGCGTCCCCGACTCCCGCAGTCTTCGTGCCCGTTCCGTCGCCGGTAGCGACTCAGGTAGCCAGAACAGCACAAGTGCAAGGTTCACGAGGCAAAGCGCACCGGCAAGGTACGACGGAAACGACACGTTGACAAGTTCGCTCAAGATTCCACCGGTCGCGGGACCGAAGATGAACCCGAGGCCGAATGTTGCGCCAATGAGTCCAAGGCCTTTCGCCCGATTCTTCGCATCGGTGACATCGGCGATGTACGCCTGAGCAACGCTCAGATTTCCTCCGCTGATCCCCGCAATAATGCGCGCCGCGAACAAGAGTTCGAGTGACGGCAGATACGATGTCGAAAGGCCCATCGTGACAAAGCCGATTGCTGTACCGATAATCGAAAAGATAAGGATTGGTCTGCGCCCGTATTGGTCAGACAGTCTCCCAAGGAATGGT
This sequence comes from uncultured Thermoflexus sp., assembly GCA_964343985.1. Classification (GTDB taxonomy): domain Bacteria; phylum Chloroflexota; class UBA11872; order UBA12225; family UBA12225; genus CAILQO01. The sequence goes on from CAYFLJ010000048.1 coordinate 784, forward strand.
GCGCCAAACATCTGCATGAGTGCATACGCCGCAAACAGCAGCCCTCCAGTGGTCTCCGTGGCATTGAACATCTTCACGTAACCCGGAAGGAGTGGAATGACTAAGCTTAAACCGAATAAGTCTATGAAAACTACAAGCAAGATAGAGAAGACGAGTTTCCCATTCATGGATTGGTACCCCGTAAGCGACGCGCGGTCCCCTCGAACCGTCTGGACCCTGGCACCGCGAGCGGGCAACGGGGAGCGGCGGTCGGCTGGCGGCCAAATTACTTTGACAGCATAAAGTGTCGGCAGATGTCGGTATTCCGCCTGCAACGAACCTGTTTCGGCCGCCACGGTCGGTAGCATCTGGCGATGGTGACACCGCCGTTCGACCCGGAGGCCGACGCTTCGGCGACGGGAATGGGCGCTCAATCAGACGGCACGAGCCCGTGTCTGATCCCGATCAACGAACTCCGTGCGCGCCTTCGCCTTGTGCCGACACAACCTGGCGTCTATCTGATGCGCGACGGTCAAGGGCGCATCCTGTACGTTGGCAAGGCAAGCGTCCTGCGCAACCGGGTGCGATCGTACTTCCAGAAGCAGGACGACCTCGGCATCAAAGTCCAGCACCTTGTCGCGAGGATTGCCGCGTTCGACTGGATCGTCACGGCCACGGAGCAGGAGGCACTGATCCTTGAGAACAATCTCCTCAAGGAACACCATCCGCGCTACAACATCAAGCTCCGTGATGACAAGCAGTACTTGTACCTGCGCGTCACGACGGGGCAACAGTATCCGCGCGTTGGGACGGTGCGGCGCACCGTCCAAGACGGATCCCGGTATTTCGGCCCGTACACTGACTCAGGTGCGTTGCGAGAAACGATCAAGCACCTTCAACGCCTCTTCCTGTTCCGGACGTGCACGCTTGACATGGAGCGGGTATACCCCCGGGCCTGTCTTCTCTTCCATATCAAACGGTGCAGCGCGCCGTGCATCCGGGCGATTGAGGAGTCGGAGTATCGAGACTCCGTAAAACATTTACTTGACTTTCTCGATGGCCGAGGCAAGGCAGCGATCGACGCGTTGCGTGCCTCAATGGCCGAGGCCGCCGAGTCGTTGCAGTTTGAGCGGGCGGCGGCACTGCGGGACCGAGTGCGGTCCGCGGAGCAAATCGTTGAGAAGCAGCGGATCACGTCAGTCGGTCGCGGAGACCTCGACGCGATTGCCTACGCGGCTGACATTGACGACGTCGTCGTTCAAGTCTTCACTGTTCGTGATGATAACGTCATCGGACGTGAAGAGTTTGTCCTTCAAGACACGAGTGGCGCTCTCGCTGAGGAAGTGGTTGCGCAGTTTCTTCAGCAGTACTACGCGCGTGCAACATTTGTCCCACCAGTGATTCTGCTTCCTGTCTCACCGACCGACGAGAAGCCACTACGCGCGTGGCTCACAGAACGACGCGGGGGTACTGTCCGACTTGAAGTGCCACAACGGGGGCCGAAGCGCGACCTCCTCGAACTGGTTACGCGGAACGCAAACCTTGCCCTCGAACGGCTTCGAACCGAATGGCTCGCCGACCGACGGCGCACGACTGGCGCCCTCCGCGAACTCGCGGAGGCACTACACCTACCGGAACCGCCACGCCGCATCGAGTGCTACGACATCTCCCACGTGCAAGGCACGAGTACTGTTGCGTCAATGGTGGTCTTCGAGGACGGCAAGCCAGCAACTCACGCCTATCGGCGGTTCCGGATGAAAGCGGGTGACCAGAACGACGATTTCAAATCGATGCACGAAGTGATCAGCCGGCGCTTTAAGCGTGCAGTCGCGACGGCGACGACCAGTGCCCTCGTGTCGACTGCCGACTCCGATTCAGACAACGAGACCGGAATCGACCCCGAAATGGTCAGCGAGTCAGTCGTCCCGGACGATGCTGGCGAAATCGGCTTGATGACCGCCGACGACGATGGCGCTTCGGACGAAGCCGCCGACGACATTGCCGACCGTGGTGGAGGTGCAGGCGTCACTGCCGACGCCAAAGGCTGGGGAACCTGGCCTGACCTCGTCATTATTGATGGAGGCAAGGGCCAACTTGGCGCCGCGCTTGCGGCGCTTGGCGAGATCGGGGTCGATGTCGGCGCGGGCGGGTTGCCAGTGGTTGGGCTTGCGAAACAGTTCGAGGAGATTTTCCGGCCGGGCCACACCCAACCGGTACTCCTGCCAAGATCCTCCCAAGCACTCTTTCTGGTGCAGCGAGTACGCGACGAAGCGCATCGTTTCGCGGTGACGTTTCACCAACAGGTACGCGCCAAGCGGCAGGTAGGCAGCCGTTTGGACCGAATCGACGGCATCGGGCCGAAACGCAAGAAGGCGTTGATGCTCCGCTTCGGTTCGCTCACGGGAATCCGCGCCGCAACCGATGAAGAGTTGTTGGCCGTGCCGGGCATTACACGAACCATCGTGGCGCAACTTCGGGAACAGCTCTAACGTCCGCGAGAATGTGGCCATCGCCCATAGGCAGGTGAGTAGACTGCGCGCGGGCCGCACCCGGGCCGTTCCCGCGGCGCGCAGGGACCACCATGGTCGCTATCTCTGCAACATCCCTTGCCGAACCGCCGGCTCGCACCTCACAGGCACAGCGATGGCTATTTGGCCTCGCAATGACTGGCGTGACGATGCCCGGACAAGTCTTCGGCGTGTCGTTGCTGTTCTTCTATACCGATGTAAAACACCTCCCGCCCTCGTGGGCGGCGACAGCTTTGACGATCTATGCATTCTACAATGCGGTGAATAACCCGATCATCGGGTACTGGCAGGACCGCACTCGGTTCCGCCTCGGTCGACGCATTCCGTGGCTGCGGTACGGATCCGTGTTTAGCCTGACCGCGTTCGCCGCGCTCTGGGTTGCACCGTTCGACGGAAACTCCGAGCCCGTTGCCTTGGCGGCGTACTTCTTCGTGTCGATGGTGGTGTATGACGGCTTCAACAGTGCCGTCGGCAATGCGTACTACGCGCTGCTACCGGAGATGTTTGCGAACTATCGCGAGCGGACGGACGTCGCCGCGAAGATGATGATCTTCCTCACGGTCGCCCTGCTCCTCGGAGTGGCACTGCCGCCGGTCATCGCGGATCGAGTCGGCTATGGCGAAATGGGGGTCGCGTTCGCAGTCGTCAGCCTCGCAGCTATCCTGGCCGGTCAGGCAGGGATGGTTGAAGATGGTGCCGGCGGTGAACCGCAGATGCCCTTTACGCAAGCCGTTCGCGCGATGCTCGGCAACCGCTCATTCTTGATCCTGACCGGTGCTCAGACGCTCCGCTTCGTCACAACAAATAGCATGGCAACCGGCATGCTCTTCTTTGTCAAATATACACTTAAGATTGACGGCGCATCAACTGGGATCATTCTGGCAACCGCGTTCATCGTCTCGGCAATCATGTTGTACCCGTGGCGTCAAATTGTGGCGAACCGATATGAACCCCGCACCACCGGCCTTGTGGCGTACGGCGTCGTCGCGGTGAGTATGGTGCCCCTCTGGTTTGTCTCCGACCTGACGACAACGGTACTCGCCGCGGTCGGGATTGGGGTCGGCTTCGCAGGCATCTTCTTGATGGACAATATGCTGATCGCTGATGTCATTGATGAAGATGAGGTCCGCACCGGTCTTCGGCGCGAAGCGATGTACACCGGAATGAACGGGATGGTCATCACGCTCAGTACTGCCATCGTGTCCGTGGCATTTGGCGCGATTTCAAGCGCCTACGGCTACGACTCGTCGCTCGCAACACAACCAGAATCGGTCTCGGATGGTTTTCGAGTCTTCATGGCACTGCTTCCGTGCCTTGGGTGCGGATCGGCATTCGTCGCACTACTCGCCTATCCGTTGCACGGGAGTCGGCTTCGTGAAATGAAGCGGACGCTCGTAGCGCGACGTCAACAGCACGTCGCTGCCGAGGGTTAGACGTCCGCGGTGGTTTCGTCGCCAGAACTCTCGTGCGTGGGGAGCTGATCGTCGACGGGCGCGGGGTCGACCCCGTCGGAGATCGGTTCTTCGGCATCGTCGCCCGCGGTGCTCGCATTCCCGGTACGGATACGTCGCGTCAACCACCGCCAAAACGACTCGCCTTCTGCAAACGCCGAGTCAATGAGTTCGTGAAGTAACCGCTCGTGTACGCCGGACGACAGATCAATATGGGATTCACAGTCGATACGCAGGGCGCCATCGTCGTCCCAGAGGCTGACCTTGGGCCAGCGGTATTCGCGGTGGTACGTATTGATCAGTTCGAGGAGGTCCAATCGTCGTTCTGGGATGAATCGACGATCACACTCAACCGACACAAGGAGGATGTCCTCCGCCGACCCTTCAAGTCGGACCGCCATGGTCAAGGCGCCGCCAACGCGGTCGTTGTACCGAAACTCCACCAAGAAATCGCCGGACTGGTCGGTCCAAAAACGGTACTCCTCGGCTTGCAGATAGGCGCGCACCATTTGCCGGTTTAGCGTCTGGACCACGATTGGCGAAACACGCACCGGCGAAGGATTCGGCGTGTCAAGGCTTTGTTGCGCCGGCTCCTCGACCGTGGTCATTCGCTCGCCTCCTCGCTGCCTGCACCGTCAGAATTCGTTGTCGGCGTCGTAGGTTCGTCTCGCCACTCGTCTTGTACGCCGGTGATCGACTGCTCGCGCATGTAGCGCCAAAACGAGTTCGCCGAAGTGATCGCGTTGTCGATGAAATCGTTCACGAATGCCTGATGCGCTCCCATTGCAAGATCAAGCTGCGACTCGCAGACGAGGGACACGGCGTTATCCGTCGGCTTGGCGTACACCTTTGGCCAGCGGCGATCACAGTGAAAGCGGTTTATCGCTTCGAGTAAAGCTGGCGCGTGTACGGTCCGGTACCGCTTGTCTGAAACAATTCGAACGCTCAGGATCGAATGACTGCGCCCCGATGCGAATGCATAGACCTTCAGGGCACAGTCGCGTGCTTGGGCGTACCCGAACGAAATGATCACATCGCCATCCTCGTCGGTGGCGTACCGCAAGCCCGTCTCATCGCAGAAAGCACGGATCATCTCCGAGCCGAACGTCTGCACCACATGCTTTTTCTCGGCCGGTAATGTAGTACCGGTAGTTTTCTCGCGAGCCGATTCTTCATGAGCGTCTGACACTGGCATCACGAAAAATGCTAGCAGTCCATTCGACCAATCTTGGCCGGCACAACGCGACCGGCGATTGCAAGGCCACGCACAGGCGCGTCTGAAAGGTGGCCGAAGGTGGCGACGTTGACCCTGATCTGCGGCCTTCCCGGTTCTGGTAAGACGACGTTGGCAAAACGCCTTGAGACGGAACGTAGCGCCGTCCGGCTCTGCCCTGACGAGTGGATGATGTCGCTCGGCATTGATGTCCGTGACGAAGTGTCGCGAGATCGGCTAGAACAAGCGCTGACCACACACGCGATACAACTCCTAAGCGTTGGCGTGGACGTGATCCTCGAGTACGGGTTTTGGGGACGCGATGAACGCGACCTGAAGCGGGAAGAGGCGCGATCAATCGGCGCTCGCGTGGAATTGCACGCCCTGATCGTGCCATTCGATGAACTGTGGCGCCGCCTGGAACTTCGGAACATCGCCCCGCCGTGGGGCGCGGTCCCGATTTCCCGCGCCGACCTTGAACAGTGGTGGCCGATCTTCGCCGCGCAGGCACCGGATGAGGCCGAACTCGCGTGCTTTGACGGCGGAGCGATCTCGCGGTTCTGAAGTACACCGATGTTGCCGATGTAGTTCACCTAGATTCGCACGTATCCTGGCGGGTATGAGTGGATTACCTCGCGGGCTTCACGAGTCGATCATCACGGATCGTCTCGCGACGCAAATTGGTCGCGAAAGGCAGTCGCAAGTCAAAATCACTGCGCAGGCACTGACTGACGCCGATGCGCCGGAACGCTTGGCTTCACATGTCGAGTCAGTCGTGCGGCGAGCAATCTCCGACTTCAATCTCGAGGGGCGCGCCGCGCTCGGCACGCGCCTCGTTCGAGAAGTCGTTGACCTTGTGCAACGGTACGCGGGCGCCCAGATTTCCTCGGGCTTCGCGTCAGTCGAAACAGGGATAGGTGACGCCCCGGTCGAGCCGCCTCGCTTGCTCAGGGAGGTTTCGCTCGTCCGGCCAAGCGGGGCATCAGAACAGATACCGCACCCCATCATCCCGCTTCTCGACACGACACTCTTGACGAACGCACCCGGCGAACCGGTCGTCGGGCGTCAGATCGCATCCGAACTAGCCTCCGCTGATCGCGCGGACATCGTCATGGCATTCATTCGGTGGTCAGGAGTGCAACCGTTCGAGGCGGCCTTGCGGGCGATGGCCACTTCTGGAAAGCCGATTCGGGTGTTGACGACCACCTATACGCGAAGCACCGAGGCCCGTGCGCTCGATCTCCTCCGCGATTTAGGTGCCGAAGTCCGTGTGTCATACGACCTATCAGGTACCCGTCTGCACGCCAAGGCGTGGATCTTTCACCGCTCGTCCGGGTTCAGTACCGCGTACATCGGGTCATCAAACCTCACGCATCAGGCGCAACAGACTGGCCTGGAATGGAACGTTCGCGTCTCAGGCGCGCGCAATCGCGGTGTCGTCGAAAAAATGGCCGCGGTATTCGACGCGTACTGGGAGAGTCCGGATTTCGAGGCGTACGACCGGCCGACGTTTTTGGCGCGGGTCAAACAACCCAAGCCCGGTGGGGGAATCTGGCCAACAGAACTTCGCCTGCAGCCGTTTCAGGAAACGCTGCTTGAACAGATTGGGGTGTCTCGGACGCTCGGGCATCATCGGAACCTTCTTGTCGCTGCCACCGGCACGGGCAAGACGGTGATGGCCGCGGTCGACTATGCCGCTCTCCGCGACAAGATCCCGAACGCCCGCCTGCTTTTCGTCGCCCACCGCGAGGAGATTCTCGATCAGGCGCGGAAGACCTATCAGTTTGCCCTTGCCGACCCCGGCTTCGGCGAACTCTGGGTAGGGAGTCACGTTCCGACTGCGTTCACCCATGTCTTTGCGTCGATACAAACGCTGCACCGCGTAAACCTCGCCCGAATTCGCCCCGATTATTTCGATGTTGTGGTGGTCGATGAGTTCCACCACGCGGCGGCGGCGTCCTACCAAGCCTTGTTGGACCACGTGCAACCACGCGAACTCCTTGGTTTGACGGCCACGCCTGAGCGATCCGATGGTTTGCCGATCCTTCATTGGTTTGGTGACCGCATCGCCGCCGAGTTGCGCCTCTGGGACGCGATCAATCAGCAACGCTTGGCACCGTTTGTCTACTTTGGGATGAACGACGCCATCGCCGACTACACCCACGTCGGGTGGACGCGCGGGCGCGGGTACGACGTCTCAGGCGTTTCAAAGCTCCTCACTGGCAATGACGCATGGGCATCCTTGGTAACGAGTCAGGTTCGGCGACGAACGTCGGACACCACGAAAATGCGTGCGTTGGGCTTCTGCGTGAGCATTGATCACGCGAGATTCATGGCCCGCAAGTTTTCTGAGGCAGGGATTCCGTCGGTCGCAATCTGGTCCGACACGAGCAGCGACGACCGAGCGAATGCCCTCAACGACTTGCGTGCAAGACGTATCAACGCAATCTTTTCGGTCGACCTGTTTAACGAAGGTGTCGACCTTCCCTCCGTCGACACACTCTTGATGCTGCGACCGACCGACAGCCCAGTCCTGTTCTTGCAGCAACTCGGCCGTGGGTTGCGACTGCATGCGGGCAAGACCCACTGCCTGGTTTTAGACTTCGTCGGCCAACACCGAAAAGAGTTCCGGTTCGACCTACGCTTTCGGGCGCTTTTGGGCGGGTCGCGCAACGATCTCGTAACCCAGATTCGCAACGGGTTCCCGTTCCTCCCCGCCGGCTGCCACATGGAGCTTGACCGGATTGCGCAGGAACGAGTTTTGGAGAATGTTCGGCAAGCGGTCCCCGCGACACTGCCGGCACGAGTCTCGGAACTTCGCTCGTTCGGTCGCGACATCGATCTACAGACCTTTATCAACGACGCTGGTCTCGAACTCGCTGATATCTACGCGCACGGATCGGGTTGGTCCGACCTTCGCGACCGCGCCAGTCTCCCAGTCCTTCCACGTGGGCCGCATGAAATCGAACTTCGGCGTGCCATCGGTCGACTTCTACATATCGACAGTGTCGATCGTCTTGAGTATTACGGTGACCTCCTTGCCGCACCGTTTCCGCCCAGTCCGGAGGCACTCAGCGAATCGAAGCGGCGAGTACTACGGATGCTGATCATTCAGCTTTTCAGCCAGATCGCGACGCGCACTACGTCGCTCGCAGATGCGTGCGCAACGCTTTGGCGCCATCCGCAAGTGGTCCGCGAACTTGGCGAAGTGATCGGGATACTCGCATCGGGCCGAAGACATCGCACGCAACCGCTCACCGTCCAACCCAACGTCGCGCTCCAGATTCACGCGTCATACGCACGCAGCGAGATCCTTGCGGCATTCGGCGTCGGCGACGGCGCGCAAGAAGTCGCATGGCGCGAAGGGGTGCGATGGGTCCCGAACGAGCAGACCGACGTGTTCCTTGTGACCGCAGACAAGACAAGTGGACAGTTTTCGCCAACCACCAGATATCGCGACCACGCAATCAATCGCACGCGCTTCCATTGGGAAAGCCAGT
>CAYFLJ010000049.1:0-9442 GCA_964343985.1 uncultured Thermoflexus sp.
CCATGTGTGGGCCATGCGCCTTGGGAGGTGAACCCATGGGACTGCCGAAGAAGCATGTCTGCCCCGAGCATGAGAACGCGGAGCGGTACCTGCTGACCTATGCGGACATGATCACGTTACTCTTGGCGCTCTTCATCGTGTTGTATGCGATGAGCATCCAAGATCCGATTAAGTTTCAGGTGGTCGCGTCGTCGCTGCAGAAGGCGTTCAATACCGCAGCGCGCTCAAACATCTCCGACACCATGATTTCGCTTGGGAATGTCACGAATGCGTATGCAGGTATGACGAGCACCGGCGAGACGATCGGTGAAGAGTTGACGTCGTACGCCGCGCAGAACGAGCTTGGTGACCAAATTAGCATTACCGCAAGCAAGGATGCCGTGGTAATCACCCTTGCGGGTGGAATGGTCTTCAGCTCCGGCAGTTCTGAGATGCGTCCGGAGGGGCGTCAAACGCTTGAGTTCATCTCGGACCGATTGAAGGGGCTGACTGACCGCAACCCGATTCGTATCGAGGGCCATACGGACGACGTCTCCCCTAACACGGATAAGTTTCCGACCAACTGGTTCCTCTCCTCGGCGCGTGCGGCGTCGGCGGCAAACCTTCTCGCCGATACGGGTATCGAGCGGAGCCGTCTACAGGCGGTCGGTCTTGCCGAGACGCGTCCGATTGCGCCGAATCTCACGCCGGAGGGTCGGGCGAAGAATCGTCGTGTCGAAATCTGGATTTTGCCTCCGGCGAACCAAGGCCCCGCGGCAGCGGCGACGCCAAGGCCAGCGGCTTCGCGGTAGCATGTCGCGCCCCAGTTGCGGGGCGGTCGGTCTGCGTGAGTTGGAATCGGTTCGGCTGGCGTAGTGGGAGCGGGTGAACGTGGTAAGCGACGAGCAACTGGTCTCCGACGAGGAGCATGAGGCGCTCATGGATGGCGCCGCTTCGGTGGCGGTCGATTACGTTGGCCCGATTTTGGGGCATCGTCTATCCGGCTCAGGCGAGCCTCCCGAAGTCCGGTACTACGACTTTCGTCGCCCTGATCGGTTCACACGTGAGCAGTTGCGCATCCTCACCGACCTCCACGATGATCTTGCGGTACGCATGGCCGAGGCGGTTGGTGGGTATATCCGCGCGCCCATTGGGCTAAGCCTTTCGGAGTTGGTGCAGGCTTCGTACGAAGATTTCGTCGATGTGACGACTGAGGGGTATTTTGTTTACTCCGTCAGTCTCGATCCGTTCCCGCGCACCGCAATCTTCGCGATTTCGGCCGACGTTGCGTTTGCGTCGATCGACCGGATGCAAGGCGGTGCGGGAAAGAAGCTCAAAGAAGGTCGTCCTGCGACCGACATGGAGCGCGAACTCCTCCAGAAGTACCTGATCCCGCTGGTACTTGAAAGCGTGAAGGGCGCATGGGGCGAAGTCGAGGCGCTCACGCCGCGTGTGGTTGCCTCGGACACGAGTTCGGCCTATCTGCGCATCGCTTTACCGGCAGACGCATGCCTGACCGCAGAATATGCGATGAAGCTCGGGAACGCGGAAGGCGCTGTCAGGATTTGTTACCCGTTTGCGCTCGTCGAGCCGGCGCTGGCCATCATCGCCGCGAATAACACGCCCCCGTCGGCCATGGTTGTTCGTGGTCCCGCGGACGACGCAAACGTTCGTCGAGGGCTTGGAAACATTCAGGTGCCGGTTGTCATCGAACTTGGCGGGGCTTCGGTGTCTATCGGTGATGTGCTTGGTCTGCAAGTCGGAGATGTCGTGCCACTCGGCTCCCGTGTGGACGGTGATATCGCTGTGCTCGTGAGTGGATCAAAGAAATACACGGCTCGACCGGGCCTGCGTGGCAAGCGCCTTGCGGTGCGAGTTACTGGCTTTGCGGCGAGCGACGACGATGACGAGGCGCTGCCGACGGCCTGACGCGAGTGACTTCGCCGGCAGGTGGCTCTGCCGGTGCGAGGAGTATCACCATGACGATGGAAGAGACAATGGCTGCCGATGGCGGGCGCCCGGGAGTTCACCCGGCCCAGTTTGAGGCAATCGATGGTGCGGGTGTTGCAGGCGGTGGGGCCAACCTAGAGTTGCTCCTCGACGTGAGCCTGCGCATGACCGTGCAGCTTGGCAAGCAAGACCTCGCGGTGAAGGACGTCTTGTCGCTTGGCAACGGTTCGGTGATCGAACTCGACAAGCTCGCGACGGATCCGGTCGACATCTTGGTGAATGATCGTTTGATCGCGCGTGGCGAGGTTGTCGTCGTCGACGAGAATTTTGGTGTCCGTGTGACCGAGATCGTTCATCCTGACCAACGGATCGCTCGGGCCCGCTAGGCGGACGCTGCAATGGCGACGGTGACAATGGCTAGGTCACGCATGCGCGGCCTGACCAGTGTCGCCGAGTGGTGGGTACCTCGTTGAGGCAATGGTTTGAGCGACAGTCGCTAAGTGTTCGGCTCGGCGTCCTTGTCTCGCTGTTTCTGCTCGGCCTGGTTTGGGTAAGCATCCCCGACGATCCCGTACCCGCAACGAGCGCCCCTGCGAGGCCGACGGTCCCGGCTGCCGAGCGCCCAGTCCTCGGCCGTGAGGGCACCGATGTCGCGCCGGCCGCTGGCTCAACTGCGGCGTTCCTCACGCCATATCAGGAGCCGACGGCGAACCCAAGTGGCATCACGTGGTACGGCGCCCTTCGTACGGTTGTCAGCGTTGTCATCGTGTTGGGGCTTATCGTGGCCGGCGCGCAGGGGCTGCGAGCGCTTGGGGTGGCGACGTCATCGGTTGGATCGTCTGGCTCCATCCGGGTACGTGAAACGGTGCGATTGCCGATTGCAGGGTCACGATCGTCGGCGACGCTGCACTTAGTAGAGGTCGGTGAGCGCCTCTTGCTAATCGGGGCGAGCGAAGGCGGCGTCTCACTGGTGACGGAGTTCGAACAAGACGAAGTTGAGGCCCTGCCCGGAGCAGGAACGCCGCGAGGCCCGAGCGCAATGGGTCGGGCTGAGGCAAGGCGAACGGCGGCGTCAGGGCATGCGTCGGAACCGGCGCGACCGGTGCCGACCGACGACGGTGCAGTCTTAGCGTCGATGCTACGACGACTGAGTGATAGTGGGCGACGGTTGCGTGGCGATGAGTGAGCGGCAACATCAAGTGGCAGGCGCCAAATCACAGAGCCGTCGCGCCGTGGGCCTCGCGATTGCGGTGGCGGCTGCCGTACTACTCGTTGGTTGCGGTGCAACTGACGTCGCGGGGGGCGCCGGAGGTGCCGTACCGAAGGTGACGTTCGGCATCGATCAGGCGCAGGGGCCGCAGGATACAGCGCAGTCGATCCAGATCATCATCCTGCTGACCGTTCTCTCGCTCGCACCTGCCTTCCTTATTATGGTGACGGCGTTCACGCGGATCATCATCGTCCTGTCGCTCATCCGGAATGCCATCGGCGTGCCCCAGCTTCCGCCGAACACGGTGCTTATCGGGTTGGCGCTCTTCCTGACCTTCTTTGTGATGGCGCCAGTCGCGCAACAGGTGGAGCGTGAGGCGTACAGTCCGTTCGCTGACGGCCGGATTTCGCAAGCGGAGGCGTACGCCAAGGCCGAGGCCCCCGTCAGGACGTTCATGCTGCGGCAGGTTCGGGAGAAGGACCTTGCCCTCTTTGTGTACCTTGGTCGTCTTGATCAACCCAAGACCATCGATGAAGTGCCTACGTATGTTGTCGTGCCGGCGTTCATTATTAGTGAGCTGAAAACAGCGTTCCAAATGGGCTTTATGATATTTGTCCCATTCTTGGTAATCGACCTTGTGGTGTCGACGATCCTCATGTCAATGGGCATGATGATGTTGCCGCCGGTGCTGATTTCGCTACCGTTCAAGATCCTCCTGTTTGTCATGGTAGATGGCTGGTATTTGCTGATGCGGGCGCTCGTCCTCAGCTTTAACTGAAGCCGGCCGCAGCACGATGCGCTCCTCGCTCGTCGCCATCCGGTAGGCGCCCGTCACCAGACGGGCCAAAAACCCCGCGCTGACGGCCCACGTCGGTAAGAAATCGGCCACGTGGCTGATCCCATCGGCGAGAAGGCGTGCGTACCATCTCTGGCGGGGAACGCAGGCGTATGCGTTTGCCGTGGCATTGGTGAGGCGCGATGACCGAAGGCATGGTGTTCGATGTGGCGCGGAATGCGATGACGATCGCGCTGCAGGTTTCGCTGCCGTTCTTGGTGTTGAGCCTCATTACTGGTCTCGCCGTCTCGATCTTTCAGGCGGTGACCCAGATCAACGAGATGACGCTGACATTTGTTCCGAAGATCTTGGCGGTCTTTTTGGCAGGCGCGCTCTTTGGCCCGTGGATCCTCAATAGCCTGTTGACGTACGTTGCCAATTTGTTCATTGCGTTGCCGACATTGGGTCGATAGGGTCGGAAGGCGTCGATAGCGATGAACCTGTTATCAGGGTTGCCATCAGCGTGGGAGGCCGTGTTTTTGGTCTTCTGCCGCGTCGGCACCATGATGTTGGTCGCGCCGATCTTCGGATCGCGGGGCGCCACGCCGCAAGTGCGGGTGTTCCTGTCGTTGACCGTGGCCCTCGTGATGGCGCCGGTGGTGGCGCCGCCGGGCACGGTGATCCCAGAAGAGATTGGTGCGTTTGTCGGGCGCATCGCGCGCGAGGCGCTCATCGGCGGATTAGTGGGGTTCGTGGTGCTGATGGTGTTCACGGCGCTTGAGGGCGCCGGCCACATCGTTGGGCTTCAGATGGGGTTTTCGCTCGCAAACATCATCAACCCGCTCACCTCGACGAATGCGAGTCTGATTGATCAGTTCTATTCGCTCGTCGCGACGTTGGTCTTTCTCACAATCGATGGACACCACATTGTGTTGTTGGGCATTGAGCGAACGTTTCAGATCGCGCCAATTGACGTGATGGGGAGCGTGTTGCCGCCGCAGGATTTGATCTTTGGGCTTGGTCGCGAAATCTTTGCGACGGCGTCACGCATGGCATTGCCAGTGCTGACGGCGCTTTTGTTGACCGATGTCGCGTTGGCGATGGTCGCGCGCAGCGTGCCGCAGCTGAACGTATTCGTCGTCGGTATGCCGGCAAAGATTGCGGTTGGGTTCGTGATGTTGATCGTGACCGTCCCCGCGGTGGCGTACATCATGGCGAAGTCATTCAGTGACATCGTGGCGCTGCTTGTGCCATTTGCACGGGCGATGGGCCCGGCCTGAACCAACGAGAGGAACACGCCTCGCCCCGAGATGGGTAAGGGCGACGACGGAAGCGACGAATGTCAGGCGAACGGAGCGAAGCAGCAACGCCACGTCGGCGCCAGGAGGCGCGTGAACGTGGGCAGGTGCTGAAAAGTGTCGAGGTCAACACCGCCGTGGTGTTGTTGGCTGGGGCGTGGATGTTGCAATCCATGGCCCCGTCGATTGGCACCATGCTGCTCGACCTGCTTCGTCACAGTTTCACGCACCTCGTGCAAACGGACTTCACCGTGCAGGGCGTACACACCCGCGCCTTGGGCTTGGCGTTGATCGTGATGAAGGTGCTTGGTCCGTTCACGGTGGGGCTGTTCGCCGTGGCGGCACTTAGTTGCTTGGTGCAAGTTGGGCCGCTGCTCACGTGGAAGCCGCTCCAACCGCAGTTCTCGCGTCTGAACCCGCTGAATGGCTTCCAGCGATTGTTCTCATTGAATGCCTTGGTCGATCTGTTGAAGTCAGTGCTCAAGATCGCACTCGTTGGATCGGTGGCATGGGTTGCATTCCAAGGGCAAGTGACCACCTTGCCGGCGCTGTCTGACATGACGCCGCTGGAGGCGATCCGTGCGGTGGGTGATGCCGTTTATCAAATTGTCTGGCGTGTCGTCATGGTCTTCGGCGGTCTCGCGCTGGTGGACTACTTCTATCAGCGGTATAGCTATGAAAAGAGCCTCAAGATGTCTAAAGAGGACATCAAAGAGGAATTTAAGCAGTCTGAAGGTGATCCGCAAATCCGTGCGCGGTTGCGGCAACGTGCACGTGCGTTGTCACGTCAGCGCATGATGAAGCAGGTGCCGCAGGCGGATGTGGTGGTGACGAACCCGACGCACTTTGCAATTGCGCTCAAATATGGCCCGGGCATGGACGCCCCGATGGTCCTTGCCAAAGGCGAGCGACTATTGGCGCAGCAGATCAAGAAGGTCGCACGTGAACATCACGTGCCGATGGTTGAGAATCGGCCGCTGGCGCAGGCGTTGTTCAAGGCCTGTGAAGTCGGGCAAGCGGTACCTCAAGACTTGTACAAGGCGGTGGCTGAGGTTCTTGCGTGGGTGTACCGGATGTATCCCGGTCGTGCCCCTGTAGGGTTCAGCGCGGCGCCTGCGGCGCGTCCCGCACCGATGGTCGAACCGTGGGACGGTTCGATTGGATACGGGACAGGCCTGTCCGGAGCGATCGGGTGATCGACGTAGCGGTGTGGTCGCCCACGACTAAGGGACGATGATCGAGATGGCAACGGCAAGCACAACGCTTGGCAACGGCAACGGCGGAGCGAACGTCTCCGGTTGGCAGCGACTGCTTCGGCAGCGAGACATCCTCTTGCCTGTCGCCGTCGTCGCGGTCGTGGCGATGATGATCGTCCCGCTCCCAACCGCATTCCTTGACTTGCTGCTGATCGTCAATTTGTCGATCGGGTTGTTGATCCTGCTGGTCTCGATGTACACGCAGGAGCCGTTGTCGTTCTCCGTCTTCCCGACGTTGCTCCTGATCACGACCCTCTTCCGCTTGGGACTTAATATCTCGGCGAGCCGATTGATCCTCCTCAACGGCTACGCCGGCCACGTGATTGAGGCGTTTGGCAGCGTCGTTATTGGCGGCAGCTACGTCGTCGGTGTGGTCGTCTTTGTGATCTTGGTGGTCATCCAGTTTGTGGTCATCACAAACGGTGCCGGGCGCGTCGCTGAAGTTGCGGCGAGGTTCACCCTCGATGCGATGCCCGGTAAGCAGATGAGCATCGATGCTGATCTCAATGCTGGACTCGTGACAGAAGCAGAGGCACGTCGGCGTCGGGCGAAGATTGAGCAAGAGGCCGATTTCTACGGTGCGATGGACGGAGCCTCAAAGTTCGTCCGAGGTGATGCCATCGCCGGCATCGTCATCATCTTGGTGAACATCATCGGCGGCTTTGTGATCGGGGTCGCGCAGCAAGGGATGTCGCTGACTGGTGCCTTGCAAACCTACGCGCTGCTGACGGTTGGTGACGGTCTGGTGAGCCAGATTCCGGCGCTCATGATCTCGACGGCCACCGGTATCGTGGTTACGCGGGCAGCGTCCGCCGGTGATCTCGGTGCAGACACAATTCGCCAGATCACATCGAACCCTCGGGTACTCGGCATCGTGAGCGGTGCCTTGGTTGTTCTTGGGTTCGTCCCAGGCCTGCCAAAGCTACCCTTCGCACTCCTTGCGATTTTGACCGGTGCTGGAGCGTTTTTGGCGTACCGTTCTGAGCAAGCCGGAACTTCAACCGCGACCGCTGAAGGCGGATCGGTAACCGAGACCGGTTCAGGCGAGGCGGCTCCGACCGGACCGGAGGCAGTTGCGCCACTCCTTGCGCTTGATCCGATGGAGTTGGAGATTGGGTACGGTCTGATCCCCCTCGTCGATCCGCAAGAGGCTGGCAATCTCCTCGACCGCATTACGCGCATTCGTCGCCAAATGGCGCTCGACCTCGGGATCATCTTGCCGACCGTGCGTGTGCGCGACAACCTCCAGTTGCAACCGAGTCAGTACGTGGTGAAGTTGCGCGGGGTTGAAGTGGCCCGTGGTGACCTGTTTATCAACCAGTACCTCGCGATGAACGCGGGGATGGCCGATGAGCAGATTGACGGCACACCGACGACGGAGCCGGCGTTTGGCTTACCAGCACTCTGGATTCAGGCGAGCCTGAAGGACCGTGCGGAGTTGCTTGGCTACACCGTTGTCGATCCGCCAAGCGTCTTGACCACGCATCTAACCGAAGTCATCAAAGGCAATGCGGCGAGCATTCTGTCGCGCCAAGACGTCCAGACACTGGTGACGAACCTGAAGGCCGACCATCCAGCAGTCGTCGACGAGCTTGTTCCCGGAGTCTTGTCGGTTGGCGAGGTGCAAAAGGTCCTCCAGAACCTGCTGCGGGAGCGCATCACCATCCGCGACCTCGTGACCATCATGGAAACGCTGGCCGACTACGCGCGCCAGACGCGCGATACCGAGGCGCTTACGGAGTACGTGAGGCAGCGTCTGTCGCGGGCAATCTCCGCCCAATACCGCGGCCCCGATGGACTGGTGCATGTCATCACGCTCAGCCCGAAGGTGGAGCAGCATCTCACCGAAGCGCTGAAGCAGACCGACCAGGGCACGATGATCGCGATGGAGCCCGTACGGGCGCAGGCGTTGCTCCAACGGTTGGCCGGCGAGATGGAGCGAGTGGCCGGCCTTGGGCATGCGCCAGTCTTACTCTGCTCGGCTCGGTTGCGCCTCGCGGTGCGGCGCCTGACGGAACGCGTGCTGCCAAACCTCGTGGTGCTTTCGTTCAGCGAGATTGCGAGTGGGGTAGACGTGCAGGCGGAAGGGATGGTCATCGTCGACTAGGCGGCGGCCCGGCAGCGGGTTGAGCCATGACGACGTATGAAACGCAACCATGAAAGTAAAGCGATATCGAGCTGAGGACCGCGCGACGGCCCTGAAGCAGATCCGGGCGGAACTTGGTGCCGACGCGGTAATCGTGGCGGAGAACCGAGTCCGCACCGGTGGTGTGTTTGGGATGTTCGGGCGCGTCGAGGTCGAGATCTTGGCCGCGCTTGAAGAGCGTCCTCCGGCGCCCCGAGCCGCGCCGGCAGCGCCACGGGCGCCGGCTGCCGGGCGTGCTGGTGAAGTTGAAGCCACGATCTCGGCGGCGGCGCGTCGCGTGGCCGCGTCCAACCAGCCGGCGACGGCAAGCGCGCCGATGGATGGGGCGGGGCGGTTAGCAGCCATTCTTGAGCAGCTCCCGCGCACCGGCGGCAGCGTTTCGCCTGAGATGACGTCACGACTGGCCGATCTGCTGGCGCAGGGCGGACAATCACAGGGTGGCGCGGCGCCGGCTGGTGGTTCGAGCGGCGGCGCACTCGCGTCCTCGCCGAGACCTGCGACCGCGCCCGCGGCGCCAACCTCGACGCAGGCTGCAGCCTCGTCACGGGGTGGTGCAATTGGGCCGTCTCCGACGGCCGGTCGGGCGATGGGCGCGCCCGGCACGACGCCTGCCGACTGGCCGATCGCACCTGAGGGGCAGGAGAGTTCGGACCGTGACGAAGCGACGGAAGAGCGGGCGGTCGACGTGCAGGCACCGATCGACACTCCGGTCGCTCAGTCGCAACCGGTCGCTCAGGCGCAACCGGTCGCTCAGGCGCAACCGGTCGTTCAGCCGCAACCAACGATGCGCCAACCAGACCAGACCACGGGTGGTGGATTCGGTGGGTC
>CAYFLJ010000050.1:0-9180 GCA_964343985.1 uncultured Thermoflexus sp.
AAGATAAGACGGCGAGCGGGGTGTCGTCGCCCATCGACCACTTGCTGTCCTCGGCATCTTGGCTCATCGGTTCGAGGACGTACTTCATGTCCTCAAAGGTGTAGCCGTAGGCGCGCCACAGGGTGGGCAACTCTTCGGGTGTCGGTGCGAGAGGCAGGTCGCTGATGTCTGGTGCGAGGGCGCGGAGGTCGGGGTCGGAGGGGATGCGCTGCTCAAGATTTACGAAACGACGGGTGAGCCACTCGCCGTAGGGGCGTCGGGCGGCGTACTTGGCCTTGATCTCGCCGTTATGGAGGACCCGGCCGTTGGCAGTATCGACCGCAAGCATTTCGCCGGGGCCGAGACGCCCTTTTTCAATGCAATCGGCATCGTCGACTTGAACGATTCCGGCCTCGCTACCGAGGATCACGACACCGTCGCGGGTGATCTTGTAACGTGCCGGACGAAGACCGTTGCGATCGAGGGTTGCAGCGGCGATGGTGCCGTCCGTGAATGCAAGTGCCGCCGGGCCGTCCCACGGTTCCATCAGGCAGGCGTGGTACTGATAGAACGCGCGCCGGGCGGGGTCCATGTCCGGCATGTGTTCCCACGCTTCGGGAACCAGCATCATCATCGAGTGCAGAACGTCGCGTCCGCTACGTTCGAGCATCTCGAGGGCGTCATCGACACTCGTTGAGTCGGAGCCACCTGCCCAGCAGATTGGCTTGAGCCATTCGATCGAGTCGCGCCACTGTGGCGAGGCGAGTTCGGGTTCGCGCGCCGCCATCCAATTGCGGTTGCCCTGGAGGGTGTTGATCTCGCCGTTGTGGGCAAGCATCCGGAAGGGCTGTGCCAAGAACCAGTTCGGGAAGGTGTTGGTGCTGTACCGCTGATGGAAGACGCAGATCGCGGTCTCAAAGTCGGGGTCCGTAAGGTCGCGGTAAAAGTGCGGCAATTCGGGAGCGATGAGCAAGCCCTTGTAGCAGATGGTGCTGCGCGACATTGACGGCAGGTAGAAACTGCCGATACCCGCACTGGTGACGCGGCGCTCGATCTCTTTACGGGTGAGGAAGAGGGTCCGCTCGAAGTCGTTGTCGTCCTGCCCAAGCGGGCGAGCGAGGATGAGTTGCTCGATGTCAGGGACGGTGGCGAGGGCCTTGTCTCCTAGGACGGTACGGTCAACCGGCACGACGCGCCACGCGAGGCGACGGAGACCGTGGCGGTCGCACGCCTTTTCGATGATCTGTCGGCAGGTATCGACGAGGGCGGGAGGGTCGTTGGGAAAGAACACCATCGCCACGGCGATATCGGCCGGGTCGACACCAGTCACGCCGCGGCGAGCCAGTTCGCGCACGATCAAGGCGCGGGGAATTTGCGTGAGGACACCGGCGCCATCACCGGTCCTAGCGTCGGCGTCGACCGCACCGCGGTGCATGACGTTGCCGACGGCACGGATCCCAATTTCTAGGATGCGATGGCTGGGTGTGCCGTCGATCTGGGCAACAAAGCCAACCCCGCAGGCGTCGTGTTCGAACGAGGGGTCGTAGAGGCCGATGGCGCCGGGGACCAAGTGGTTCGGTGCCAAACGGCGTCCGATGTTGATCGGTGGAGGGGAGGTATCGAGCGCGGCGGCATCGATACGTGGGGTGCCAAAGCGCGCGGACTCGTCAAGCATCGCGCGGTCTCCGTCCTTCAGGGTGTCGGGTGCCGAGCTGATCCCGGCAATCGGCAGGCGTCACAAAGTCACTGACGCCGCGGTGGCGGCGTCACGCGGTTCACCCCCGGACGCCGAGGCTGCCGTCGACGAGCGAATGCCGTCTCGGCGAACGTGAAGTGGCTCCGTGATAGGTGCAACCGGTCTGAGCAGCGTGTGAGGGGGTGTCCCCTCACGTCTGCCAAATGCCTACACCCGATAACGAAAGACGCCCACGCAATCCCCTGCGTTCGGGGGCGGTGGACGTCGTTGGCCGTGCCCCGGCCTTGCTATGCGTCAGGGGTACGCCGTCGTCGGCGTACCGTGCCTGATTGGCTCAGTATACCGCGGGGTCTGTGGCACGCCGCGGTACGTGCCATCTGCGGTGACTATCAATGCGATTGCCGTCAAATACTGAGTGGACTCGCCGCAGGAGACGAGATGGAGCGGCGATCAGGGAGTTGTGGGCGCTTGGTCACTGGCGGGCGCGGCCTTTGGAGTCGGCGTGGCGCGCAGGGTGAACATTGGCTTTGGTGGCGTCGCATCCGGCGGCGGTGCGCCGACGTCAATTGGCGACGACGTGGCCAACAGTTGGTTTAGGCCGTCAGCAATTGTGAAGAGGCGGACCTCGTACGTACCGGGGACGGCATCGAACGGGACGCCGAGGCTGCAGGTTCCCGCTTCGAGCGCGCGAGGCACTTCAAGGTTGCAGCTTGTTGGCTGCGCAACAAGGGGAAGCAAATCGCTCTCGTCGTCGGCGTTGAAGAGGCCAATCCAATCACCGAGCGTTGGATCGGCGATGTCTTTCCATTGAACCGGAAGGAGTTCCCCTCCAACCACGGATGTGGACTTGGTGGTCACTGCAGTGTCGTACGGCTTGCCGTTTGGCTTAGTTGGAGCGGTCACAGCGAAGCTTGGGAATCGCCAGATTTCGTGACGCTGCTGGAACGACAACGTGCGCAAGACCCGCCACTCGTAGTTGCCGGGCATGATTGGGTCGGGCACCTGCAGGGTGCACGAGGCGGTTGCCCAACTGGCGCCGGGTACACGCAGGGATTGGCGGCAGGTTGACATGTACGCCCACGTGATGAACTCGTCAATCTGGGCACCCACCGGATAGAGGGCGGCCATGTCGGACCCTGACGGGTTCGGCAAGTTGCGCCACGTGATGACCATCATGGCACCCGGTGCGAGGGTGGCCTTGCTGTTCGTGAATTTCGGTGGCGGCGCCTTGGTGGGTACGGCGGTTGGCCCGGCGGGTTGCGCTTGTGCTTGCGCCCCGACACTGCCTGGTTCGGCGATGGTCCACGCGAGCGCCACAGCCAAGCCAACGGTGATGAGCGCACGTCGAAAGATGGGCCACCGGCCACGGCGCGACCCCGCACCCCGCTCCCGTCCCAACGGGGGGATCGCAGGGGTCACGTACGGGGAGGACGACAACCGTCGTGCGACGGCACCGCCCTCGGCTCTGGTGTCGTGATCGCTTGCAGACATCGGCTTTTGTTCCCGGTGGCAGTCCCCTGCAAGGGTACCCGCCACCGGGGCGGGCGATTAGCCTTCCTGCGACTCGTACTGTGCGCGGATGTCCGCGAGGACGGACGGGTCGGTGAGGGTGGTGGTGTCACCCGAGAGGCGCCCTTCGGCAATGTCGCGCAAGAGTCGTCGCATGATTTTGCCGCTACGCGTCTTGGGCAACTCGGCAGTGAAGCGGAGAACTTTCGGGCGCGCAATGGGACCGATTGCTTTGGCAACCTGGGCACGAAGTTCCTGCGCGAGCGCATCGTCGGCGTGGATTCCCATGCGCGGTGTCACGAACGCAGCAATCGCTTGGCCTGTCACGTCGTCAGGGATACCGATGACCGCCGCTTCAGCGACCGCGGGATGGCTCACAAGCGCGCTTTCAACCTCTGCCGTGCCGATACGGTGCGCGGAGACGTTGAGAACATCATCGACGCGACCGAGTAGCCAGAGGTAGCCGTCGTCGTCGCGTTTGCATCCGTCACCGGCGAAGTACATTCCGGGAAAGCGAGACCAGTAGGTGTCGCGGAAACGCTGTTCGTCGCCCCATATCCCACGCAACATGGATGGCCACGGCTTGCGTATGACAAGGTAGCCACCGCCACCAAGCGGGACGCTATTGCCCAGTTCGTCGACCACGTCGGCCTCAATGCCCGGAAATGCGAGGGTCGCACTGCCCGGTTTTGTAGTGGTCAACGACGCGAGTGGTGTGATCATCGCCGCGCCGGTCTCGGTCTGCCACCACGTGTCGACGATGGGGCATCGCCCACCACCGATGATCTCGTGGTACCAGATCCACGCCTCAGGGTTGATCGGTTCGCCAACGGTGCCAATGATGCGCAGGCTCGAAAGATCGTGCTTGGCCGGTAGGTCGTCGCCCCACCGCATGAACGAACGGATTGCCGTCGGTGCGGTGTAGAAGATCGTGATCTTGTGGCGCTCGATCATTTCCCAGAAGCGGTCGCGCCCGGGGTAGTCAGGCGTGCCCTCGAACAACACAATTGTGGCCCCGTTGACTAACGGCCCGTACGCGATGTACGTGTGGCCGGTGACCCATCCAACGTCGGCCGAACACCAGAAGACGTCGTTCTCCTTGAGATCGAAGACCCATTTCTGGGTAAGGCTTGCTTGGACGAGGTAGCCGCCCGTAGTGTGGAGGATTCCCTTCGGCTTGCCGGTCGACCCAGACGTATAGAGGATGAAGAGCGGGTGCTCGGCATCGAGGTGCTCGGGATCGACCGCCACATGGCCAGCCGCCGATGCCTCGGCTAGGGCGTCGTTCCACCAGATGTCACGGTGCGCATCCATGTGGATGTGGTGTGCGTCGCCGACGCGGTTGACCACGATGCAACGCTTGACGCCCGGGGTCGAGGCCATGGCGAGGTCGGCGTTGTCCTTGAGCGGCACGACCTTGCCTCGGCGCCACCCGCCGTCCGCAGTGATGACGAAAGACGCGCCACAGTCATTGATGCGATCCGAGAGGCTTTCGGGGGAGAACCCGCCGAAGACGACGGTGTGCGTGGCCCCGAGGCGGGCGCACGCCTGCATCGAAAAGATTGCCTCGGGGATCATCGGCAGATAGATCGCGACCTTGTCACCCTTCTGGACGCCGAGGTGGCGCAACATCGCCGCCGTCCGCGTGACCTCGTGGAGGAGGTCGGCGTACGTCAGGGTGCGAACGTCTCCCGGCTCCCCTTCAAAGATGATGGCGGGCTTATTGGCACGTGGGCCATGTGCGTGGCGGTCGACGCAGTTGTACGAAGCGTTTAGCTCGGCACCGACGAACCACTTGGCGAACGGCAGGTTCCAGTCAAGGATCGTGTGCCAAGGCTTGAACCACTCAAGCTGCTCGTGAGCGCGCGCTGCCCAGAAGCCGAGGTAGTCTGCGTGTGCGGTGTCGTAGATAGATGGATCCGACACGACGCCGTGCGCTGTCGCCTCGTGGCTCGGAGGGAACGTGCGGGATTCGGTAAGAAGGGCTTGGAATGCGCCCGTGGCCGGCTCCGTCATGGTCGTGCAGATCCCTTCGCAGTGCGGCGCGCCCACCGATCACGGCGGATGCACGGACGGTGTCGCAGGCGCGCACGTGTGTGGTGCGACGATAGGACGGCGACCTCACCGTGTCAAACTCGACAACGACTGGGCGGATCGTTGAAGCGGTCGGCGATCGCCCACGAACTGTCGACCTTCGTGCCACGTGGTCATGCACGCTACACTGGCGCTAAGCGGATGCAACCCGACTGGACGGTCGCGACGGCGCGGTGGTGGCACATGCCTGGCATCACCCAACTGATCCGTCATTCGCGCCGCCGACCCGGTGCGGCGGGGGTTGCACACGAGGCGATTCTCTGGTCGCCGTTCTGGTCGCCGAGTGTTGGCCTCGTGCAGTCCCTCTGGGGAAGCCGACTCCCTGGCGTGCCTGCGACGATTAGCCACGTGGTCGAGTTGGCGGGAACGATCATTGGGCTGGGTCAGTGCCGACCGCGCGCCGACGCGCGTCAGTGGGAGGTGACGTTTCTGTCCCTGGCCCCCGAGACCATCGAGATGGCGGTTATGCCGAGCGGTTTCCCTGATCGTCGTGCCCAACAGTTGTTGGGGCGTCTCTGTGACACCGCCATCGAACGCGGAGCCGAACGCATCTTTGCCATGGCGCGTGACGATGGGGATGGGGCGCCGGTGCTGCGGCAGTTGTCGTTTTCACCCGTGACGCGCGAGCTGACGTTTATGTTGGCGCCTAGCGTCCCGCCGGATGGCGTGGACAACCCACCGGTGCTTCCGATGATCGACGGCCTGCGTCGTCTGGAACGGTCAGATGCGTTTGGCGTGCATCAGCTGTATCGGGCGACGACACCGCCTGTCGTGCAGTTAGCCGAGGCGCGGCGCCCCCAGTCGTGGGAGCCGCCTCGTGCCCGGTTCGGTGGTTTGCCTCGGCTCTCCCGCGGCGTGACGGGGCGTCGATGGGTCGTGGTTCAGGAGGACCGCGTGGTCGGTTGGGCCCACCTGTCGGTGGCACGGCGCGGGGCGCATCACCTTTCACTCATGATTGACCCGGGCGACCCGAGTCTCGCATCGTCGCTCATCGCCGTGGCGACGGACGCGGCGCGACGGGTTCGAGGCGTGTCCGTGTTCGCATCGGTTCGCGATCACCAGTGGCCGGAACGAGAGGCCCTCGAAACGGCAGGCTTTCGCCTGTATGAGTCTCACGTGCTGATGATGAAGCAGCTCGCGCTTGCGGTCCCGTTGGCGCGTCGCAACCTTGCTCCGGCGATCGAGCGGGTCGTGTCGTGACGACAGCTCCGCGCTGGCGCCCCAGTCATTGCCCACAGAGTTGAGACGATCGTGACGGACGACGCACCCATCGCACCAATGCCTACTTCACCGGTGCCTGACGGGCTACGAATTTCTTCGCACGACGAGATCGGGACGCTCTTGGCGCTACTTCCCGATCACGTACGCGACCGTCTCCGCGACGATCCAGAGGTCGATTCGTTGGTGGAGGTCGTTCTGGACTTGGGGCGCTATCCCGAGGCTAGGTTCGCCGCGCGGGAGGTGGTGCTCGACGATGTCGAGGTCTCAAACGCTGACCTTGACGCGGTGACGGCGCGCATCGGTGCCTTTGGCGACGATAACCGCGCGGGAATCCCGCGCACGTTGCATCGAATCTCCGCAATCCGGAATCGCCACGGCGTCATCGTTGGCCTGACGTGCCGCGTTGGGCGGTCGATTATGGGGACCGTTGAACTCGTGCGCGACCTTGTTGAGGGTGGCAAAAGCATCCTTATCTTGGGCCGACCGGGAGTCGGGAAAACCACAATCTTGCGCGAAGCGGCGCGCGTCCTCGCCGATGACCTCCGCAAACGCGTCGTGATCGTGGACACGTCGAACGAGATTGCCGGAGATGGAGACATTCCGCACCCGGGAATCGGGCGGGCGCGTCGGATGCAGGTGCCGACCCCATCGAAACAGCATGCGGTGATGATCGAGGCAGTGGAAAACCACATGCCCCAAGTCATTGTCATCGACGAGATTGGCACCGCGCTTGAGGCCGAGGCGGCGCGCACCATCGCCGAACGCGGCGTCCAACTCGTCGCGACGGCGCATGGCATGACGCTCGACAACCTCTTAATGAACCCGACCTTGACAGACCTTGTCGGTGGGGTCCAGACGGTGACGTTGGGCGACGACGAAGCGCGCCGTCGAGGCACGCAGAAGACGATCCTTGAACGAAAGGTGCCACCAACCTTTGATGTGTTGATCGAGATGCAAGATCGGCAACAGGTTGTGGTGCATCGCGATGTGGCAGTCACGGTTGACGGACTCTTGCGTGGCACACCGGTTCTCGTCGAGGCGCGTTCTCGTCGCGAGGATGGCACGATTGAGCGTCGGGCCGAAGTCACCGTGCGGGGCGCCGAGGAAGAGCGCCGGCGCGCGCTTGCCTCTGGCGCGATTGGGCCGTACGGCGAGGGGGACCGTCACGACGGTCGCCAAGGTTGGGGACGCCCACCGTGGCGAGATCGCGGGGGAATGCGAGGCGGAGGCGGGTCGTACGGTCGTCAGACCGGCGCGTGGATGGGGGGCGTACTCGAGACGGGACTCGAAGGTGCTTCGGATACGACGTCGTGGCGTCCGCCGTCATCTTCCACGATGACCGCGGGAGGCTCGGCGCGTACCGGTTGGGCTGCGCGTGTCGGCGGAAGTGTGAACGGCGTTGCAGAGGGTGCCGATCACGATGATCTGGACAGTGGTTCGACCCGCGAAGGTGCGGGCCACGCCGGCGTCAGCGCGACGGTTGATGGCGAGACGCCCGGCGAGGTTGACGTAGCGCGGCTGCGACGGCCGGTGCGGGTCTTTTGCTACGGCGTAAATCGCGGGAAACTCGACGCGGCGATCGTGGCGCAGCGACTACCGGTTACGGTAACGCGCGACTTGTCCGATGCCGAGGTCGTGATGACGGTGCGGAACTACTACCGCACAAACCCTGGTCCGGTCCGCGACGCCGAGGAGCGCGGCGTCCCAGTCTTTGTCGTGAAAAGCAACGCGGCCGCGCACATTGCGCAGTCGCTTGAAGCGGTCTTCGAGGTGCAGACCGCTGATCCACCGCGTGATCTTGAGGACTTGGTTCTCGCGGAGACGCGAGATGCGATCGAGACGGTCCGCAAGACGTCGCGCCAGATCGAGCTTGCGCCCCAAAATGCGTACATCCGGCGACTGCAACACCAGTTGGCTGAGGAGTATGGCGTCGGGTCGCGAAGTACGGGCCGTGAACCGCATCGGCGAATTACCCTTTTCCGGCGGGCATCAACCGGCCGGTAAACGTTCCTCCCCCATCGTCCGCGCAACGACGAGAAAGGGGGTACTGCCTGCGGCCCGGCCTCGATATTGAGGCCGTTACGTTGCCTAGACGCCCTCGCGATACCGATGTGGAGCTGGCCCCAGCCGCGCTTGGGAGGCGCAGGCGCCACAGCGCGGGTAGCGAGGCGTCTATGTAGGACCACGTTCAGGGGTGGTGGTTGAACGGCCACCGTCGCGACGGTATCGGCGGCAGGTAAGGATGCCCGCGTTCGGAGCCGAGCGCAGGGAACCGGCAGGCGGGGTCTTCGCAACTCCGCGTCGCCTCCGTCCGTCTTCGAATTGTTCGAGACGCGCTATAGGCCGCCCGTTGGGTGCCGCGGCGTGCGGAGGGGCGACCAAGGAATGGCTGTCGTGGACGCCGTGCATCTGGGCGGGCTAGCCGCGGAGGCGGCGCGCGGCTGCTTCATCACATTTGAAGGACCTGAGGGCGCGGGCAAGACAACGCAGATTGCGCGTTTACGCGAACGACTCGAGCGTGAGGGGTTTGCGGTCGTTGTCACTCGAGAACCCGGCGCGACGACGCTTGGTCGGTCCCTTCGTCGCCTGATGCTTGATTCCGATCAGGAGGCACTTGCGCCGTCGGCGATGGCCCTCCTGATGAGTGCAGACCGCGCGCAACACGTCGCGACGGTCATCCG
>CAYFLJ010000051.1:0-9083 GCA_964343985.1 uncultured Thermoflexus sp.
TACCCACAAGTTTCGGATGAATTGACGAACGGGGTAACCGTGGGTACAGACGGCTCTGTCGGGTCGGACGGAACCGCCAAGCGCGCTGGAAGCCTGCGCCGCGTGCCGGAACCCATCGCGCATCTCGACTAGGGCTACGGAACGTCGCGATTCGGGGAACACACTGACCGATACGCACCGCGACGCGGTTGTGGGACGTCCCTACCTTGCCTGACCCATCACAAATGCCGCGAGACTCGCATAGCTTCCCAGATATGCGTGCCGCGACGAAGGCGCAACCGGCCGCGTGGCGAGGCCTTTTCCGAAAAGGTGCGGCCGCTTCGGATTGAATCCGTGGCCACAGGTTCGTAGCCTTCCGTCAGCAATGCGTGCAACTGATCGGTCATCACCGAGTACGTCCGAGATTCAGGCCGGACGAGACCGGGGTCGGTCAGGTTCTCGTCACCGACGTGGCGGTTCACGTTGGTGACGCCGCATATCAGCGATTTGATGCAAACGACCGCGAACGGCCGGGCGGACGACGCGCTTCCCAGCGAATCGGCTGGTTCGCGCAACTCGGAACCGCACAACCCGTTGGAACGCGAGAAGGAGTCCCTTGGCATGGTGGGCACGATTGACGCGGCTGGCGCAACTGGGGCTATCAATGTCCCCGACGCCGCGCTCATCGCGCGCGCTCAGGCAGGTGACCACGTTGCCTTCGAGCAACTCTTCAACCAATACCAGTCTCAGATTTACAACTACATTTACCGGCTAATGGGAAGTTCGGAAGACGCGAACGACCTGACCCAAGACACGTTTCTCAAAGCCTATTTGGCACTGTCACGCACGTCGCACGATCTCCGCGTCGGCGCGTGGCTTTATCGGATTGCCACGAATGTCTGCCTCGATCAACTTCGGCACCGAAAACTCATTAAGTGGCAGGCTTGGGAGTCGTTTGTTGCCGTCTTTCACCCGACCCAAGTTGCGAAAGACAGCCCTGAGCGTGACTGTATCTCTCGAGAGAACGCTGAGGAAGTCCAGTTGATTCTTGCGAAGATGCACCCAAAATATCGAATGTGCTTGATCTTGCGCGAGTACCATGATTTGTCGTACGATGAAATTGCTGACGTGTTGAACACGACGCGTGCTGCGGTCAAGTCGCTTCTCTTCCGCGCCCGCGAGGAGTTCCGCCAGGTCTATGCCAAAGTTGAGCGGCAACCGACTCGAGTGGAACAGTAGCTTCTTGAGAACGGAGGTCGGGGGCGCGTGTGTCGTTCCCGGCCGGCGTGATTGATCTAGCACCCACGTTGGACAGAGAGACTTGTCTACCCGTTCGCCGTGGACCCGCGGCCACCCGCCAGGCGAGCTCTTGTCGAGTTACGTCGACGGGGAACTTGAGCCCGATGTGCGAGCCGCACTCGTTGCTCACGTTGAAACATGCGCTGACTGTACGCAACTAATCGACTCGTTCCGTGGGCTCCGATCAACCCTGAAAGGTGCGCCGGCGCATCGAGCGCCATCATCGCTCAACCGTGACGTCTGGCAACGTATCGAGCAGCATGATGCATCCCGACGGCGCGGGCTTCGTCTGCCACCGACCACCACAATCGTCGCGTTTGGAACGAATGCGTTAGGACTCGCAGCGATTGCCGTACTGGTGGCAATCATCGCTCCGGGCGCTAGGGCACTGTTCCAACAACTCATGTCGCCGACGGTCACCGATTCCGTGACGAACGCTGCACAGCCGACCGTGGCGTCAAGACTTGCAGCCTCAACAAGTACGCCGTGGCCGACCCAGACCGTGGTGCCGGCTTGGCCAACTGCAACGCTTCCACGTCCGACCGAATTGCCGACGCCAGTCGCTGACGCGACGTCCGTTGTGCCGCCGAAACCGTCACTTGAGCGGACCCCTGTTCCCAGCCCGCCGCAGTCTGAATCCCGATCGCTTCAACCAACGGCGACCAAACCGGAAGCGTCTCGGACGATCCCCACCCCCGTGCCGACCGTCGAACTCTCAGCAGTGGCACCAATTCCAACCGTCCCTTTGACTGCGCCGGCCCTTCGATCGGTTTCCGGCACGGTGAGCTTCGTCGATCGCAAAGCCAAGACGTTGACCGTCACCGCACCAAGCCCCGCCGGAGAGCGATCAGTGTCCGTGGTCGTTTCAGATGGGACGCAATACAGCCGGGCTGACGGTCGTCGGACGTCATTTGAAGACGTTGGGATTGCCGATCAGGTTGACGTCTCCGGATTTGATGGCTCCGCTCAGGTTACGGGACTTCTGGCTTCGACGATTCGAATCACGGTCAGCGCAGTCGCCGTGTCACCGCCGGTGCGCGCGCCTCGCGTGCTCTATGTGGCAGACGGCGCGGAGTCAATCCGAACCGGGCAGTATGGATTCACGGGCGACTGGGCGCGACGACTCGCTTCGACGGGATACGACGTCACAACTGCAGATCCGGCGCGAGCCACGTGGACGTCGGCGACTTTGAAAGATTTCGACCTAATCGTGATCGGAGCGCCTGCGACATTGGGAGATGCCGCAATATCAACGATCAAATCGAGCCATCTGCCCATATTGGATGCGGACCCGCGGCTAGTTCAGACCTTAGGTCTTGGGGTGAACGTTGACCCGGCCAATCCGCTTCGTCAGGCACCGACTGGTCGGACCGTCGATATTGTCGCTTCCGATTCCCGAGTGACACGTGGGTTGGCTTCAGGAGAGACGATTATCGCGCGCGATACGGTCTACCGGACCCCAATCGTGACGAACGGTTTAGCGCTGGCGACTGTGACGGACTCGGGTCAGCGTCGAGCCGTTTGGTCGCAGACTGGGTCCTCAATGTACCTCGGCGCCTGGAACAGCGCTTCCGGTGCAAATCACACGGACGCGTACTGGTCGATCTTCGACAGAAGCGTTGTTGCACTACTCGGGCGGGATCCGTCTGCCCGCCCGAGTTCCGTCGGCCCAACCCCAACCTCTACGCGCACCCCTCGCTGAAATCTCGGTCACGACGACGACCGCAATCGGAGCGCGAGCGCCGAAAATCCTGCGGCCTCGGCCAAGGCAGCGGCGTCCATCCCTTCGGCTGTCGTTGCACGTGGGTTTGCGCCCAACTTTAAGAGTTCGTCTACGAGACTTTCGGCGCCATGCTGTGCTGCGCCGTGAAGCGGTGTGAACCCGCCGTGTTGAGCGACGTTGACATCGGCACCGGCGCGGAGCAGCAAGTGAACAACAGCTTCGCTGTTTCCGGCTATGGCCGCATGGAGCGGCTGATTACGCAAGTCATTAGTCGAAACTGCGTGAACGTCAGCGCCGGCGGCGATCAGGGAGGCACACGCCTCTGCCTTCCCAAAGTGCGCTGCAAGATGAAGTGGGGTCCATCCATCGTGACTGCGCGAAGCGGTATCTCGTCCGTTCGCTTCGAGAGCCGACGCGACCATGGCAACGTCACCGATCGCCGCTGCTGTCCAGATATCAGCAGTTGCGCCGTGCTCGAAGAGCAGTTCGATGAACTCGTCGGCACCCATGTACACCGCCATCTGCAAAATAGATCCTCCTGACGCCATTCGCATGTTCGCCGCGTCCGGTTCGACTTGCAGTATCTCTCTGGCCAAATTGAGGTTCTGTGACTTCAACGCGTTCATCAGGCCTTCACGACGGTCTGTCATAATATTCCTCCGGTACGTATCTCAATGAATTGGCCTTTCGTCAGCGGTAATTGATTCGAGCAAGCCTTGAATGTAGCCAATTGCATGCGCACGCCCACGATGACCGTAGTCGCTGTCGTCTACGAGGCCCGGCGCATGGTCGTCGAGGATGAAGCCCGTAAATCCGTGATCGCGTAGCGCCCTCATGACTCGAAGCGGCCGATAATTCCCTTCTCCGAGAAAGCACTCCTCAAACACTGGCACACTACCTCGCACATCCCGAAAATGCACGTATGCGATTTTGTTTCGCGGACCAAGCACTCGAATTGCATCAAGGACCGTCGTTTCGCCGCCCATTTCAGAAACCGTGCCGAGGCAAAGATCGATCGCCGATCGCTCGCTCGGGACGATGTCTACCGCCTCTTCCAATGCGCCGACCGACCGGAAGAGGCGAGCCACGCCGCCAAGCATCGGCACCGGCGGATCATCCGGATGGAGGGCAAGGGTTACGCCGGACGCCTCTGCCACTGGAACGACCCGCTCAAGAAACCATCGAAAGTGTTTCCACAGGGTTCGTTCATCGATGCTGAGCGGCGGGATGAGGTGAGCGCCCCGAACCCACGGGTCTGCGAGGCGGCGGTCACGGCGTGCGACGATGACTTCATGCGTCCGTGACGGGTCATCGGCCACGGATTGATCAAATCCGTTAACGAGTGCGCCCCCTCGGCCGTCTCGCCGCATCCAGGTGCGCCAGACTGACCCCGGCATGAAGTTGTAGCCCAAGATTGGAATGCCCGCTTCGCCAATATGGCGAATCGTGTCGCAGACGTGTTCGATCTGATCGTCGCGACGCGGACCACCAATCATGCAGTGGTCGTAGAAGTGGTTTGGCAAGTTCTCGATGGCTTCGAGACGGAGTCCGGCGGCGTCGCACGTCTCACGCAATCGATGTAGGTCGGCTACCTCCCATCGGAACTCGCCCGGCAGGTCAGGTGTATTCAACTGAATGCCGGTCACGCCGAGTTGGCGAGCAAACGCGAGCGACTGGTCCGAAAGTCGGGGCAACTGGCCGAGAGCGACCCGCATCCGGTCGATCGGTTTCACCATTCTGGGGATGCCTCCTACCTTCCGCGGTACTCGGACGAGAGTTTGAGCGGCTGCGAGTCTAGGCGACTGGCCGAGTCGTCGTACTATCCCGTGCGCAGGTCCGTCGGTCGTACGTGCACCTGAGGAGAGGGACAATGTCAAACACCGCCGCCGTACCGCATTCTGTATTGATTACCGGTTCCACGGGTGCGATCGGTGCGCCACTCGCACTGCACCTTGTTGCCCGAGGTCACCATGTTCGAGGGTTTGCCCGCCGCCCGACGTCAAGCCTCTCAGACTTCGTTGTCGGCGACCTCAATGATCGAGACGCGGTATACCGCGCCGCAGCAGGCGTCGACACGATCATTCATCTCGGCGCCTACCCAAACCCTGCAGATTTTATGGATGTCCTTTTGCAACCAAACGTCGTTGGCCTTTACTACACCCTCGAAGCAGCCGTGGCGCACGGCGTGAAGCGCATCGTTCTCGCCAGTACGGTACAGGTCATCACTGGACATGCGTTCCGAGATCGCCCGGTGCACGTCAACGACGGGCCTGCCCCAAGCAATCACTACGCATTGTCAAAGGTTTGGGCGGAAGCAGCGGGCGCGATGTACGCACGCGTCCATGGTCTTTCGGTCATCAGTGCGCGCATAGGATGGTTTCCTCGGAACACAGGCGAATGTATTCGCCTCGCGTCCATGCCGGGCGGTGCAGATTTGTTCTTTAGTCATAACGATGCCAACAGATTTTTTGAGCGTTGCGTGGAGGCGGAAGCCCCTGCCGCCGGCGTCTCTGTGGTTTTGCATGCCCAAAGTCGGCCTGTACACATTGCGCGGATGGACGTGTCCGAGGCGACGGAGGTGATTGGATACGAACCACGCGACACGTGGCCTGAAGGATTGCCGTTCCCGTCTGCGTAAACCGTTGATCGATTCACCAGGATGCAGTCGGGTTGGCCCCAGTCGCATCGTGGGTTCCGACTGCACGATCTCCGATGGTTACCTCACCCTTCCGGATCTCGAACCCCGATGGTGAGCAAGATGTTTGCGTAAACCCGCTGTTCTCCTGTCGCAATAGCTAATGCGACGTCGTGAGCACGGGCCATGTCGTAAAAGTCCCACCGGTTTCGCACCGAGAGTGGCATGCTGCCTTCGTGTAAAGGCATTGCCGTTGTCGAATGGGCAAGAATTGCTCGAAACTCTGCGAAGATGCTCGGCTCACTGCCATCATCTGGGGTCATCACGTCGGCCGCTTCAATTGGGGTGCAGGCAACGATCGATTCGAGCACATCTGGCACCGATACTTTGCCAGGGGCTAGATTGAGATAGACACGGGTTGCCGCTTGAGACGAGCGAGTCGCTAACGGGTAGTTGCCGTCAGCGATCAAGACTTTGGCCCCGTGCCCGGCGCTGCCTAAGCCCCGTAGGATTTCTGGGTGAAGAATGGGTCCGAGAAGCATTTGGTTCCCCTTCGTTCGGCCAACGACGCAAGTTCCGCCCGACTCGACCTACATGTCCGGAAGATCGATGACAACTTCGCGTCCGGATGCCGCTGACCGCAAGATCCCGTCGATGATTGCTTGATTTCGTACGATTTGACCACCCGGAATCGGTGCGGGCCGCCCTTCGCGAATTGCGCCAACGAAGTCTTTCACCTTTTCGTTGAAGATTTTGACCGTGTGCTGCTTCACCGGAATGTGCGTCTCGACGTGCATATCTTGCATGTCGTGATACATTGTGACGGACCCTACACCACCATCCCACACACCACTCCACGGGCCGCTTCCGGCTGGCGTCACCTTCAAACCAGCATCCGTCCCGAGAAACGTCGTCGCCCCAAGAGTATCCATGTGCATCGCCCAACTTATTTTGAAGTTCAGCGTGATATCGCCCTCAAGGCGGATTAGCGCTGCACCGAAGTCCTCGACTTCAAAACGACCCGCCTCGCGGTGATACTTCGGGTTCGTGCCGAAATGGTTGGATGACGTCGCGGACACGGTGAGGGGTTTCGGGTAGCCAAGGGGGTTCATCGCCATGTCGATCGAGTAGCAGCCGATATCGGCGAGTGCACCCGCGCCTGCCAGATCGGTCCGGATGAACGTGCCACCCGGCATACCACGGCGACGCCCGCCGCCCGTCTCAACGTAGTAGACCCGTCCCAGCGCGCCCGATTGAATCAACTCCTTGAGCATCACCATATTTGGGTCATAGCGGGGTTGAAAACCAATTGTGAGAATCTTGCCGGTTCGCCGAGCAGTCTCTTCCATTTCGACCGCTTGGCCGAGCGTGACGGCCATCGGCTTCTCTGTCAGGACATGTACGCCAGCATTCAGTGCGTCAACGCTCACGCGGTGGTGAGCGATGTTCGGCGTGCAGACGGACACGCCATCAAGGCGTGACTCTGCAAGCGCCTGCATATGGTCAGTGAACGCGTTAGCGCCGTGTAGCTCAAGTTCGTCAATGAATGAGCCGGCCTTCCCTTCAACAACATCCGAAACCGCGACGATTTCAACACCGTCAATTTCTTTGTAAGCACGCGCGTGGGCTTTGGCAATTCCGCCGCTGCCGATGATCCCGAGACGCAAAATCGTCGCGTTCGTTGTTGCCACGTCACTTCCTCCCGCCAGATGAACGATGAAGAGTGTACGTGGCAAGCAAAGCCGATTACTCCGGTGGCGGAAGCCACCCTCGGCGGCTGAGGTACTCATCGCCGATCAAGCCGAGCGAAACACGTCGCCCTTCGGGCATCTCTGCACGATACTCTAGTCGTGCCCGTTGGAAGTACTGAACGATTACGCCGTTCTCTTCCATCTCTTCGCTCGTCGGAAATCCAAAAAGGTCGAGCCCGCCGTTCTCCGTCCAGTACCGATGAAAGGCATTGTGAAGCCCGTGACTCGTCTCTGGAAAGTATTGGTGGCCGGGGGTTGAGTCGAAGACGGGTGACTTAGTGAACGGGCGTCGTCCGTCGGTCAAGGCGTCACCGAGGAGGGCGGGCTGAACTTCGTACGGCGTGCCAACCTTATCGACCGCGAACTCAAGTCTCGCACGCTGGAAGTATTGAACCGTTCGACCGTCCTCCAAGAGCTCTTCAGTTCGGGGCATTCCGAACAGTTCCAACCCACCAAACGTCACGAAAAAGTTCAAAAACGCACCGCCCACGTTGTGTCCGGTCTCGGGGAAGAACTGACTTGTGGAACCTTCGGGGCGTGGTGGCACACCTGCGGTCAGGTCGTACCGCGTTGGAGGCGGCGCGGGCGTCGGTACCGGCGTTGGTGTTGCGGCGACAATCGGTCCACCGGGCGCCGCTGCGCTCGTGGGAGCGAGCAAGTTAACTCCCGGGAGCGCCAGAATGCCGCTGCCGCCGTTCGGAATGGCGATTGCGCCCGACCCTCCCGGGCGAGGCGTCGGCCTCGTCGGGACCGCGGTTGCGTTTGCCTGTGTCTGACGGACCGCCTCGGCAGTTGTCCACCGCACACTGAAGTTCGTAGAGAGCAGCGGTTTGACGCCGGGTGGGCGAAGGCGGTTGAAGCGCGCCTGAAGTGTCTCTGGGGCGATCACTTTGGTGCCGTTCGTGCCCGCGACCCTGACCGATAATAGTCGCCCAGACGGTGCGCGTGTACTTAGATCCACCGATCGGAGGCTGCCGACATCCGTAGCCGGGTCAACCTTGAGCATGGCTTCGAATTGCGATGCGGTGAGGGAACCCGTGGTCCAGGTCGAGCCAGGCGCGTCTTTGTCGAACGGTTGCCCTGCGGCGTCCACATCGCGGATTCCGCGCAAGTATGGAAGGGGCGTCCCTCCCCAAACACTTTCGTTGCTGTCAGTCCAGCCATTGCAGCTTGCAAAAAAGTAGGTCTGGGCCACCTGTGCGCCAGACATAACCAGTTGACCAGCCGTCGCATCGATTGCCCGATTCGTATTTGGATGTTCCGCCCACCACCCTCGGTAGACCTGATCCCATGTCGAGTCGTCGACGTCCCATGCCTGCTTCGCACGGGTCTGCGCGCGGAATACTGCGTACGACCGCGCGGCGAGGGCCTGTGCCTGAAGCGCCGCATCTGGCCACGTCGCCGGCGATTCTTCCGGGACGACCCCGCGAAGGTAGTCTTCGATCCCAATCCGATTTACGGTTTCGATACCTTGACCAGTGGGATACAGAATGATTTCGCCCCGGTACGTGTCGAAATAGGTGTTCGGCCGCCCGGGAACGTCACCACTCGGACGGTAGTCGAGCACGATTCGGGTGTCGGGTGACGTCGGACGGACAACCAGCGGGCCTGAGAGTGGGCCCCAGCTAAGCACGGCGCCATCGCGCCGCTTTACCTGCCATCGAAGCCCGCCAGGATTGACGAGTTCAAGTTTCGC
>CAYFLJ010000052.1:0-9060 GCA_964343985.1 uncultured Thermoflexus sp.
CGGGTTGGCGCTCCCTGCGTCGACCGCTGATATTGAGTCGCTTTGGACGCGCGCGACGATTGCCCGATCATTGGCGCGCGTGACCCCAGGTACGCGAACTGCTGAAAACGCGTTAGCGATTGCAATCGAGTCGCTCGTCGCAATCACTGACCCAGCGACAGTTGCCGCTCGGCTGCTCGCGACCCCTCATCTCGAACGTGACCTGCCGCCCTCACTCGCGCTTGCGATCGTGAGTGCGTCGCAAGTCGCCCTCGCTGACGCGCGTGGTCGCGTCGCATCGCTTCGGCCGTCAGGTTCGGCGGTGGGAGTGCCGACGCAGCCCGACATGACGTTGGGCCGCCACTTGCGGTGAACTCCCAGTTACATGTCGTGTAGCGCACGCACGGAGTTACATTGCGTGCCTACCGCTCATCGCATGATGCCTCGGATGCGAAGAGTGCGGCTGTTGCGGCGTCGGCATCGACCGTGAGCGAGGTGATCTCGGCGAGGACACGGTCACGCGCCGCAAAGATCGCCTGCCGAGGTCCAGCGTCGAGGTCGGCCGGCACTTCATCTTCGTCGAGGACTCTCACGCGACCGTCTGGTGTGGCAAGTACATCAATCGCATCGTCACGCCAGTGAAGCGTTTTCCCATCGAAATTCGTGACCGAGCCGATGTTGAAGTACCACGCTGCGGTCTCACCACTCCGGCGCACCCAGTGGTAGAGGTTGTACGGGCGACGAAACCAGAAGTAGCCGTACGTGAGTTCGCCGGCAAATAATGGTATGCCGTGCAGGTCATGGTCGCTCACCATGCGATACCGGATCACAATGTGGTCGTGAGACCGAGCCACGACGGCGCAGTCGAACTCCTGCACTCTGCCGTCGAGGCTGGTCTTGACCTCCAAGATCCGATCAAAGCCGGCCACGGTCTGCCTGCCTAGCTACACCAAGTGCAAATTCTTCAGCACGTCAGGGTTCCACACCGCACGCGGCCGGTGTCCTGTGAGAACAGCAACGATCTCGTGTGAAGGTCGCCGACGGCGCTCCGCCCCTGCAACGTCGCTAACGGACGCGGTGTGCGGCGTGATGACCACATTGCCCATCTTGAGCAGTGGGTTTGTCGGCTCGACAGGCTCGATCTCGGTTACGTCGAGACCTGCACCGAGAATCTGCCCGGTGTTCAACGCTTCGATCAGCGCCGCTTCATCGACAACCGGACCCCGACAGGTATTGATGAGCAGTGCCGACGACTTCATCAGGCGAAATTGCGGCGCACCAATGAGGTGATGCGTCGATTCCATCAGCGGAACATGAAGCGACACAAAGTCAGAATCCTGCAAGACTCGGCCAAGGGTTGCTTGGGTCACGCCGGCTTCTCGATATACCTCTTTTGGGGTGAATGGATCGTAGGCGATGACATGGAGGTCGAACGCAAGTGCGCGCTTGGCAACCGCGCGACCGATGTTGCCGAAGCCGACGAGTCCTATCGTCTGACCGTAAATGTGATGGCTGACCTTGCCAAGGGGATGCTGACGCGTAGGGTCGCTCCACCCCCCGTCAACGACGTAATTGTGCAACGGCACGATGTGGCGAACGCACGCGAGTAGGAGCGCCATCGTGTGGTCGGCGACCTCGTTCACAAAGACATCAGGCACATTGCAGATCACGATGCCCTTTTCAGTGGCAATGTCGACGCCGTAGATGGTGTCCATGCCGATTGAGCTGCGTGCGATGACGCGGCACCGTTCGAGCGACGCCATAACCTCACGGCTGAGCCCCCAAGTTGGGATGATGGCGTCGGCATCGTGCACCGCGGCAATGACGTCTTCGTCTGACCTCGCCGTCGAAACCACGACGTCGCACCCGGCCCGTTCCAAGATGTCTTGTTCGCCGACGTCACCGAAGCGCCCCCACGGCGAAAGCACGACGACTTTGGGACGATGTCCGCCCGCATAGGCGCCACCTGGCGTCGGTGCGGTGGCAGGTGAATTGCTCATTTCTCTCTCCTTCAGTCAGGAACCTACGAAAACGGACCAGCACGCGCGAGAACGAAGGCGCTCACCCTTGTCCCGCGCTCGGCATTCGGCGGAGAAGACGGGTGCAGCGCCAATCGTGCGAAACTGCAGCGGGGATGATGGCCAGTGTCGGTTGCTCCACCTCCGGCGCGGGCGCTCGTACGGCACCACATACACGGCGGGGCAGCGTGCAGTGTAGCGTCGTCACAATGACGAAGGGCGTCGGCCCTGGACACTCTCCCAATGCGTCGCCGTCGCCTATGCATCGTGGTAGGGATTTTGGTACGGAATCGCGTAGTCTCTTCCTCGGTGCCGCAGCTCGTAGCCGCACGGAAACCCGTTTCGTGGCCGATCAGCGCATCCTCGGGCTCTCGTGTCGCGCGAGGTACTGCAGCGGGTTTGGCGTTGAGGGGTGGCGATGACTTCCTCCGCCAATCAGTCGACTATCTTAGTGGGCGGTTCGATTGGGACCGTGTCAAGTGATTCGAGTCGTTGCTTGAGGTCTTGAAGGAACCCACATGCTTCGAGGCCGTCGAGAACCCGATGATCAAATGTCAGGCACACGTTCACAATAGGTCGGACGGCGATTGCATCGCCAGACACCACGACTGGACGCTTCACAATCGCTTCAAAAGTGAGTATTGCCGAGGTGTTTGCGGGCAAGATCGGTTGCGAGATCACCGACCCGAGTGCGCCCGTGTTGTTGAACGTGACCGTCCCCCCGGTGTACTCATCGGCCCGAAGTGTGCCGTCACGCGCGCCGTTTATCGCCGTATCAAGTGCAACGGCGAAGCTCGCAAGGTCGAGGCGGATGACGTCGCGAACCACTGGCACGAATAGGCCACCACTCGGTCGCGCGACTGCTATCCCGAGGTTGATGTCGCGAAACGTGACGATCCGTCCGCCCAATTCGCCGATTGTGCCCACGCCATTCGGCCCGTCCTGCCAGGCGCTATTGAGGAGTGGGTGGTTGGCAAGCGCCCGCGAGGCGACAAAGGCAAACGTCGGGAACACGCCGAGATCAATGCCCGTCGAACCCTTCATCGTCGGACGCCACGCATCGCGGTACGCGAGCAGCGCGGAGGCATCGACTTCAACCATCGTCCACGCCTGTGGCACGCCTTGGACGGCCCGGACGAGGTTCGCAGCGATAGACTGACGAAGCGACGACGGCGCCAAGACGGTCCCACGGACCGCAAATTGCGGTGTCGTATCGAACGATGGAGTCTGCACCACCGTACGCTGAGATTGGTTCGCAACGGATGCCGCCGTTACTTGCGCTGGAGTCGAAGGACCCTGCGTGTAATCGAGCGTCTGGTCAGCGGACAGAGTGCGTCCACTTGCCGCTGGCCCCAAACCCACGCCTTCTCGGGTGCTCGGATTAGGAGGCGGGACAGGTGCTTCGGAGCTGCGACGCACTTCTCGCAGTTTGACCGATGCCAAGATATCGTCCTTTGTCACGCGACCGCTTGGACCGGTCCCTACGACCGTGGACAAGTCGATGCGATGTTCGTCGGCAATTCGGCGCACGAGTGGCGATGATCGCGCGTGCGCGTCCGCGGGAGAATTGTTTGTCTGTGGCGAACGGGACCAACCCTGACCATCGGGTGTTTGATCGACGGCAGTCCCCGCGGCCGCATTAGCCGCGCGTAGGGGAGGATTCGTCGACTCGAGCCGGACAATTGAGGCCAAGGCAGTCCCCGTAGACGCAGTTTGGCCGGCAGAGACGAGCAATGGGCCAAGCGTGCCGTCGATGGGAGCGACCAACTCTTCGCTCACCTTGTCCGTCACGATTTCCGCGATGACTTCACCGGCCGCAACGCGGTCACCGGCTCTTCGAAGCCAGCGGGCGACGGTTCCTTCAGTCATCGTTTCCCCAAACGACGGCATGGTGACAACCTGTGCGTGCGCGTCAATGTTCTGCATCGGTGACTCCGAGGACGTGGGTCGCGTCGGGGTCGCATCATCGCCGAAACGGAACTAGCCCGCTGTACCTCCGATCCTCACGGTCCAGAGGTCCGCGGGCATCCCTGCCCGCCTCCGTGCTGTTACGAATGCACGAATGCAACACCCCGACAGAGATTTGGTCATAGGCTCGGCTGTCTGATGTTGATGTACGGAGCCCCGAACCCACCAAACACTGTTTCTTCGCCAGCTCGGGGCGGACGACGCACTCCACTCAAGTCGAGCGAGCGGGCGCAATCTGGGAGGACGAGCCAGACTACGATTCCTGAGCGTCCTCATCGCGGACAAAGCGATGAAGTGCCCCGCCGAGTGTCAGAGCGAATGCCGTGCCGCCGTCAGCAAAGTCGGGCGCCAACCCGACGGACACAATGGTCGATGTGTGGAGGCCGTCACTCACGCCATGCCACGTAAGACCCTCATCGTCCGAAACGTGGATGCCGTCGGTCGTCCCGGCGATGACTGACCGGTTCCATACGCCCCCTGGCGAGACCACGAGTGAGAGGACGCCGCTCGATGAACGTGCCGGGCGTTCAGCAATCCAGAGCTGTCGCCCGCCCCACATTGGGCGTTGCACCAACGACCCCACCCCGACGAAAAAGCCGTTTCTTACGGTCGCGCGATCACCGCGGTAATCAGACGGAAACGCCGTAGTCACCCATCGCGCAGTCGTGATTTGATCGATCACAGGCTGCCACGTCACACCTGCGTCGACGCTTCGCCAGACCGTGATGGTCGATTGTGGTGTGTCCCCACGGAACTGTTGCCGCGCGCCCGGTGCGCGGTCTCGGTCTCGACGCGTCGCTCCGGTCGATGAAAATGTGGATGCGACAACGGTGCGATCGTCCAGAAAGTTTGGCGACAGCGCCACTGACACAATCTCGTCATCTTCGGAGGGCGAGGCGACCGCGTTCCAGGTGTGGCCACCGTCCTCAGAGATGGCGATTGAACCTGCAAACGCGATCGCCAAGCCAATGCGCGATCCGACTGCATTCGCCGCGTACGACGCTAGGCGAGGCGCGTCACCGGGGACATCGCTACGGTTCCACGTCGTGCCCCGGTCGTCGGATCGGAACACGCCTTCGTCGAGCACCGCGTGAAGCGTGCCCGACGTAGAGTGATCGGGAGCTAGCGCAAGCGACAGGACCTGAGATGTCCCGAGGCCAGTTGCGGCCGGCGCCCACGTCGCGCCGGCGTCCTCCGAGCGCACGACCCCGTCTTCGACGCCAGCGACGAATAGCGTGCGGTCAGTTACGAAGGCGGGTGAGACGGCGACGACCGACATGGAACGCGCCACGATTCCTGTCGAAGCGTCGGTCCAACTTCCCCCTCGATCCGTTGAGCGCCAGAGTCCGCCTTGATGGCTACCAGCCAGCACCACGTTTCCGGAGCTGTCCGAAGCGATTGCCATGACCGCAGACGTGCTCACGCTCGACGGACCGTCGCTCGCATTGCCCGCCTGGTGCCACGACGCCCCACCGTCGATTGATCGATAGACACCACTGCCAGCGGTACCAGCAAAGACTGTCCGATCCTGCACAAACGCCGGACTGAACCAAACGGCATTCACTGAGAGGTTGTCGAGGCCGTTCGAGATTTCCTTCCACGTGGTGCCGCGATCAGTGGAACGGAAGATGCCCATGTCCTCGGTCGCCACGAACACGACTCCGTCATCGGCAAAAGCCGGGGAGAATGCAACCGCCTGAATCGCCGTTGAGTCCAGGCCCCGATCTACTGAGCGCCAGGCGCGGCCCCCGTTCGTCGATCGATGGAGACCCTCATTCGTCACTGCAAAGGCCACCTCATCGACAGAAAATGTCGGCGACATCGCCAATGCAAGGACCGCGAAGTCGCCAAGTCCGAAATTACTGGCAGAGAAAGTGCGACCGCCATTCGACGACCGGAAGACCCCCCCGGAGGCGGTCCCAGCGAGGATGACCATGTCGTTCGCAGCATCGATCGCAACGGCGATCGATGTGACGGCAACCGGGCCCTGCCAGAAGTCGATGGCGCCCCAAGTCAGACCGCCGTTGGTGCTCCGCATGACGCCGCTTCCGAGCGTTCCGGCGTACAGCGTGCGGTCTTTCGCATAGTCAGGCGATACCGCCAGTGCTTGAACATAGGGACTGGTTAGGCCTGCGTTCCTCGGTTCCCAGGTTGACCCCCCGTCGGTTGACGCAAAGCACCCCGCGGTCGTCCCCGCGAATGCCACCGAACCACTTGGGCCATCGACATGCACGATTGCGAGGACGGTTCCGCCCCATCCCAACACTGGCCCAACGAGCTCCCATCGGCCCATCATTGACGATTCAGCGTTGTCAGACGATCCCGAATGAACCCCTCCTCCCGCATCAAATGTTCCCGGAAACATGACAACCTTGCTCGGGTCTACGCTCATCGTCGGGATCCTCTGGCCTTGCCGAGTAACGAAACGGGTTTCCCGTTGGCGCCCGTCCTGCCTCGCGGGGAGTACAACGATGTGGTCCGCATCCCCCTCTGCCGTGACATTGGGTCCCACATCCGCCACTCCCAACCGGAAGTGTGTCCGAGCCTTCTTGCGGAGTCGCAATGCTCCCTATTCTCAAGCCTGGTAGGGGA
Organism: uncultured Thermoflexus sp.; assembly: GCA_964343985.1. GTDB lineage: Bacteria > Chloroflexota > UBA11872 > UBA12225 > UBA12225 > CAILQO01. The sequence goes on from CAYFLJ010000052.1 coordinate 6,558, forward strand.
TGCGAGACCTCTCAGAAGGCGCATGGTCATTCCCCCGTTCGGCATACGGGGGTTCCCCGAGACTTCCGGCGCCGAACACGAACTCCTGCGCGGGCGTTGTGCCGCTGAATGACGACACGAGATCTGGGCTTGGACGCCAAGTTGCGGGGCGACGGTCACGCTGAAGCTCACGGGTTCACCGCGGGGTTCGTCTTATCGGTCAGGATCAAGGCTTCGGTGGTCAGGGCCATGCAACCGGCGCTGACTGCAAAGGTCAGAGCGCCCCGGGCGACTTTCAGCGGGTCAACGATGCCCGCAAGCGCCATATCTGCGAGGCGATCTTCGACGGCGTCGTAGCCGAACCCCGGTGGCGACACCCGAAGCTTTGCCAGGATTGCGCGGTGATCGCGACCGGCATTTCGTGCGATCCATTCTGTCGGCGCCTCCAGTGCCTGCATCAGGACGCGAACGCCTACCGCTTCGTCCCTTGTCAGCGTGCGCGAGAGGTCGCGTAGCGCGGGAAGACACGCGAGATACGCCGCGCCGCCGCCCGGAACCAGCCCCTCCTCGGCGGCGGCTCGAGCTGCAACGATCGCCTCCTCGCCGCGCTGTTTGCGAGTTTCGCGTTCACGTTCCGTTGGCGCACCAACTTTGAGCACACCCACCCCGCCAGATAACTTGCCGATGCGCTCACGCATCTTGTCGCGTTCGAAGTCCCCCTCAGCGGTTGGGAGCAGCTTCTTTATTGCTGCGATGCGCGCCCGGATCGCCGCCTGATCGCCGACACCACCGACCACACTGAAGAAGTCGCGATTGCACCAAACCCGCCTCGCCCGACCAAACACGTCGCGACCGGCGTTCTCCATTCGATCACCAGCGTCTTCGGCCACAAGACGGCCACCGGTGAGAATGGCGATGTCTTCAAGAATGCGGACTCGACGATCGCCGGCGCCGGGTGCCTTGATGCCGATGCACTTCAACACGTCACGCTCGTGATTGGCGGCGAGCAGGCCGAGCGCTGTGCCGGTAATTTCGTTTGCAAACAGTACGAGTCCGCCGAAGCGTTCTCCCGCCTGTTTGCGTGCGAGGATCTGTTCGTAGAGCGGCACCAACTGTTCGGCGCGATCCAGATTGAGATCGGTCGCGACAACAAGTGGGTTGTCGATCACCGCCTCCATGCGGTCAAGATCGGTGCAGAAGTGGGACGACACGTAGCCGCTGTCCCACTGCAGGCCCTCGACGTACTCACGATCGGTGCGCATCGTCGTGCTCTCTTCGACGATCAACACCCCATCTGTGCCGATAATGTCCAGCATTTCCGCGACGTATGAGCCGATTTCGCGGTCCCCACCCGCCGCGGCGATTGCGAGCGCCCGCACCTGCGATGGGTCTTCCATGGGGGTCGCTTGGGCTGCGAGCGCCTCAACCGCCGTCGCAAGTCCCTTTTCGATGCCGCGACGGATCATCATGACGTTCGTGCCGGCTGCTGCGTAGTGGTTTGCCGCGTGCAAAAGAGCCTGTGCGATCGTCGCGGCCGTCGCTGCGCCGTTGCCAACGGTTTCTCGCACTTGCCATGCCATTTGGCGAATAAGCATGGCGCCCATATTTTCGTACGGGTCCGGCAGCTCGATGATGCGCCGGGCAATGGTTCCGGCGTCGGTCAGCAACTCTGGGGCGCGAGTGGTGATGACCGGTGCCATCACGACGGCTCGTGCTTGCGGTCCAAGTGTGACGCGCAGTACGTTCGCCATGAGGTCGACGCCCCGCGACATCGCGACGCGAGCACGGGGCTTGAGCAAGACGTCCCGGTAGGCCTTCTGCGGCATTGCGTAGTTCTCGCCGTACGCGTCGTCTGGAGAGTGCGCAGGCCGTGGGATTTTACCCGCCTCCGCCGCGCTCGCTCCCGAACCAGTTACCGAGGCCGGGAAAGCCGAACTCTGGCAAATCTGTCGCGCGACGGATCTGGCCCAATCGCACTGCGCTGAACGGCATTTTCTCGCGTCACTCGCAGCGCCAACGGGAGATTCCGCTCACCGTTGCGGCCCCGCTAAGGGTTAGTGCTGGTTCCCGAACTGAGAGTTGATCATGCATTGTGTTGATGGGCGTGGTTCGGTCGCGACGCAGCCCAGTCGCATTGACGAAGGAATGTGCCTACGGCGAAACCAGTCGCGCCGAAATTGCGCCGAGGCTATCGAAGGCTCGACGTGTAAGGAGAAGGCCAGTGAAGCACCCCAGAGTCGCCACGCGGTATTGCAAGTCAACCGACTAAGCGTTACTCCGCTTCTCGACATCATGGAGTAGGTCATGGCGCGCCGTTCGCGCGCGACGTGGCGGGGCGACGTTCCATGGACAGCAGTCGGTGCCCGTGGGGGCGTGCCCGCCACGAACCAGAAATCGCTGAGCTACTCAGTGGTGTTGGATCAGGCAGTGTCGTTTTGCACCGCTGCCCCTTGTGTGGGAGACCCAAACAGCGATTGCAGAAGTGCACGCCCGATGACACTCGTCAACACGCCAAAGAGTGCGA
>CAYFLJ010000053.1:0-8784 GCA_964343985.1 uncultured Thermoflexus sp.
CTCTTCGCCGGGAACCAAGGGTGGCTTGGACCGGTGCGCGACGTTGTTGGCCGGGTTTTGGCACCCGCGCAGGGTGCGGCGTCAACGGCGGGTGACGTCACGGCGACGTGGTTGGCTGGCTGGTCTGACGTTGGGCGCCTGCGCGTGGAAAATGACGACTTGCGAATGCAAGTTCAAGACCTCGTGCGCGAAAACATTCGGCTACGTGCCTTCGAGCTTGAGAACCGTGACCTGCGTGAGCAGTTGCGCTACGCCGAGTCGAACCCAAGCCTTGCCCTCGCCGGCGCGCGCATTATTGGTCTCGATCAATCGGCGATGAACGGTTATGCGACGATCGACTGCGGGTCGGAGCAAGGGGTGGCCGACGGGATGCCGGTGTTGAGTCCTGCAGGGTTAGCCGGGCGGGTCGTTTCGACCACCGCGCGCACCAGTTCGGTGTTGCTGGTCACGCATCCGTCGAGTTCGGTCAATGCCTACGTGCTTGGCGCGACGGCAGCGACCGGTGTGGTGAATGGCACGGCCGATGGTCGGCTCTTGATGCGATACCTCCCGCCGTCAGAAAAGATCGTGCCGGGGAGCATCGTGGTGACGTCCGGCCTTGGCGGAGCCTTCCCACGCAACCTTCCGATTGGGCGCGTGGCCCAAGTTGAGGCGCGCGATATTGACATGTTTCAACAGGCGACGGTCGAGCCGTTGGTGGACTTTCGGCGTCTGCTCGTTGTGCTGGTGGCGCGTGGCTATCAGCCGATTCGGTATTAGGGCGCGAGCGATTTGGGCACGCGATGGTGGATTCCGCCACTCTGGCTACTGGCTTGCGCAATCGTGCAGGGCAGCCTGATTCCCGCGCTTGGAGTACGGCAGGGTCGCCCAGATTTTGTGTTGCAAAGCGTCGTTATCTGGGCGGTGACGAATGGCGCACGCGAAGCCCTTGGGTGGGCATTGGTCGGTGGAATCTGTCTCGACGCGGTGTCCGGGGCGCCGGCGGGTACGGCGACTTTGGCGCTCGTGCTCGTCGCCTTCCTTTCGAGTGCAGGCGACGTAAGTCAGTTGGGCAACGTACCGTGGTTGCCGATGGCGACCGTCTTCCTTGCCACGGTGGTTCACGGGGCCATCCTGATGGTCATCCTGACGTCGCAAGGCATACCGAATAGCGAGTGGCTGGGAACAATGCAATGGGTGGTCGTGCCGGAAGCGGTGGCTAACGTCTTCACGATGCCTCTGACCTATTGGGCGTTACGTCGGATTGCGTCGATTGACCGCCCTCGTATCCGGCTGCAGTTTGGGCGTCAATGATCGTCGTGCCGGCAGCAGCCACGCGGACGAGAGTGCGACCGCTCAGCCACGTCCACCAAGTTGCGCGCCAACCGGCGACGACTGGTCATGACGGGCAACGGGTGGGGAAATGACCAGCGCACAACCCGTCGTCCCGACGCGTCGGCGTATCAATGTCGACCGCGTCGTGGTGCTCGCCACGACAGGCATCGCCTTGGGGCTGATCCTCGTGGCGCGTCTGTGGTACCTCCAGATTGCAACCGGCGAAGATGCGCGTGCGCGTGCGGATACGAACCGGTTGCGCGTCGAGACGTCCAAGCCGTTGCGCGGGATTGTCTATGACCGCGGCGGTCAGGTTTTGGCCCGAAACGTGTCGAGCTTCACGGCAAGCGTGCGGGTCACGGACCTGCCGCGAGACAAAGCAACGCAAGAAGCGGTCTTTGGTCGGCTGGGCGCGATCATCGGCATGACGCCGCAGGCAGTGCGTGCGGCGGTGGAGCCAGGGCGGGCGGATCCCTTTACCCCTGTGCGGGTCAAGGCACCGGTGACCCGTGATCAGGCGCTCATCCTCGAGGAACAGCACACAAGCTTGCCGGGAGTTGTGGTGCGTTTCACACCGGTGCGGGCCTACCCGGAGGGCATTCTGCTCGGGCAAGTGATGGGGTACGTCGGGCCAATCCCGCCGACACTTACGGATTCGCGCATTGCGGAGGGGTACGCGCGGGACGACGTGATCGGCCTCGCGGGCGTTGAGGCGAGCTTTGAGGCAGAACTACGCGGTGCATCCGGTCGGCAGCAAGTTGAAGTCGATGCCATGGGGCGGGTCACCAATGTCCTTGAGACGCTTGCGCCGGTCGTTCCCGGTGCGAATCTCGTTCTCACCATCGACGTGCCACTGCAGCGGGTGGCGGCGACCGCGCTGGCCCGAGGAATGGCGCGAGCGAAGAGCCCGCAAGGCGCACTTGTCGCGATCGACCCCGCAAATGGGGAGGTACTGGCACTTGTCGGGTTGCCGGGATACGACGACAACCGCTTCGCAACGGGGATAAGTCAAGAAGACTACTCGCGCCTCGCTGATGACGTATGGCGTCCGATGTTTCCGCACGCGATTGGCGGGCAATTCCCGCCCGGATCAACGTTCAAAATGGTGACGGCTGCGGCGGCCCTGCAAGAAAAGGTCGTCACACCGTCGACGAACGTGAATTGCACCGGATCGATCACGCGAAACGGGTTGGTCTTCCGCGACTGGACCACGCAGGGTCATGGACCGGTGAACGCTCGGCAGGCGCTGGGTGTGTCGTGCGACGTGTACTTCTACTCGGTTGCCGGTGGTAATCCGTTCGTTGGGCTTCAGGGCCTCGGCATGGCCCGTTTGGCGACCTACGCACGGGCGTTTGGGTTCGGCGAAAAGCTTGGTATCCGATTGCCGGGCGAAGCGCCGGGTCTGGTGCCGTCGGCCGAGTGGAAGCGACAGGTCAAGAACGAACCGTGGTACGTTGGCGACGAATACAACGCTGGCATCGGGCAGGGCGATGTCTTGGCCACGCCGCTGCAACTCGCCGCCATGACCGCGGCGATCGCCAACGGTGGCACCCTCTACCGGCCGCGTGTGGTGCGTGAACTGCGCAATCCGGCGGGGACCACGTTGAAAGCCTTTGCGCCTGAGGCGATACGGAGTGTTCCGGTCGCTTCGGAATACCTTGCAGCGATTCGGGCGGGCATGCACGACACCACAAACGCACCCTTGATCGTGCCGGGATTTGCTGGTACGGCGTACGGGTCGTTGCGCCCGTATGTGTTGGACATGGCTGGCAAGACGGGGACCGCTGAGTTTGAGGGCCCGCGCGACGCGAAAGGGAACCTCCCAACGCACGCGCTGTTCGTGGGCTACGCGCCGTACCAAGACCCGCGCATCGCCGTCGCGATCTTTATGTTCGGCGCCGGTGAGGGCTCCGAAACGGCGGCGCCGATTGCGGGGGAGGTGATCCGCGCATATCTGTTCGGTACTGGGGCGACGGCCGTCGAGTAGGCGCGGCACCGGTAGACTGGGATGGTTGGCCACGACGGGCCGAACCCTCTAGCCCCCTCCCTAACCCCGCTTCCGCCGCAACCTTGGGTTACGAAGCGGAAGAGGGGCGATACAGCAATGCAATGCAGCGACCATCTTGGCGCACCTTCGATCCCTTCCTTGTGGTCTTCGCGATCGTGTTGGTCGCCTACGGCCTGACGGTTATCTCAAGTGCCACGCGCGCGGAGGGCGCGACCTATTCCGGAATCTTTGTGCGCCAAGCAGCGATTGCCTCAGTCGGCGTGGCGCTGATGGTCGGTCTGTCCTTTGTGGACTATCGGGTGATCGGTCAGGTCGCGCCTTTCCTCTATGTGGGAACCGTTGCGGTCCTCGCGGTCGTCCTCGGTATCGGCACGTTCGTCTTCGGGGCGCAACGTTGGCTTGAGTTCGGCGGGATTCGCCTGCAACCTTCTGAGCCGGCGAAGTTGGTGGCGGTGATCGTTTTGGCTCGGCTGTTCGCTGGACGTTTGGGCGAGGCATCAACGACGGGAACGTCCGAAAATTCCTCCGTCACGCCCTCGGGGACACTGGCGCGCACCAACGTGCTTGCGCTCGGCGTGATCGCTCCAATCGTGCTGTTGGTCTATGTCCAACCCGATTTGGGCACAGCATTGGTTGTCTTGTCGGCGTACTTCAGTGTGGCGTATGTGGCCGGCGTACCCCACGCGATCCTCGGTGGCCTCGCATCGGTGCCGCTGCTGGGTTTCCCGGTGGTGTGGTCGGTGATGAAGCCGTACATGCGGAACCGAATCACCACGTTTCTCGCGCCCGACCGTGATCCGTTGGGTGAAGGCTACAACCTGATTCAGGCGCGGATCAGTGTGGGTAGCGGCGGGTGGTTGGGTCGGGGCCTTGGCAACGGCACTCAGACCCAACTCAACTTCTTGCGCGTGCAACACACCGACTTCATCTTCGCGGTGATTGGGGAAGAGTTGGGCTTTGTCGGCGGCGCCGGACTGATCCTTCTCTACGGCCTGCTTCTCTGGCGGTGTTTGCGCGTGTTGGGCCAGTCGCGTGACGCCTTCGGGCGGTATCTCGTCGGTGGCATCACCGGCACCATTGGGTTTCAGGCGTTCGTGAATATTGGGATGAATGTGGGGTTATTACCGGTGACGGGTATTCCGCTCCCGTTCATTAGTTCCGGCGGATCATCGCTCCTGACGCTATTCGCAGCGTTGGGCATTGTGCAGAGTGTGCTGTTCCACTCCCAAGCGCGGCGCTACGACTCGAAGCCAAGCGTGGGAGTGCCGGCACGAAGTCGCTTGCGTGCAGGGCGCTTTGCGCTGCCAGAAGTCAACCTTGGAACAGCCGACGGAGTTTCTGCGGGCACGCCCCCGTTGGTCCCTGCGTGGAGTTCAGCGGACACGTTTGACCTCAGTGGCGCTGCTGACGTAGCCCGGCGAACGCCTGAACGCGCTTCCGTTCAGACCCGTTCACAGACCGGGCGCGTTGGTGACGGGATGGAAGCGTGGAGGTTGGAAGCATCGACGCCACCGCGTCCGCGCGGTTCCGATCCGCGGGCGGCGGATGGCGGTGCGTCGTGGAGAGCGGACGCTTCGCCGGAGGCCTTGGCGGCGGTGCCACGGAGCGAACGGCTACGATGGCGTGACGACGACGCGCTCGCGCGTGCCGAAGCGTCATCGCGCCGTGAAAAAGACCCGAGCGGCCTCGGGGCGCGTGCGGCGCGTCGGCGTGCGGAGGGCGTCGCTGCCGAAGAACGCGCCGCGCTCCGGCTTCGAGGCGATCGAACCTAGAGACCCCATCCCTGAGCAGTCACCGCGCATTCGTCTACCTCCGCGCCGGTGGCACGCGGGGCGCCTCTGGCGAAGAGCCCACCGTCGTACAAATATCACCGCTTGTTGGGCGCTCGGCGCGCTTCCAAGGGAGAGGGGCATTTGCGCAGGAGAGGGTCCATCAGTCGGGGTACGATGCCGCGTGACCACCTCGACTTCTGACGCGGCGGGCCGCGACTCGGCGCCACGCGATCGCGTAACCGTGCGTGTGCCGGCAACCTCGGCGAACCTCGGGCCGGGCTTTGACGCGCTTGCGGTGGCGCTCGACCTTACTGAAGAGGTCACCTTGGCGCGGCGGGCGTCTGGGACTCCCCCACGGGTGCGTGTGACCGGCATCAACGCAGCGCTGTTGCCCCATGACGAGACGCTGCTTGCATACCGCGGTGTGGTTGCGACGTACCAACGCATGGGGCGCACCGTGCCGCCACTCGACCTCGAACTGGCGACGCGCATTCCCCGTTCTGGCGGGCTCGGTGGCAGCGCGGCAGCGATTGTCGCGGGGGTCGTCGCGGCGAACGCCCTTGAAGGGGCGCCCCTCACTCAGAATGAGACACTCGACCTCGTCGCAAGCATCGAAGGGCACCCGGACAACGTCTCGGCGGCGCTACTTGGCGGCCTTGTTGTCTGCGTCGCGGGGCGAGATGGTCTGGTGTCGAGTCGCCTGCCCGTCCCGACGGAACTGCAGGCGATTGTCTGCCTGCCCGAAACGTCGATCTCGACGAAGTCCGCGCGCGGGGTGATCCCTCAGAGTTTTCCGATTGGCGACGCGGTCTTCAATCTTGGGCGCACGGCCCTCATTGTCGCGGCGTTTGCGACGCGCGATTGGTCGTTGTTGCGCGATGGGATGGACGATCGGATCCACCAACCGGCACGCGGGACCATTCTGGCTGCACTTGGCCCAGTGATTGCAGCGGCGATTGATGCGGGGGCGCACGGCGCGGCGTTGAGTGGTGCCGGTTCGGCGATGATTGCGCTCGCCACCGATCACTTCAGTGCCATTGCCACGGCGATGAGCGACGCTGCCGCCCGTCACGGGTCTCCGAACCGGACGATGCGTCTGTCCCTCTCCGATGTCGGTGCGCACGTCGTGGAGTAGCGACCCTTCCCCCAGATTCCCCACGCATCCTGCGCCTTCTCCTGATGAAGTCCCGTCGGTGGTTATCCGCATACGGGTATTGTGCGCCCCCGTCCTGTGGCGGCGGCAGTAGGGCGATTGGGCCGAGACCTATACTGCCGCCATGCGAACCGCCCACTCTCGCTGGCTCCTCGTCCATGGAGGGGTCATTCACACCCAAGACCCACTCGCCCCGCGCGTCGAAGCGCTCCTTGCCCGTGACGGCACCGTCGTCGCGACGGGAACCAGAGACGACATTGAGTCGTTAGCGCGCCACCTTGGGTCGCACTCGGGCGACCAAGCGCGTCTCGACCTCGAAGGCGCGACCCTCATCCCCGGCCTGATTGATGCACACATCCATCTGTTGCACTGGGTGACGAGCCTGGACCGCGTTGCGCTTGTCGGTGTCACCTCGCGGGCGGAGGTGCTGCGTCGCATCGCGGACGCGGCGGCGAAGGCGCCTGCGGGTGCGTGGGTGCAAGGGTGGGGGTGGGACCATTCACTCTGGGATGACACGGACGGTGGCTTCCCTGATGCAGGCGTCCTCGACGCCGTTGCCCCAGATGTGCCGGTTGCCCTGAACCGGAAGGACGGCCACATGTTGTGGCTCAATTCGAAGGCGATGTCGTTGGCCGGAATCGGTCCGTCGACCGAGACGCCGCCTGGGGGTGTGATCGGTCGAGACGCGCATGGGGCACCGAACGGCCTGCTGTTTGAGAACGCGATGGGCTTGGTAGAGACCGCCATCCCGCCCATGACGCACGCACAGGCGGTGGACCTCTATCGGCGCCATCTGCCGGCGTTGCATAGGGTCGGCCTGACCGGCGTACACGTGCCGGAGGGGTCGCGGAGTTTTCGGGCACTTCAGATGCTCGATGCCGCAGACGAACTTGCATTACGTGTGCACATGATGTTGCCGTCAGGCGTCGCGCGTGATCTGATCTCGGCTGGCGTCACGACTGGCCTTGGATCGGCACGGCTCAAAGTGGGGCACGTGAAGTTCTTCATTGATGGGTCGCTTGGGTCCGAGACGGCGGCGATGTTCGAGCCGTTTATCGGGTCGCCTGGAAATGTCGGCGTCCTCACGATGGACCCGGCGGACCTGCTTGAAGCGGTTCGTGAGTGCATTGCGGCCGACCTCGCGCCGGCGATCCACGCCATTGGCGACCGGGCGAACCGCACGGTGCTAGATGTCTTCGAGTCGACTCGAGACATTTGGCACGCAAAAGCGATGCGCCCGCGGATCGAGCATGTGCAGGTACTACATCCTGCAGACGTTGAACGGTTTGGTGCCCTCGGCGTCGTCGCGTCGGCGCAACCGATCCATGCGACGCAAGACATGGAGCTTGTTGATCGCCTCTGGGGAAGTCGCGGCCGGTACGCGTATGCGTTCGGAAGCCTTGAGGCGACGGGAGCCACATTGGCGTTTGGGTCCGACGCGCCGGTCGAGACCCCTGACCCGCTTCAGGGCATCTACGCCGCGGTAACGCGTCAGCGGCCGGACGGGAATCCGGACGGTGGGTGGTACCCGGAGGAACGTCTGACGGTCGCGCGGGCAATCGCGGGGTACACCACAGGGGCGGCGTGGGCGAGTGGCGATGAGGGAGTGGTGGGCGAACTTACACCCGGGGCGCGCGCCGACATGGTCGTGTTGTCGGGAGATCCGTTCACGGCGACCCCAGAGGCGCTGGCGAACATACGCGTGTGCGCGACGGTGTTCGAGGGCGAGGTGGTGTATCGGGAGTGATCCACGAGAGTGGCCTACGTCCGATATGAGCCTTCGCCCACTCCACCTCCAACCCCACGTCTGGAGAAGCCCCGCTTGCCGGGCGCGAGGGGCGCCTCAGCCGGCCCGCACACATTCTGGGGCCGCGACCCATCTGGCGGGTGAGCGAAGCGACCGTCCGGCCCTTGGCAGGGGAACGGCCTCGCAGGCGAGCGGAGCGGACATACGGTGGTGTCGTATGAAACGTAGGGCGGTATCGCGACGAGGCACAAATACGGCTTCGCAGGCGACGACGAAGTCTCCGGCGGTCTCTGTGGACAGGCGCGAGACGGACCATCCCGTACCCTTCCAACCATGCGAGTGGGTCTAGTTACCGCCGAGTTCCCGCCGCACGTTGGTGGGGTGGGCGACCATACGGCGCGCCTTGCGGCCGGTTTGCGCGCAGCGGGACACGCGGTGCAAGTGGTCACCACGATCGGTGAGGCGCTTCCCGGCGACGAGTGGTCGGGTAGGGGGTCGCGGGTCGATCGCATCGTCGATCGGTGGGACTGGCGCATCCTTTTTACGTTGCCTCGCGTCGCGATTCGGCAGGCGTGGGATGTCGTGCACATTCAGTACCAACCGGGTGCCTACGACCTTCACGGGGCCATTTGCCTTCTGCCGCGCTTTATCCGGCGCCAGCCGACGCCGCCGGCAATCGTGACAACCTTTCATGACCTGCAGGTGCCGTACCTCTTCCCGAAGGCGGGTGGGTTACGTCGACGCATCGTGCAGGACATGGCGCAGAACTGCGACGGCGTGATCGCGGTGG
>CAYFLJ010000054.1:0-8777 GCA_964343985.1 uncultured Thermoflexus sp.
TCATCGCACGGGTCTTGCCCGTCGAAGACATGCCGTATCTCGAGGACGGAACGCCAGTCGACATTATTCTGAGCCCGCTCGGCGCGCCGTCCCGCATGAACATCGGAACCATCCTTGAGACCCACCTTGGCTGGGCCGCATCCGCACTCGGGTTCAAGGCGGCGACCCCGGTCTTCGACAGTGCGAACGAAGAGGACATCAGTGCGCTCTTAGCGCGAGCCGGTGCGGCGACTGGAGCTGGCGAGCTCGGTGAAGACGGGTACCGCCCGGCGGTGTTCAATGCCAATGGGAAAGCGAAGCTATTTGATGGGCGGTCGGGCGACGCATTTGAGCAAGACGTCTGTGTCGGTCATATCTACATGTTGAAGCTTGCCCACTTGGTTGAAGACAAGATCCACGCTCGGTCGACGGGACCCTACTCCTTGATCACGCAACAGCCCTTGGGAGGCAAAGCCCAGTTCGGTGGTCAACGCTTTGGTGAGATGGAGGTGTGGGCGCTTGAGGCTTACGGCGCCGCGCACATCTTGCAGGAGTTGTTGACTGTGAAGTCGGACGACATCGTTGGCCGCGTGAAGACGTACGAAGCGATTGTCAAAGGTGAGCAAATCCTGGAACCTGGTGTGCCGGAATCCTTCAAGGTTCTGGTTAAGGAACTCCAAAGCCTTGGCCTCAGTGTCGATGTGCTCAACGAGAATGAAGACCCAATTCGCTTGGTCGATGAGTCTGGTATCGACGATCTGCCGGCGCTCGGGATAAACCTCGAAGGCCTCGAAGACCGCGACTGACGCCCCGCATGCCCTGCGGGGCGATGGAGACCTCCAACATGGAAGTCAACGACTTCAACGCGATCCGAATTGCCATTGCCTCGCCGGAACAGATCCGGTCCTGGTCGTATGGCGAAGTGACCAAGCCCGAGACGATCAATTACCGGACACTGAAACCGGAAAAGGATGGCCTCTTCTGCGAACGCATCTTCGGTCCTACCAAAGACTGGGAGTGCTACTGCGGCAAATATAAGCGGGTTCGCTTTAAGGGCATCGTCTGTGACAAGTGTGGGGTCGAGGTAGCGCGGGCGAAGGTGCGTCGTGAACGCATGGGTCACATTGACCTTGCGTCGCCGGTGAGCCACATCTGGTACTTCAAGGGCATTCCGAGTCGACTCGGCACGCTGCTTGATATTTCGCCGAGGAACCTCGAGAAGGTTCTCTACTTTGCGTCCTACATCACGGTGTCCGTCGACGAAGATGCACGTCAGCGTGCGCTTGAAGCGGTTGAGCTTGAGGTGGCGACGGCGGCGGATCGAATTTCGGATGTTGGTCAGCGGCAGCAAGTCGAGATTGAAGAGCGTGTCACCGCCGAATTCGACAAGCTCGACGTCGATAAGCACAAGCGGATTGCCGACTTGATGTTGGATGAGTCGCTGACTCCAGAAGAGCGCGAAGAAGAGGTTCGCAAAGTCGAGGGCGATGTTGATCGTTCGAAGGAAGCGACACGAACTGCGGCGAACATCGAAATTGCCGCGATCATGCGTCGCATGAACGACGACATCGAAAACGCCGAAAACGGTGTTAAGGAGCGGAAGGACACGATCCAGAAGCTGCTCCCGATGCAGTTGATCTCGGATACTCAGTACCGTGACCTGCAAGATGCATCGACAGGGTTGTTCCGTGCCGGCATGGGCGCAGAGGCCATTCTTGACATCATCAAAGGCCTAGACCTCGAAGCTCTCGCTGAGCAGCTGCGTGTAGACGTGCATTCGTCTTCGAGCATGAAGCGCAAGAAGGCAATCAAGCGCCTGCGAGTGGTGGAGCACTTCCGGCGTTCTGGTGAGGCAGCCCGGCCCGATTGGATGATTCTGACGGTGTTGCCGGTTCTGCCGCCGGACCTGCGGCCGATGGTGCAGTTGGATGGCGGGCGTTTCGCCACCTCCGACCTGAACGACTTGTACCGTCGCGTCATTAACCGGAATAACCGGCTTCGTCGTCTTCAGGAACTCGGGGCGCCGGAGATCATCATCCGCAACGAAAAGCGCATGCTTCAAGAGGCATGCGACGCCTTGATCGACAATGGTCGTCGTGGGCGAGCCGTCGCGGGTTCGACTAACCACAAGTTAAAGAGCCTGTCCGACATGCTTCGGGGGAAGCAAGGCAGGTTCCGGCAAAACTTGCTTGGCAAGCGCGTCGACTATTCCGGTCGGTCCGTCATCGTGGTTGGTCCGGATTTGAAGCTCCATCAGTGCGGACTGCCGAAAAAGATGGCGCTCGAACTGTTCAAGCCATTTGTAATGCGCAAGCTGGTAGAGCGTCAGTATGCGCCGAACATCAAGAGCGCCAAGCGAGTGGTGGAGCGGGCACGAGGCGAGGTTTGGGACGTCCTTGAAGAGGTGATTAAAGGGCACCCAGTTCTTCTCAACCGGGCGCCAACATTGCACCGCCTCGGGATCCAGGCGTTCGACCCCGTCCTGGTTGAAGGCAGCGCCATCCAGATTCACCCGTTGGTATGTACCGCGTTCAACGCGGACTTTGACGGCGACCAGATGGCGGTGCACGTTCCGCTTTCTGAAGAGAGCCAGAGGGAAGCGCGTGAGCTGATGCTTGCGTCTCACAACCTTCTCTCGCCGGCGAACGGTGAGCCAATTGTCAGTCCGACGAAGGACATGGTGGTTGGCATGTTCTACCTGACCCGTCAGGTAGATGGTGCGGTGGGAGAAGGGCGGGTCTTTTCATCGTTCGATGAGGTTGGTTTGGCGCGCGATCTCGGGCAGGTTGAACTTCCTGCCATGGTCGATGTTCAGGTAACGGAACAAGACTTCCCTGAAGAGTTTCTGGCAAAGCGGGGTCTGGCTTGGGGATCACTTTTCCGGACATCGGTAGGACGTATTCTTCTGAACCGTGAACTTCCGATGCGATTGCGCTACTACGACGACGTTCTTGACAAGGGCAAGGTCAAAACGCTCGTCGCTGACTGCTTTGTGAATTACGGACCAGAATTGACTGCCGAACTCGTGGATCGGCTGAAATTCATTGGCTTCCATTATGCGACGGTCTCTGGCATGACCATGGCGATCGGGGACATTCACATCCCAGCCGAAAAGAAGGCCGTCTTGGCGTTGGCGGATGCGGAGGTCGAACTGACCGATCGTCAATTCCGGCGTGGGCTCATTACCGAGGAGGAGCAGTACGCCAAGAACGTTGACACCTGGAGCCAAGCGATGGTGAAGGTCGAAACGGCAGTGAAAGCCGAATTACCGTCGACTGGCCCGGTGTACATGATGGCCATGTCAGGTGCGGCGAAGGGTGGCTTTCAGCAGATCAGGCAGATTGCCGGGATGCGTGGGCTCATGGCCGATCCCTCGGGTCAGATCATTGAGTTGCCGATTCGGTCGAATTTCCGAGAAGGCCTGAGTGTCCTTGAGTACTTCATTTCAACTCACGGTGCGCGAAAGGGGCTCGCTGACACGGCGCTGCGTACGGCCGACTCTGGTTACCTGACCCGCCGTCTGATCGACGTTGCGCAAGATGTGATCGTGCGCGAGGATGACTGTGGGACCCCGAACGGGATCCTTGTGCAGCGCCCAGACGAGCGGTCCGTAGCAAGCAACCTAACCAACCGGATTTTGGGACGCATCGTTGTCGAAGATGTCTTTGATCCGCGTACCGGCGAGCTTATTCTCGAAGCTAAGCACGAAGTCGATGAGCATGTCCTTGCCCGGATCGATGAGGCGAAGGTTCAGACGCTGCGGGTGCGCTCGCCGCTGACGTGCGAGGCGCGCTTTGGCATTTGTGCAATGTGCTACGGGCGTGATCTGGCGATGGCGCAGCCTGTGAAGATGGGCGCTGCGGTTGGCATCGTCGCAGCGCAATCGATCGGTGAACCGGGAACGCAGCTAACGATGCGTACGTTTCACACCGGTGGCGTTGCTGGAGACGACATCACGAACGGGTTGCCTCGCGTTGAAGAGCTCTTCGAAGCGCGGATCCCGAAGGGGCAGGCAATCATCTCGACGATCGAAGGTCGGGTCGAGGTTCTTCCCGGTGACTTGCAGAAGGTGCGCGTCGTTTCGTCGCAAACATCGATCGAGCCCATCCTACTTCCGGACGGGTTCTCACTCGTGCCGGGAATCGAAGGGAGTGCGGTTACTGGCGGAGCCGTGATCGCTGTGCGAGACGCGCAGGCGATTGACGCAAATGGTGCACCTCGCTCAGGCGATGCGCTAATCAAGTTGCCGTTAACCGATACCGTGCGCGCCCCTGTAACCGGGATAATTGTCCGAACTGGTGACCAAGTGGTTGTGCGCCACGAAGAGACCGAAGACGCCGAATACGTTATTCCGGCGTCCGCGCGAGTTCGCGTCGCGACGGGCCAGATGGTCAAAGCCGGCGATGCGTTGACCGACGGACCGAAGAACCCGCAGGACATCCTTGCGGTCCTTGGGCGCGAGGCCGTGCAGCAGTACCTCGTCGACGAAGTCCAGAAGGTGTATCGTTCGCAAGGCGTGTCGATCAACGATAAGCATATCGAATTGATCACTCGCCAAATGCTCCGGAAGGTCCGCATTGAAACCCCGGGCGATACCGAATTGCTGCCTGGTGAAATCCATGATCGCTTCCATTATGAAGAAGTCAATCAGCGCGTTCTCGCTGAAGGTGGCGAACCTGCGACGGCGGTTACGGTCCTCCTTGGTGTGACAAAGGCTTCGCTGTCGACCGAAAGTTTCCTCGCGGCTGCGTCGTTCCAAGAGACCACTCGCGTGCTGACTGAAGCGGCCGTGACCGGTCAAAAAGATCGATTGCTCGGCTTGAAGGAAAACGTCATCATCGGGAAACTTATTCCCGCTGGGACTGGGTACCTCAAGCGCCTGGAACGCGCGGAAGAACAACGTCGTGTGGAGGAGGCTATTACTGCTCGAATCACAGAGGAAGATGAAGTCGAACGCGCGGCTCGTGAATTCCTCGGGTTCGGCACGGGGTTAGGTGAAGACGGCGATCAGCCGTTCCTTTTCCCAATTCCTGACGGGGATTCGTAGCGACCGACGCGGCGGGGCGACACCTGTTGATGTCGCACCGCCCCTGATGTTGCCCCCCTTCCGGTGCCGCGGATATACTATTTTGGTTTGTCGCGTGCGTTAAATGCAGCGTTGTCTCGTCGGCGATTTTCAAACCTTGTGGACGTCGCCGACACCTCTAGAGGATCGACCTAGCGTGCCCACGATCAATCAACTCATCCGTCATGGAAGGCAACGCGCGGCCCGCAAGTTAACGGCGCCCGCACTGCATTTCACTTACAACGCACAGACGAAGCGGACGTCGAAAGCGAATCCGGCTCCTTTCAAGAAGGGCGTGTGCGTACAAGTCAAGACTGCCAGTCCAAAGAAGCCGAACTCAGCGCTTCGTAAAATCGCGCGTGTGCGACTCTCAAATGGGATTGAGGTCACGGCATACATTCCAGGTGAGGGCCACAATTTGCAAGAGCACTCCGTGGTGCTTATCCGTGGCGGTCGCGTCAAAGATCTCCCTGGTGTTCGATATCACATAGTTCGCGGAAAGCTTGATGCGACAGGCGTGAAGAACCGTAAGCAGGGGCGGTCGAAGTACGGTGCGAAGCGTCCGAAGCCCGGTCAGGTCGCCGCGCCGGCAAAGGGCGGGCGCCGGTAACGTTTTAGGCGCGGTGTTATTCATGCCGTGCAATTTGAGCGAGTGAGGCAGGAATGTCGCGCAGGGGTCAGGCGCAGAAGCGCATTATTCAACCCGACTCTCGGTTTCATGACGTTGATGTCCAGCGGTTCATCAACAAAATCATGTTAAACGGCAAAAAGTCGGTTGCGGAACATATCGTGTACGGCGCAATCCAGCTGGCTGAACAGCGGGTGCGAAGGCCTGGGCTTGAGATTTTTCAACAGGCACTTCGGAACGTGACGCCGGTTACCGAAGTGCGGCCTCGTCGAGTTGGCGGTGCAACCTATCAGGTGCCAATTGAAATCCGCGCTGATCGTCGCAATTCTTTGGCGATGCGTTGGCTCGTTCGGTTTTCTCGTGCCCGCGGTGGTCGAAGCATGATTGAAAAGCTTGCCGCTGAGCTTCAGGACGCGGCGCAGGGGCAAGGGTCTTCGGTGCGACGTCGCGACGAAGTGCATCGCATGGCAGACGCGAATCGGGCGTTCTCGCACTTCCGCTGGTAACGGCCTTTTCGTAGTCAGGGGCGCTAAGGCGTCGGAGGCCGTCGCTCGGCTTCCGGCGCATTTTCGTGTGTGTCCTGCTGTTCGTGGGCGGCCCGAAACGTGGCCGAGACGCGGTGGGCGCCGCGCCGCATCGTCGCTCCGCTACTATTCGATGTTTGCCTATTCGCTGGTTTCGCTACTGTCAGCCGCCAGCGTCCACCCTGTGATGCCGGTGTGCCCGGTGGAGCCTGACTCGATGGCGCGCAAGTTTTCACTCGAAGCGACGAGAAACATCGGCATCATTGCCCACATCGACGCCGGTAAGACAACGGTGACGGAGCGCATCCTGTACTTCACTGGGGTCACGCATCGCATTGGTGAGGTCCACGAGGGCGCCGCCACGATGGACTGGATGCCGCAAGAGCGAGAGCGTGGGATCACAATCACTTCGGCTGCAACCACCTGCTTCTGGAACGATCACCGAATCAACATTATTGACACGCCTGGTCACGTTGACTTCACGGTCGAAGTCGAGAGGTCTCTGCGGGTCCTTGACGGTGGCGTGGTCGTCTTTGACGGTGTCGCGGGCGTTGAACCGCAATCGGAGACAGTCTGGCGACAGGCAGACAAATATGGTGTGCCCCGCATTTGCTTCGTCAATAAAATGGACCGGACGGGGGCGAACTTCTGGGCTTGCGTTGATCAGGTCCGCGAACGTCTCGGTGCCAAGCCGGCCGTCCTTCAGATGCCAATCGGTCTTGAGCAGTCGTTCCGGGGCGTGGCCGACATCCTTCGGATGCGCGCCACGCTCTACTCCGACGACCGGGGTGAGAACCCGATCATGGCGGAGTTGCCGGCCGACATGGTTGCTGATGTTGCAACTGCGCGACAGCAACTTGTCGAACTCGTCGCGGAAACTGATGATTCCCTCATGGAAAAGTTTTTCGAGGGGATTGAAATTACTGAAGACGAGTTGATCGCGGCGCTACGCGCAGCAACGTTAACTGGAAAGCTCGTGCCAGTGTTCTGTGGCGCCGCCTTGAAGAACAAGGGTGTGCAACCACTGCTTGATGCGATTGTCACGTACCTTCCATCTCCGAAGGACGTTCCTCCGATGACCGGCACGCTTCCGGGGACCGAAACGGAAGTGGTCCGCCGTGCCGACGACAGCGAACCCTTCTCGGCACTTGCTTTCAAGATTGTGGCTGACCCGTTTGCTGGAAAGTTGACCTACTTCCGCGTGTATTCGGGGCGTGTTACGGCGGGTTCCTACGCTGAAAACACGACGAAGGGGCGACGTGAGCGACTCGGTCGGCTTGTCCGAATGCACGCGAACAACCGCGAAGATGTGGAAGAGGTTTTCGCCGGCGAGATTGCGGCTGCAATCGGGCTGAAGGAGACGACGACTGGGGACACTCTCGCCGACGAGACCAACCCTGTCGTGCTTGAGTCGATCACATTCCCTGAACCGGTCATTAGTCAGGCGATTGAGCCGAAGACCAAGAGCGATCAGGACAAAATGGCGATAGCGTTGTCTCGCCTCTCTGAAGAGGACCCCACGTTCAGGGCGTCGACCGACCGGGAGACCGGCCAGACCGTCATCGAAGGCATGGGTGAGCTCCACCTCGAGGTCATCGTCGACCGGATGATGCGTGAGTTCAAGGTCGAAGCCAATGTTGGTAAGCCGCAGGTTGCCTACAAAGAGACCATCGCGCGGCGGGTACAACAGGAAGGGAAGTTCGTCCGCCAATCTGGTGGCAAAGGCCAGTTCGGACATGTTTGGCTGGACATCGAACCGCTGGAACGGGGTGCCGGGTTCGAGTTTGCGTCAAAGGTCGTTGGTGGGGCCGTTCCCCGCGAGTACGTACCCGCCGTAGAGGAAGGGATTCGCGCCGCGCTCGGAAGTGCTGGCAAGGCTGGATATCCTTTGGTAGACTTGCGGGCAACGCTTTATGACGGGTCGTACCATGAAGTTGACTCGTCAGAAATGGCATTCCAGATCGCTGGATCGATGGCCCTTAAGGCCGCGGTTGAGAAGGCTGGCGCGACGCTCCTTGAGCCGATGATGCGGGTCGAGGTTGTCGTTCCAGAGTCGTTCATGGGAGATGCCATTGGCGATTTGAACTCCAGGCGTGGGCGGATCGAAGGGATGGACTCCCGGGGAAACGCGCAGGTCATAAAGGCCATGGTTCCTCTGGCCGAAATGTTTGGGTACGTTGGCAATCTGCGCTCGATCACCTCGGGCCGGGGGACGTACTCGATGGAGTTTGCGCACTACGAACCAACATCGGCGTCGGTCGCTGAAACGGTTGCTGCTCGCTCCCGACGTTAGGGAGTTGGTGGCGGCGAAGCGATCAGGTCGGCGAGTGATCACCAATCAGCCACATTGCTGATTGGCAGATCTTAAAGACCAAGTGAAGGTTTCCTTTGGTGGGCGCGCGTTTGCGCGCGCGCTGTATTTTGTGTGTTTCCGCGTAATGTCTGTCGGTGGTGTTCAGGTCTTTCTGGACGGTCACTGCTCTCGGCTGTTCGCGCGATTGGGTCACGGCATGAGGGGTCATTGAGATGGCGAAGGCGAAGTTTGAGCGGACGAAGCCGCACGTGAACGTGGGGACGATAG
>CAYFLJ010000055.1:0-4907 GCA_964343985.1 uncultured Thermoflexus sp.
GGTGCGTGCTTGCAGGGAGGAGTATGACTTGGTCAGGTGGCGAGACCGTCGAGCAGGGCCATCGTGCCATCAGCGAGGCATCTGGTCTCGTACCCACCCTCAAGAATGATGACGGTGGGGCGGCCAAACGCGCGCAGTCTTTCAGCAATTGAAGCGAAATCGGGAGCGTGCAATTCAAAGCCGCCCCACCGATCACCTGCGAAGGTGTCAAACCCCTGCGACACCACCAGCCAATCTGGCGCATGAGTGTCAAGGTTTGCGAAGGCGCGGTCGAGTGCGTCTCGGTAGCTAGCCCATCCGGTGCCTTTGGGCAGCGGCTGGTTGTAGGTGTGGCCGTCGCCGGCGCCGGTGCCCGTCTCGTTGGCATAACCTGAGTGGGGCGGGTACGCCCAAGACGGTTCACCGTGAATGCTGGCGTAACTTACTTGATCTGTTTCGTAAAAAATGTCCTGTGTGCCATTTCCGTGGTGAATGTCGAGGTCAAGGATCGCGACACGTGTGGTTGGCGTAAGTAGGAAGCCGGCGACGATGGCAGCGTGGTTCAAGTAGCAGTAGCCCCCGTGGTACCCGGCGCCTGCGTGATGCCCGGGAGGGCGTGCGACCGACAGTGACCACGGCGCACCGTCACGGACCTGAGACGCGGCGGTGAGGGCGCATTCGGCGGCGCGCCATGCGTCGTCAGGCGTCGTCGCACTAATCGGCGTGCCGGTATCCAAGGCACGGTCTCGAGGCCACGTGTAGGGGAACCACTCCCCATCGACCCCACTCACTCCAGATTCGTCGGCTCGGGCTTGAAGAAACTCGAGATATGCCGGTTCATGGACTCGTGATGCCAGGGCCATCGGGAATCGGGTCGGCGCGGCGACGTGCGGTTCCCAACGCGACGCACGAATTGCGTGGCGGATTGCTTCGACGCGTGCCGGACGCTCAGGGTTTGGGGTTGGCCGACCGTACTGCAAGTCGAGGCGTGGCCGGTGCTCGACGTGACGCGGATCGTAGGCGATGATCGGCGTGGTGTTCATCGTGCCCGCCTTTGCGTGCGTGCTTGCGGAGAGGTGCCACGGACGCGAGACCGGGGACGATGCTCGACCCTCTCCGACTCTGGCGCCCAGGCACGCGTTGGTCGCCGTGACGCGCACCGAACCCTCGGCAACCAGAAAGCGGTGCGCCTCCACACGAGAACAACCGCGCAGGTGCGCTTGCGAGCATGCGGTGGCGTCTCAAGAAACGTATGGCCCGTTCTCGACGACACACAACAACGAGACAGGGGGTTACGGCCACCTCTCCCGCTGTGATGGACCACACCCCGACCCCAGACCTAACCGCGGCGCTGACGCGACGGGCGCTGACGGTCGTCGAGCGCGCGTGGTAGGGGGGTTCCGACGAGATTGCGCCATGCGCGGGCCTCGTCGAGATTGGCGGCGATTGCGACCCAGAGTCGCAGAGTTTGGGATTGACCAGGCGTAAGGTCGAGCGACGTCGAGGCGAACGGATGCACGCCGTTCAGGCCCATGTCCCCGGTCATGAGGGTGGTCGCCGAGTCCGTTGCCACAATGACCGGCACGTGCGATCCTGAGCGGTCGACGATGGCGACCCACCCTTCGACGGTTGACCAGTGCGCGCCGTGGGCGCGACGGCGACTGCGTGGGACTCGACGATCGTAGTGGACGGTCGTTCCTTCGATTGAGCCGCCGGGCTTCCAGTAGGTCGGCACGGATAGCGTGCCTCGAAACCGAGAGCTTGACTGGTTGCGCACGGTCGCCTCGACGACGATGGTGGTCCCGCCTCCGGCGACAAGGTACACCACCGCAACGGAGACGCCGGCAAGGCGCGCACGTTCGACGGCCTCTGGTGTTGTCGTCGCCTCAGTGGGTGCGTGAATCGTCGCGACCGCCGTGACGCCATGCCACTCGACCCCTGCACGAACCTCTTTCGTGGCGCGCCACGTCCAACTCGCGCGGTCAAGCGGGGTCTTGCCGGTGTGCCAACCGGTCTCGCGCAGGTGGGCGGAGATGCCGCCAAACCACGGGTTGAACCACACCCACGGGCGTGGATCGGGCTCACTACTGAGGAGGTGATCGATCCATGCGCCTTCGGCGTTCGGCGTTTCGATCCCAACGATGCGGGCACGTTGGGTCGGCAACAGGCGAACGCGCATGGCACCGGTATCGAGGCTGACGGAATCCAATGCCGGTCGAACGGCATTGACGTGCGTCGCGACGACGCCTTCCGACCGGCCCACGCGCACGAGAGGGAGGGCAAAGTCAGTGGTCGTATCGGCGGTCGTGAGGCGGGCGACGGTGCTGACGGCGCCAGAGTGCTTTGGCATCGGAATGGCGACGCGGATGGAGGTCGGGGAAAGCGCGCGGAGGCCGGTCACGGGCAACGGGCTCGTCGACCCCGCATCAGAAACGACACTCACTGACCCGTCGTGCGGTTGATCGTTCGCTCGCGTGAGGATGAGATCCGTTTCGTGCACATCATTGACAGAGACTGGACAAGCCAAGGTGGCGGTATCGACACGGTGGACTTTTTCGATGGCACCGTGGGTGGACGCCGAGATACCGGCGAACGCGCGCCAACGCGCACGGATGGCACGCCAGTCGCCCGGGCCAGCGTAGAGGCGCAGAGTAGCCGTGCTGGCGGTGTCACCCGCTTCCACCTCGCCAAGTGGCAGGACCAGTTCGGCGAGGCGCGAGTCACCGTGAATGTCTTCGGCATTGGTCCACATTGCGCCGACGACCATCCCGTCGCCGTACTCTGCGATCCAACCCTCACCGAGGCGCGAGGCGCCACCGCTCGGTTCTTCCCAATCCGGAAAGGCGTCGCTCTCGTCGTCGACTACGACACCATCGATAACGCACGCGATTCTGGTCTGGCGAATCCCGTCCAACTCGGCCGCGGTTCCGGTCCCCACATCAAACGTCAGGGGTTGTGCGGAACCGTTGACGAGAACGTAGCCGACATCGATGATCCCGCTGTTGGCGACACGGAGGTGGCGCTCGAAGGTGACGCCTGGCAGGTCGTTTGGCCGCGCCTGAAGGACGACGGCGACCGCCCCCGGCTGGTACGTAACCGTTGGCGTCCATGATGAGGCACTGATTGGGGATGGTGAGAACGGTGGCCCAAGTCCACACGCATGGCGCAACAACGCGTGGCCCGTGTGCCGGTCAGCAACCGTGAACGTTGGCTGCCACCCCGAATTTGTCAAGGGTGCGGTGACTACGAGGTCGTCGGTAGTCACGCGGACGTGTGCGTCCGTCTGATCGACGAACAGCGCGCCGGACTGACCGGCGTGCAGTGGGACCGACAAGATTGTGGGAACGGAGTCAGGCGGCAGGGCGCCGGATGCCAGCCGGCCGTGGCCATCTTGCTGCCGAGCCGTAAGGTGCAGGGTTCCTGATCCGACATCGTCGGCGCTGAGAACCATCGGGAACGACGCACGAGAGCGGGGATCGATTGCGCGGGTCGCCCAATCGCCCGCCGAAACGGTGAATGGGCCGACGGTTGCGGCTCGGAACTCGACGCTTTGATATTGGTCGGTCTCGTTTTCGAGGGTGATCCACGTGGTGCGCGAAGTCCCGGGAAGGAGCGGCGTCAGGTCATCGATCGCAATTGCGACTGGCGCGACGACTCTCGCCGCGCACGAAAATGACACCGGTTCGTCGTCGATGACGGCAAGCACCGTGACCGTATCTGGTGACGCCATGCCAGGGCGTGGATTTGACGGCTGGCCGGTCAGGGTGCCTTCCACGTCCCAATCGACGGAGGTCGTGGTGCCGGCGGCGACGGTGCAGTGCGCTTG
The DNA here is from genome assembly GCA_964343985.1 of uncultured Thermoflexus sp. Lineage (GTDB taxonomy): Bacteria > Chloroflexota > UBA11872 > UBA12225 > UBA12225 > CAILQO01. Next base: position 3,806 of record CAYFLJ010000055.1, read on the forward strand.
ACGAGAGGTACGGACTGCGCCGTTGCCGTTCGCGACGAACGTGGCAGTCACGATTGGTTTCTGGTCTGGAACCGTGAGATGAAAGGTGCACGTTCGGGTGGTTCCGGTCGGGACGCGGGGGTCATCGAGTGCGAGGCCGACCTCGAAGTTGGGTGTGGCGATGGCAACGAGTGCGTTTGCGTGGCGGTCGATTGTCGCTTCGAGGCGCGCGCCAGAGTACTCCCACGCGTAGGCGTACACCTCGGCGCCCCCACGACGTTCGCGATCTTCGGTCAGATTGAGCGTGCGGACGGAGTTGGCGTACCAGTCTGCGCCAGTACTTTCGAAGAAGGCGCGAATGGCCTTGATACGCATCAGCATTGGCAGAAAGTTGGCCATGCGCACGCTGGTATCCGGCACCCAAAAGAACCCCACTTTTTTGTAGAGGGGTACGGCTTTAAGGTTGCCAGACCACGTGTGTAAATCGACACGGTCACGGCCGATTTCAATGGTCCGTGAGATCGCGGCCATGAGGAGGTCGCGCCCGACCCCTTGCCCGTGCCACGAAGGATGTGCAGTCAGTAGGCCGACGTAGGTCGCGGTTGCGTCGTCCGGCTGCGCGAGAAGTGAGCAGTAGCCGACGGCAATGGGCGCACCTGATGTCGGGTCGTCGCGCCACGCGATGAACGTTTCGAGCGGGTGTCGGGCACGTTGTTCGTGGCGTACGCCCTCCGCGGTCGCATGGCGTCCACCGAACGGACCACCACCGGGCCACTCAATCGCGCTTTCGCGCCAGAGGGTCGCGACCGCAGGCGCATCGGCCTCGGTGTATGGGCGGATTACCGTCGGCGTCGCGGTGGCCTGAGGTCGTGGGGGAAGACGAGTGACGCCCATCCTCGCGGCGTTGGGCGTTCCCATCTCATTCATGTTGGCCACGGCCGGAAGTGTAGGTGACCGGAGGCCGACGGCGCGTCGTGGTCACCGCAACCTCCGGCGCCCGTGCCTCACGGGGTGTCTCGTAACGAGAGGGGGGTAGACGAGATGCCGGCAGGGATGCCTGCGAACCTCGACCCTTTCCACTCATGCGCCGTGGTGGCTTATCTTCAACCACTCATGCGCCGTG
>CAYFLJ010000055.1:5007-8619 GCA_964343985.1 uncultured Thermoflexus sp.
TCTTACCCGCCCTACGGTACGTGCTTAGGCGTGCGAGATCGTTCGCTCGCGGCGTGCCTCGACGGCGTGGCACAACTCGCGGACCGTGCCGGCGGTTGACTTGATGAGGTCGGCATTGGCCGGGTCGCGGATGATGCGCGCGATGAGCGTCCCGATGGTGCGGAACTCGTCTGGCCCGAAACCAAAGGTTGTCGCGGCGGGTGTACCGACGCGGACACCACTTGTCTGGAAGGCGCCGCGAGTCTCGCCGGGGACGGTATTCGCATTGGCGATGAGTCCCGCCCGTTCCATCGCGCGCGCGACCTCTTTGCCGGTCGGCCCTGTATCTCCGAGGCGAATGATCATGAGGTGATTGTCGGTCCCTCCGGTCACGAGGGTGAGGCCCTCGTCGAGCAGGGATTGCGCCAACGTCTTGGCGTTGCTGACGACTGCGTGCGCGTAGTCGTGGAACGCAGCTTGGGCGGCCTCGTGCAGCATGACGGCTTTGGCGGCGACGACGTGTTCGAGTGGGCCGCCTTGGATGCCCGGCATGATGGCTTTATCGATGCGGTCGGCCCATTCGGACTTGCACAGGATCATCCCTCCCCGCGGGCCACGGAGCGCCTTGTGCGTTGAGGTTGTGCAGAAGTCGGCCACAGGAACCGGTGACGGATGCGCGCCGCCTGCGATCAACCCAGAAATATGTGCAATATCGGCGAGGAGTAGCGCCCCGACCTCGTCCGCGATTGCTTTGAAAATGCCCCAGTCGAAGATGCGTGGGTAGGCCGTGGCGCCGACCACGATCATCTTGGGGCGACACCGTTGCGCGACCTGTCGAACATTGTCGTAGTCGATCAACTCAGTCACCGGGTCGACGCCGTAGTTGACAAAGTTGTAGAGCTTGGCGCTGAAGTTGACCGGTGAGCCGTGAGTGAGGTGGCCACCAGCCATCAGGTTCATGCCCATCACGGTGTCGCCAATGTTCAGGGCGGCGAGATAGGCCCCCATGTTCGCCGTACTGCCACTGTGGGGCTGAACGTTGGCATGTTCTGCGCCAAAGACGGCACAGGCACGTTTGCGGGCGATCTCCTCGACGGCGTCAACCCACTGGCACCCTTGGTAGTAGCGGCGCTTGGGATAGCCCTCGGCGTACTTCGTGGTGAAGACAGAGCCGGTCGCCTCCATGACCGCTTGGCTCGGATAGTTCTCCGACGGGATCAATTGGATCGTCTCGCGGAGGCGACGTTCCTCGCCGTGAATGGTGGCGAGTACCTCTGGGTCAACCTCGGCGAGGCTCCCGCGGAGCGGGGAGGGGTGGCGTGCGAATTCGGTCATTCGGATCTCCTGCGCGCGAGTGGCGTCGCGGTCTCTGTCAATAACCACTCATGCGCCGTGGTGGCTTATCTTCAACCACTCATGCGCCTGGTGGCTTATCTTCAACCACTCATGCGCCGTGGTGGCTTATCTTCAAAACACGGGGGTCGAGCTCACGTAAACGTACGCGCCTGTCTTAGCCGTTGGTCCATCGGTCTGAAAGCCATCCTCCGAAGGCGGCCGACGTCAGGATAAGGACGTCGCCGAGCACGACGCCGGGTAGGTTCATCGCCGGTAACGCAAGCGGGCCGAACTCACGGACGAGTTCCGACTCTTGATAGGCGTTGAGGACGGCCCACACCACAATAAAGGCAACCCCGACAGCAACGCCATTCAGGAATCCGGCGACGCCGGCCATTCTGCCCGCGACGTATGCTGCGATTGTGAGGCTGGCGAACTGCAGGATCGGCAACGCGCTGAACTCTCCGGCGAGTTCGGCTGACGGGTCGCGCACGACCCCTAGGTTCGCGGCGAGGTAGCCACCGCCGACTTGCAAACCGTAGGCAATCGCCACACCGATGACGATGGCGAGCCACTTTAGGGTCATTGGTCGTTCAGCGGCAGGCGTGCCGGTAGGTGGACGGTGGTTTTCGCTTCCCGACCGATCTGGCGCGTGCGTTGGTCGACGGCCGCTCATGATGTTGGGATGAATCGTGCCACCTCACGGAGCAGCGTTGCGATTCTGCGTCGGCGTGATCGTTGGTGGGTTCGCTAACGTAAGAACTCACCACTCATGCGCCTCCCCCGTTGCGACGGGAGAGGGGAGTGCATAGCCCCCACCGTGACGGCTGTCACCCTCGCCCCGCTGCGCCAGTGTTGCGCGGGGCGCCTTTCGTTCCCGACTTCCGGACAGCGAGGCACGACGCTCTGCGGTGTCAGGAGGATGGTTGACTGGCGATCCACCAGTTCACGAAGTGGGACAAGGCGTCCTCGAACGAAGTGGTAGGGGTGTATCCGAGGAGGCGACGCGCCTTGGTGAGGTTTGCCCACGTCCGATACGGCTCTGACGGTGGGATCGGCACCTGTGACACGACGGGCGTGCGGTCGAGAAGACCACCAAGGGTTTCGAGGTAGTGCGCAAGGGATACAGGACGGTCGTTGCCGAGGTTGATCACTTCATACGCTTCGCCCGGTTCCACGGTGCCGCGAGATGCGTTGTCGAAGCGATCAAGCGACGCGAGGATGCCGGTCACGGTGTCGCCAACGTAGGTGTAGTCGCGAGCCATCGTGCCGTCCCCGAAACGGGTTAATGGGCGACCGTCACGAATTGCCGAGGCGAATACTGACGGGGTCAAGTCTGGCCGCGCCCGAGGGCCTACCACCGTGAAGAACCGGAGCAACGTCACCCGCACGCCGGTTGTCCGGCTGTAGGCATGCGCGACAAGTTCGCAGGCGCGCTTCGTCGCGGCATAAACCGAGAGCGGCCGGTCGGCAGACATCTCCTCGTCGAGTGGGCCGTCCCATCCAGGCGGGCCACCTCCGTAGACGGAGCTGCTCGACGCGATGACGAGATGTCCCCGAAGCGCGCCGTCGGGTGCATTCAAGCCAAAGCCTCTGGTCCGGCACGCTTCGAGGATTGCCGTTGTAGCGACGACGTTCGTGTGGACGTAATCGGGAGCTTGGTCGGCGGGGGATCGCACACCGGCTCGGGCGGCGAGGTGAATCACTCGGGTCGCCGGTACCCCCGAGATCACCTCAGCGGCTTGGAAAGCGCGGGCCAACGTTCCTCCGTCGCCGCAGTCGCCTTCGATGAACGTTAATCGTGCAGGGGATCCGATCCGTAGAAGTCGTTCGGCGGTGGCTACGACGGATGCGAGGTTCGCGCGCTTCCGCGATGGATCGTAGTGGCTCGTGAATGCATCAATCGCGATGACGTGGTCGCCGCGCGCCAGCAGCGCCTCGACGGTGTGACTGCCGATGAACCCAGCGGCGCCGGTGACGATCACGGCACCGCGCTCGTTCGTGGTGCGCCCGTCGACTGGTGTGTTGGTCGTCACGTGTGCCTCCGATTTGGCGAGCAAGGAAATCGAGTCGGATCCGTCGCTCCTCTCCCACCGCCCCCACCCGCGCCCACCGGTGCCAGCTAACGAAGCAGCATACGGCCCCGGGCAGGTGCGAACCCGTTTTCTGGCCAGTACGGCGCGATCTAGTCGGGCCACATTTGCGTATGACGCGGGCGTCTCGCGCGCTCACATCGTGGTGCTCACTGGGCTCCCATGGGGATGGGCCACGACGAAAGAACGGGACGCAGTTGCCACG
>CAYFLJ010000056.1:0-6614 GCA_964343985.1 uncultured Thermoflexus sp.
AGCCACCGCGGTGGCTAGTCGTGCGCGGCTGCTTCGGGCCGGTTCGCTTGGTGCCGCCGCCACTGTCGCCGCCGTCGTCGGTGCCGTGCGCTACGCCGCGACACGTGACGCCCCGACCTACGCAAACCCGCCCGGCAGCCCGGTTCGGACGGTTGGGGTGCCGTCTCGAGGCATTTGGCGAATGGTTACCGGGACAACTGAAGGGGTTGCACCGCCCCGACGCGAACACCACGTACTCAATCGCGCGGAGGCACTTGACCCGCTCCAATCACGCGAGGATCGTGTTACCTGGCTTGGTCATGCAGGCTTCGCCATTCGGCTCTCCGGCGTGGAGATACTTGTCGATCCGTTTCTTGACGAATTCGCATCGCCAGTCTGGGGCATCGGCCCGCGTCGTATCGACCCGTCGCCGATCCGTGCGGGTGACGTTGGCTACCCACACGTAGTGCTGTTGTCACATAATCACTACGATCATCTTGACAGGCGTACGCTCTTTGCGCTGCCAGGTCGAACCGCCGCTCGCGCCATCGTTCCCGAAGGGCTTGGCGCGTACGCCCGCGCCATCGGTTTCGCACACGTCACCGAGTTGCCATGGGGCGCGGCGATTGACGTCGGTGCCGTGAAGGTGACGTCGGTTCCGGCCGTCCATTTCTCTGGCCGGGGACTCTTTGACCGAAACCGTTCGCATTGGAACGGCTATCTGATGGACTCTGGGCGTCGGCGAGTCTTCTTTGCCGGAGACACCGCCTATTCGTCGGCGCTTGGCTCAGCCGCGTCCGCCGGCGGCGCCTGTGATCTCGCACTCGTGCCAATTGGCGCCTATATGCCGGCCGAAATCATGTCGCCGGTCCATTCCACACCTGAGGAGGCGGTGCAAATTGGACGTGACGCCCGAGCGTCGCGCATCGTGGCGATGCACTGGGGCACGATCCCATTATCGACGGAACCGACCTTCGAACCGCCACTCCGATTCGCGTCAGCGGCGGCGCGTGCCGGCTTTCGCGACGACGAGGTCCTCGCGCCTGCGATCGGCGCGTCCATCTTTCTTAAGGGGTAGGCGACGGCGCGTCTGGGTCAACCGTTACTCCGCGAGCAGGTTGACATCGATCAAGCCCTGTTTGATTGTCCAGTAGATTGTGTAATCGATGCGTTCCGCGTCTCGATTTCCAAGCATGAGCGCCGTGCGGACGTGCCCAAATGGCGCGGGAGTCGCGCAAGCACGGCACAGTGGTCGCACGAGATCGGGATACAACACCTGCTCCATTTCTGGTGTCAGGTAGACCGGCAGTATTTCGTGCAGTCCCTTCTGCCCGTACGCCGACGTCATAAGCATGTCACCGTCGTGCAGCGATCTCGTCCCAAACGTCCCGAAAAGGTCCCAAAGCGATCCGGAGGCGCCGATGGTCGGCACGAGGTCGTCGACCGACCCACCGTCTGAGGCGTCGGCTTCACCGGTGGCGGCGAGCGATTCACGCATCGTCAAGACAGCCCGCAGCGCACCAGCGATGACGTGCACGTCGTACTGCGCGACCGCTCGATCACGTGCGCCCTTGGCGAGGTAGGCGCGATACGCCTCGTCAGTGCCAAGAAGGACCATGGCGTTCGCAAGCCGCCCCACATCGATCGCCACCGACTGCGCCACGATCAAGTGCATCAATGAGTTGTCGACAAGGTGTCGCGGCGCGACAATCCCCGGCACGAGAGGCACATACGTCGGCACGCGTATCCCCGCCTCACCGTGGGCAACCGTCTCCTTGTATCCATTCCAGTCCGACGCGATCACGGGCACCCCGCACGCCATCGCCTCGATCGCTGTCAACCCAAACGTTTCTTGCGGGCTATCGCTCGGTGCGATGAACATATCGGCCGCCCGATACAAGGCCCGCTTCTGTTCGTCGGTAATGTCTGTCAATATCGTCACGCAATCTTGTAGGTGACGTGTCTCCACCAGGAGGCGCACCCACTCAACGTACGCCCCCTGACTATTGGCGCCGGCGAGGACAAGACGCCACTGCGGGCCTAACTGTTCGCGCGCGCGAACGAACGCCTCAACTACCGGGCCGAGGTCAAATTTGTCGACGACGGCGAACCGACCAAGGCTCAGGATATGTCGTTCCGACGGGTTCAGTCCGGCGGCGGCGCACGCCGAGACCCGGTCACCAGGCGAGAACCACGAGGTGTCAATCCCGTATGGCACCGCTGCCATGTCGGCGACCAGTGGCAAGGGCATTCTATACTTTGCACGCAGATGTCCAACAAGGCTCAGCACCGCCGAGAAACCGGTTTCGCTCGTGCAATTGAGCAAGTCATCCTCACGAAGCGGGGCGATCAGGTTTTGCAGGATGGTCCCTTCAATCTCCGGATAACTGATCGTGTAGATCATCGAAACGATGCGAAAGCGGGCCCCAAGCCGTTCGCGGAGTGAGGCAAGCGCCGCGACCTCTGTCGAAAACGTTGGCGCGAATACCACGTCGTAGTCTTCTTCGACGATGTGACGGTGCAGGTGGATCGCTTGACGGACGCGCACCTTGCGGAAGGCTAACCACGCCTGAGACGCGATCATCGCTTCGTACGGCAGCTGTTGCCCAACGGTCGGCGCAATAATGTCAATTTCGTCAAAGAGGCCGGACTCAACGAGGCACCGCAGCATGTAACCACTGCCGAAGACGGCACCCCGTATCTCGGTCTTCGCCACCGTACCGATGACCATCGGGAGTACCGCCAGTCGACGGGTCATACGAGTTCGGGAATTGGCGGTCACATCACGCGTCCTTGACACAGGATGGGAAAAGCAGACACGAGTCGCCACCACAGGGTACGTCGATTGCCCTCAACGGTGTCGATGGACGCGGTGCCGTCGCGCCGCGCTTGATGTACCGTGAGGGCACGCCGTCGCCCACGCTTTCGAAGTTCCACAGCTGTTGGGCGTGTCGCAAACGTCAGATATGGATCGCTTCACCCGTTGGACCTTGGTTGTCGTCGCGGGTATCGTCGCGCTCGCCGTTTGGACGTCGACGCGTTCGCCGGAAGCGATACCCGGTCCGGATGATCACGGGCCTGCAACCACCGCGCGCGCCTGGTTGACGGCCTTGGCCACCGGCCATCCCGAAGACGCGTGGGAACTCCTCGCACCCGAGGTGCAAGCCCGGGAAGCACGCTCAGACTTCATCCGGCGCCATTCGATGGTCGTCCCGGACGGGCCGAGTTCAGGGCGCATACGTATTGACGCCGTCGTGGTGACCGGTGACGAGGCGCGCGTCGAAGTCGTCCGGACCGTTGGAGCGACTGCGGACTTCCCATTTTGGAGATCAACGTTTGCGTCTGAACGGGTCGCCCTGCGTCTTCGCAGTACCGACGGGCGGTGGCGGATTACCGTCGCGCCGGACGCCCCGTAGAGAAAGGCACGCGACGCGTGGGTGCAATCCGCCGGGCATATGTCTATGCCGTCGCACTCGTGTCGCTCGTCGTCGGCGCCGCTTCCGTCGACGGCGCTCTGACCTGGGTCGCACGTGTCATGTTGGAACCGGCCGACCATGGAGAGGTTCCTCTCTTCGCCGTCGCCGGCGTGATCGTCCAACTCCCCATCTGGATTGTGCACTGGGGAATCGCGCAACGGTCGGTGGCACGCCACCCCGACGACCGCGCCGCAACCATCCGGCGCCTCTATCTCATTCTCGCCGTGGCAGGCGCCGTTGGGGTCACCGTCGGCGCCGTGGCGTCGATTATTCGCGACGCCGTCGGCAATCGGTCGTCGGACACCGTTGGCAACCTCGCCGCCATTATCACAGCGACCCCGATTCTTCTCCTCCATCGCTGGGCGCTCATTCAGGACCGTGCCATCACCGAGACCGCGACCGGCGCCGCCGTTCGACGCGCTTACCTCGCGTTCGTCGCCGGCGTCGCCGCCATCGTCGCGTTGGGGAATGCCGACGAACTCGTTCGTGTCATTTTTGACAATCTATTCGGTATCGCGACTGAGCGAGATGTGCCCCAAGTCACGCTGGTCGCAGACTCAGCGGGGACTCTGGTGGCGGCCACGATTGCATGGGCAACGCACCATCGTGGCGCCATCCTCGCCGTTCCAGGCCGTACGCCGTCGGACCGCGCCGACCCCGAACGCCGCGCCTTCCTTCCCGCCCTCTACCGGATGGTGGTCGTGACAGTTGCCGTCGCCTTCACGCTCGGCAACGTGACAAGAATGCTCGACTGGGCCGCGTCATTCGTCGTCGGACCGCCCGGTAGCCCCAATGTGGCCGTTGCGGCGAGTGCATCCCTACTTACCTATACGCTCGCGTGGTGGGCCTTCCGCCATTCGTTCGCTCGAGACCTTGGCGACGCGTCGAACGGACCCACGACGTGGGTTACGACGCTTGACCGCACACATCGATACGCGGTGACGGTCGTTGCGCTTGCCGTGGCAGCAACCGGCGTTGCTCAACTTGTCAGCATGGTGCTTGACTCGCGTATCGGCGCGTCGCCCGATGGGGTAACCTCCCTGCGCGACGTACGCTTCTGGGTCGCCGCGACGTCCACCGGCCTTCCGACATGGGTCGCCTATTGGCGCCCGTCTGGGCATCCGGGCCTCGACGCGCGCGAGACCGCGTCAAAACCTCGTCGTGGTGCCCTGTACGTTGTCGTCTTCGCCTGCGCCGTCTCGCTCCTGACTGCGGGAGTCTGGGTGACGTACGGGCTACTCGGTATGGCTCTCGGCCAACCATTCGAGTTCCCGATGATCGCGATTGGCGCAACGGTCGTCGCGTCCGTGGTTGGCGCCTACCACCTTGCCGTCCTACGGTCGGAGTCACGTCTCATCGCCGCCGAAGCGGCGGTGAGGCGACCCGCCGTTGAGTTTGACGGTCCGGATGGCGCAACGCCGTGGGCAGCGATTCGCGCGACCCCCGGCAGGACGGTTGTCACGTGGCACACGACCGTTGCCGAAGCGCGGGCCGAAGCCGATCAGGGCGAAGCACGGTGGCGCGCCGTCGCACGCCTTGACGAAGGCGTGGCGACGCCTGGAGCCGACGCGTCACCACCTTAGCCGGCGTAATTCGGTGCCTGCTTCGTGATCGACACGTCGTGGGGGTGACTCTCGCGTAGCGAAGCGTTCGTGATTCGAACGAACTGTGCCTTGGCGTGCATCTGGGAGACGTCGGCCGCGCCAACGTAGTGCATCCCCGCTTTGAGACCACCTGCCAACTGGTAGATCAGATCGGCGAGGCGCCCCTTATATGGCACGCGCCCTTCGATCCCCTCTGGCACGACCTTGAAGACCCCTTCTTGCACGTAGCGGTCGCGCACGAAGCCTCCGCGGCGTTGCATGGCCCCGATGGAACCCATACCGCGGTACTCCTTGTAGTGTTCGCCTTGGAAGATCACAACCTCCCCCGGCGACTCGTCCACGCCCGCCAGCAGGCCCCCCAACATCACGGTCTGCGCACCGGCCGCGATCGCCTTCGCAATTTCACCCGAATACCGAATACCCCCGTCCGCCGTGATCGGGATCCCGTATCGCCGACCGGCGGCGGCACATTCCATGATCGCCGTCAATTGCGGCATCCCCGCACCGGTCACGATCCGCGTCGTACAAATGGAACCCGGTCCGATCCCGACTCGGAGACCATCCGCGCCAGCCTCCGCCAGATCACGCGCCCCCTCATATGTCGCGACGTTCCCCGCGATTACCTCCACGGCGAGCGACGCTTTGATCCACCGAACCGCGTCGATCACCCCCGCCGAGTGCCCGTGCGCCGTGTCGATCACCAACACGTCGGCCCCGGCATCCACCAACGCCTCCGCGCGTTCGCGCATCCCCGGCCCGACCCCGATCGCCGCGCCGACACGCAGCCGGCCTCGATCGTCCTTTGTCGCCGCGGGGAACTGGATCTTCTTTTGGATATCCTTGACCGTGATCAAGCCTTTCAAGAAGCCTGCGTCGTCGACGATTGGCAGCTTCTCTACCTTGTGCCGGCGCAAGATTTCTTTCGCATCGTCAAGCGTGATGCCAACCGGACCGGTCACAAGACCGTCGTGGGTCATCAACTCGTGAATAGGGCGCGTCGGGTCGGTCTCGAACCGTGTGTCACGATTGGTCAGGATTCCGACCAAGCGCCCGTCCTCAACAATCGGCACACCCGAGATGTGGTACCTCTCCATCACCGCCTGTGCGTCGGCGAGGCGGTCGTCCGGCCGAAGCGTGACCGGTTCGACAATCATCCCTGCTTCGGATCGTTTGACCTTGTCCACCTCGGCGGCTTGGTCGTCAATCGGCAAATTCCGGTGGATCACCCCAAGGCCACCCTCGCGTGCGATGGCAATCGCCATCCGCGCCTCGGTCACCGTGTCCATTGGCGACGACACAATCGGCAGATTCACGCGGATGCCGCGTGTTACCTGCGACGACGTGTCGACATCCTGAGGCAAGACATCGGATCGCCCGGGCCGAAGCAGGACGTCGTCGAACGTAAGTCCGGCCGCGGCCGACCAGACCGGCGCCTCGCGGGCGGCCGAGACGGGGTCAAGCCCGGCGTCCTCAAGGCCATCAAGTCCGGCCAAAGCGTCAGGCGACGGCGTCTCGGGGCGGACGGAGATTGACGTCACGGGCACCTCACTCTGGG
>CAYFLJ010000056.1:6714-8379 GCA_964343985.1 uncultured Thermoflexus sp.
AGCGGTGCCGTACGCCGCCGCCCTCGCAACCTCGTCGAGCGGCGTCCGCCTCGCACTGCGCGACGGTGAGCAGTCGGTCTCTCGCCGTGATCCCTCGGAGGGCGTCGTCCTCACCGCATCGGACGGCTTCGCCCTCGAAGAGGTCGCCACCGGCGCCACCGACGAGGCGAGCGTTCGCGCCGCGGCCCAGACCCTGCTTGAAAGCTTGCGGGACCGCCGCCAAAGCCGTCCGAGTGGTGCACCAGCGTTCGAAGTTTCGCCCGGCACGGCCATCGACGCCGACTTCGAAACGCCGGCCATCGTCGACCCCGCGACCCTCTCCCTCGCCGAAAAGCTTGCCCGCACCGAGTCCTACCGCGAACGCGCGCGCCGCGCCGACCCGCGGGTCGTCCAAGCCCTTGCCCGCTATGCCGATGGCGTCGAGACCAAGGTCTTCGTCAACCGCACCCGCTTCGTAACTGAGGTCGTGCGCCGCGCCTCGCTCATCGTGAGTGTCTACGTCTCCGACGGCCACGCCCGACGCTATTCGTGGCTCAACCGTGGCGGCACCGGCGGCCTTGAACATCTTGACATTACAGACGAGGCGCTCACCGAGGTCACCGAGACCGCCGGCGCCCTGCTTGGCGCCGTCCCAGTCGAACCGGGCATGTACGACGTCGTCGTCGATCAAAGCGTCGCGGGCATTCTCGCGCACGAGGCGTTCGGCCATGGCGTCGAGACCGACATGTTTCTCAAAGGGCGTGCGCGGGGCGCCGGATATATCGGCGAACGCGTTGGGTCCGACCTCGTGACCATCATGGACGACCCAACCGTCCCCGGCGCCTACGGCACCTACTTCGTTGACGACGAGGGGCAAACGTCCACACCGACGTGCATCATCCGCGACGGCATCTTGCAACGCGGCCTCACCGACCTCTACTCCGCGACCCGCCTCGGCCTCACTCGGTCCGCAAACGGTCGGCGCGAAAGCTTCGAACGCAAGGCGTACGCCCGCATGTCCAACACCTTCTTCGCCGCCGGCCACCACACCCTGCCAGACATGCTTGGAAGCCTCGACGACGGCTTATACATTTGTCAAGGGAGTAATGGCATGGAGGACCCCAAGGGATGGGGGATCCAAGTCGGCGCGCACTTCGCCCGCGAGTACCGCCATGGTCGCCCAACCGGGCGCATCCTTTCGCCAGTCAGCCTGACCGGCTACGTGCCAGACGTCCTCGGAGCCGTCTCGATGGTTGGGAACGACCTGCACTTGCACGCCGGTGGGTGCGGCAAGGGGTGGAAGGAATACATCACCGTCGGCGACGGCGGCCCCCATGTACGTACCCGCCTTCGGGTCTCGTAGCGGACGGATAACGACAATGCTAGACACCCCCGCAATCGTCGCCGCGGTCTCCCGTCGCTCCGACCTCGCCGGATGGACTATCGCGCGCCGTCGCCGTCGCGGCGTCCAGTTGTATGCCATCGGTCGCGACGTCGAAAACGTACGTCACGTCGACGCCGAGGACTTCACCGTAACCGTCTATCACGACCACCCGTGGCCGGACGGTCGGGACGGTGCCCCCGCGCGCGGCGTCGCCTCAATCAAACTCGTCCAGAACGATACGTACAATCTTGATGCGCGCCTCGACGAAGCCGTGATGATGGCGTCGCTTGTCAACAATCCGG
>CAYFLJ010000057.1:0-8339 GCA_964343985.1 uncultured Thermoflexus sp.
GCAAACCTCGCAACTCTTACGTTGGCGCGCCCCGCCGCCGCGCTCGCGTGAGGGGCCGGCGGCACTGACGGGGAACCACTATGCGAAACGTAATTGTTTGGGGCGCCGCAGGAGGTATCGGTCGCGCGTTCGTTGAGGCGGTCGCTGACACGTCCGACGCAGTTGTCGCGGTCGCCCGTGACGCTTCGTCGGCGCGGGCGCTGACGCCGTACGTCCTCGATGCGGAGATGGGTGACCCTGCGTCGGTCGCAGGTGCGATGGCAAGCGCGACGTCAATCGTGGACGCCTTTGACCTCGCAGTCATCGCCGTCGGCGACATTGCCTCGGCCCGCACCGTGGAAATGGAGGCGGACGTGTGGCGCCGCCTTATCGAGAACAACCTCACGGCAGCATTTCTCACCATGCAGGCGACCACACCCCACCTCACACCCAGCGCGACCCTCGTCATTGTCGGGGCCGTTCATGAGAGGCTCCGGCTGCCCGGTCTGGGGGCGTACGCTGCGACGAAAGCCGCAATCGAGGCGTATGCGGATGCGTGGCGGAAAGAAGCGCGTCGGCGGGTGGTCGTTGTCCGCCCCGCTGCGGTTGCGACGCCCTTCTGGCGAAAGGTGCCATTCTCTCTTCCTCGCGGCGCGATGACCCCGGCCGACGTCGCTTCCCGGACGCTAGCGGCGGTCGCCGCGGGGCACGACGGCATCCTCGACCTCACCAGCTAACCACGTCGTGGTGGCCACACTGGCATAGCCCACAACAGGCGCGTTGACGCATCGGGTTACCACCCATACACTCGCGCGAAAGAACGGTATCGACGTTGCGCCTCGGTCCTTTTCAGGGCGCACGTTGGCAGGCGTCACGGGATGCGCAAGCGCCCACCGAGACCAGAATGAGACTCCCCTATGGTGCGTGTGGACAGGGTTCGGACTGCCTACTGGGCGGGTGCAATCGCGATTGGTGTCGGTCTCTGCCTCGCCGCGTGTGAGGCGCCGGCCCTGCCAGGCTCGGGGACGGCACCAGCATCTGCGCCGCCAGCAGCCCAACCGACGGTCACAGACCGCACGTCAACGAGCCAGTCGCGACCCACGATCAATGTTCGTCGGGGCACCGTCACTGAAGCAATTAAGGTCCTCGGGCGGGTTATTAGCTCGCAAGAGGCAGACCTGTACTTTCGCACCTCCGGGCGGCTTCGTGGCCTTTTCGTTGAGACTGGTCAACAAGTCACCGCGGGTCAACCCCTTGCCGAACTCGAGACCGGCGATCTGTTGACGCGCATTGGCAAGGCGAAGGCTGAACTCGAAAACGCGCAGATTCGCCTTGACCAGGGCCGGGCGCGCGAAGTTATCGACGACTCCGCGGCGGAGGCACAAGCGGTTGAGGCTGCAGACCTTTCGCTCCGTGGGTCGCGGATCACCCTTGAGCGACTTCGGTCCGGTGCAGCCGAGAAGGACATTCGTGACGCAGAGGCAGCGATCGCGAGTACACGTGCGGGGCTTGAGAAGGCGCGGCTCGATCTCGCCGCCCGCGAGGCCGACCTCTCCGCGCGTCGCAACGACCTTGAGATCAAACGAGCCGGCGCGACGCAGGCAGAAGTAGAGAAGGCACGTACCGACGTCGATGCCGCGCAGGTGCGTGTGAGCCAGACATCGGCCGGGCCTCGCGCGGAAGATATACGCACGGCCGAACTCGCACTGGAGAAAACTCGGGTTCGGCTAGCGCAACTTCGGGACACGCCTCCCGTCCGTGACGAAGACCTAGCGAACGCGGAACTCGCGGTGCGGTCTGCCGAGGTTTCGGCCGACCGCGTTCGAGCTGATGCCACCGGCACCGACGCGCAGCGGGAAGCCGCCGTACGCATCGCCGATATCGACGTCGAAAAGGCTCGCAACACGCTTAAGAAACTCCGGTCCCAGGTCGTCAATCCTTGGGACCTTCGACTTGCAGAGCAGGATATGATGGCCGCTGAAAATGCGGTTGCACGGGCCAAAGTGGTCACGCCGTTCGAACTGCAGGCCGCGAAAATCGCCTTGGAGAGCGCACGGCTGCGTCTTGCACAGGTGCAGGCCGGGCCGACGGAGCAGGACTTAGCGCCGATCCAGAATCAAATAGATTCGCTCGTCGTCGCGATTGATGCTGCCAAGGTTGCGGTCCCCAGTGCGCAAGCCGCACTTCAAGCCGCCGAAGCCAGACTTGATGCCGTCCGTCGTGGACCGACTGAATTCGACATTAAGGACGCTGAAAACCGGGTCGAACAGGCCACGGTTGCGGTCGAATTGGCAAAAGCGCGTCTTGAATCGAAGCGCCAAACGCTTGATTCGAGTCGCACCGCCCTCGCGTTCGACTTGCAATCGCTTGAGCGGGCGTTCGAACGCGCCAAGCTCGATTTAGACCAGTTGCAAGCAAACTATAACGATGCACGCATCTTAGCGCCGTACGACGGAAAGATTGTCAAGACAAACGGTAAGCCCGGTGACGGCGTGAATGCCTTTAACCCGGTGGTCAGTATATCTAGTCCAGCACAGTTGCTTGTCCGGTCAGAAGTAAACGAAAGTGACATGGCCAAGCTTGCCGTTGGCCAGAGGGCGTTGATTGCCCTAGACGTCTTCCCGGGAACGGTGATGAACGCGACCGTTCGCGACCTCCCCAGCACGATTGTGACGCAGCAAGGTGTGGTCGCAGACAAAAGCACGAAACTCGTCGTTGACTGGTCACGTCCCGGGGCCGACATCGGGATGCTGGCCCGCGTCCAAATCATTGTCCAACAGCGTCAAGATGTCTTGATCGTCCCGACTGCAGCAATTCGGACGGTCGGGAAGCGACGGTTCGTTGAGTACATGGATGGTGCCGTCAAACGATCACGGAATGTCGAAATTGGTATTTCTACCGAACAGGACACTGAGATCGTGTCGGGCGTCGAAGAGGGCCTCGCCATCCTCGCGGGGACCTAGTCGATGGTTTGTTCCCACGGTGATCACGTGCGTGTACGTCGTGTAATCAGCACGCGACGCCGCTTGCTAAGTGTAGACGTGTCGTGAGCCTCATTGCGATTCTCACGATGGTCCTGAAGCGGATCGTCAACAACCTTTCGCTTATGCTTTCGGCGGTTATCGGCTTAGTGATAACCGTTACACTTGTCGCAAGCATTCCTCTCTATTCGGAAGGGATGAGCGAACAACTGCTGCACAAGCAGCTCATGGCCACATCGGAACAGGTGCAGCCCCGGAGTGCGATCCTCATGCGCCACTTCGAGGAGGCATCGGTCAACGCGCCGACCTCGGCCCAGTCAGCGAACGCCGGGTCGAACGCGGCGGGAACGTTGGCGAACACTGGCCGAGGCCCAGTGGTAACGGCGAGCGGTACGGCGTACAAGCCCGTCAGCCTCGACCAGTTTCGTGCCGCAAACACGTATCTCAGTGAGTTTGGCGAGGCGGCCATCGGAATCCCTCGTACGCTCTTCGTCACATATGGTCAAAGCGATTCGTTGCCGCTCTTGACCCGCACCGACGACACGTCACTTGCCGGTCGGGAGTTCACCGGATACGGCTACGTGGCGTTCATCCATGAGTTCGAGGCGAAGGCACGCTTGCTAGCGGGACGCATGCCCGCCGTCGATCCGCTTCCCAACGGAGACATCGAGGCCGTCATGGCAACGGCCGGTCTCGACGAGTTAGGCCTTGACGTCGGCGACCGTATCGTGGTCGTCTTTGAGCGCCTTGGCAAATTGACGCCCATTAACGTGGTTATTACGGGACGATGGTATCCGAAAGATTCTACGGATCCGTATTGGTTCTATCAGCTCGACTATTTTAATAACGGAATCATAGTTCCCGAGAAAGTCTTTGTCGATCATCTCGCGAATACGTACGAAGGCCTTCCGCACGAATGGGCGTGGTTCATGGTGTTCGACGTGAACTCCATACGGTCGGACAACGTGGGCCGAGTCTTGGCTGGGATAAACGACCTCCGATCGCGAACGACGACCATCCTTGGCAATGTACGGATGGAACTTTCACCGGAGTCAATCCTTCTCGACTATGAGTCAAAGCTGTTTTTTCTGAAAATATTACTGTTCGTACTTTCTGTACCAGTCATCGGAATTGTCCTGTATTACATTGCGATAAGCGCAGGCATGATCGTTGATCGACAACGGAACGAGATTGCCATCCTCAAGAGTCGTGGTGCGAGTACGGCGCAGGTGCTTGGGGTTTACCTTGTCGAGGGCGCACTGTTTGGCGGACTCGCCCTCGGCGTTGGCCCGTTTCTCGGAATGCAGGTCGCGCAGTTCATTGGGCGAACCTACACATTCCTCGTTTTTACGAGTCGCGAACCACTGCCGGTGCACGTCACGACTGAAACGATGCAGTATGCCGTGGGTGCAATTGTTCTGTCGGTATGTGCGATGGTGACGCCGGCGTTCGGTGCTGCAAGGTTTAGCATCGTTGCCTACAAGCAGGAGGCTGGGCGCACGACACGCGCGCCCTTCTGGCAACGCTGGTTCCTTGATGTGCTCATGTTAGGCGTCTCGGCGTACGGGTACTACCTGCTCTCTCAACGCCAGAGCATTCTCACTCTCGGCGCTGCCGGTGATGTGTTCTCAGACCCGCTCCTTCTCGTCGTGCCGTGGATATTCATGTTTGCGTGCGCGCTCCTGTTTCTTCGGGTGTTTCCGTGGCTCATCGAAGGGATCTCGCGCGCCGGAAACCGCCTGTACGGTGTCAGTGTTCTCCTTGGGCTACGCCAAATCGGTCGGATGCCCGGCCAGTACACGCGACTCGTACTCTTGCTGACCCTCACCCTAGCGCTCGGGACGTTCGCCGCGTCAGTCGCCAAGACTCTGGACCGAAACTACAACGACCGTGTGATGTATCAAACTGGATCGGATCTCGCCCTCGTCGAGTCTGGTATGTACGACGAAGTCTCAGAGACGTGGAGCTTCCAACCGGTTGTCGAACATACACAGGTCAAAGGCATCAGCGCCGTCGCACGGGTCTTCAGAGGCACCGGCAACGCAAACGTCACGGGGCGGGGCCGACCGCTTGACGTGAAGGTCATCGGCGTCGACCCGCCCGACATGGCCCGCGTCGGGTGGTGGCGCGAAGATTTCGCTCCGGACAACCTCGTCGCACTCATGAATGCGATGGCGGCGAACGAGAAGGCGGTGGTTGTCGACGCCAAACTTCTTGCAGACTATTCGCTGAAGATCGGCGACGCCATCGTGGTAACGGTGCGCCAGAAGCCGGTCGACATGGTGATTGTCGGGTCTGTCACCTACTTCCCCACGATGTGGCCAGACACTGAACGGTTTCTTTTGTGCAATCTTGACTATCTCTTCGATCAAGTTGGCGAGACGCCGTACGACGTCTGGGCCAAGACTGACCCCGAGGTGCCATGGCGAGAAATCGTCGACAACCTGCGCGACCGTGATTTCATCGTCTCCCGGGCGACCGACGCGCGTGAGACGGCGCTGCGGTTACGTGACGACCCCGGCCGCACTGGGATTTTCGGCATCCTCACCGTTGGGTTTCTCGTCGCTGCAATCCTGACGGTTCTTGGCTTCATGCTTTACTCGTTCCTGTCGGCGCGCAGGCGCATGCAGCAACTCGGCATTCTCCGCGCGATGGGGCTCTCAATTACCCAGTTGATTGGTCTCTTTGTCTTCGAACAAGGGTTCCTCATTGTTCTGGGTACGGCGGCCGGCACCGCACTTGGTGTGCTTGCCGGCACATTCTTCATCCCATTCTTGCAAATCAAGAGTGAGCAACACGCTGGCATTCCGTCGTTCGTGGTCATGACTGCGTGGGATGATATTTACAAAATATTCATAATTCTTGGGGTTATTCTCGCGATCGCGTTCCCGGCGTTCATCTGGATGCTCACGCGGATGAAGATCCACGAGGCCATCAAGTTCGGTGATGAGACGGGGTAGAACGGTGGCGACAACGACGGAACCGCTAATCCTCTGCGACAATCTTGTAAAGATTTACAAGGTTGCTGAACTTGAGGTGGTTGCCCTTCAGGGGCTCGATCTCACCGTGGCGTCCGGCGAGTTGATGGCGATCATTGGAAACAGCGGATCTGGAAAGTCTACGTTGCTCAATATTCTTGGCGGCCTTGACCGGCCGTCCGCGGGCCGCGTAATTGTTGGGGGCCGCGATCTGCTCAAGACCGACGATGCCGGAATGGTCGACTACAAGCGTGAGACGGTGGGCTTTGTCTGGCAGCAGTCATCGCGCAACCTGATTCCATACTTGTCGGCGCTTGAGAACGTCCAGATCCCCATGCTTCTGGCTGGTCGTCCGTCTCGCGAACGACGATCATGGTCGAATGAATTGCTCGAAGCGGTCGGGCTTGGCCATCGCCGTAGCCACCGGCTTTCGCAACTCTCCGGTGGGGAACAGCAGCGCGTTGCAATCGCAATCGCTCTCGCAAACCGCCCGCCACTCCTCCTCGCCGACGAGCCTACCGGTGAAGTAGATACCGCGACAGCCGGAGTCATCTATGGGATCTTCCGGAGACTCGTCGCGGACTACGGCACGACGATTGTGATTGTGAGCCACGACCCAGGCATCGCCGTTCGTGTGGATCGTGTCGTGCGGATTCGCGATGGGCGGACGAGTACGGAGACCGTGCGTCGGGCGACGCCGAGCGATGACCCAAGTCTTCGCGATGGCGACCACACGCCTGGACACGGCACCCACGAGGAATTCACGGTCATGGACGCGGCCGGTCGACTGCAACTTCCACGCGAAATGGTCGAAGAACTCGGCCTTGGACGTCGAGTACGGGTAGAGCTCGACGGCGGGCAAATCGTGGTTCGGGCGGCGAATGACGCGACACCTCTGACGACTCGAGGTTCGGTTGTTGCCGAATCGGGTGGGGTCGCGACGATAACGTCGACGCCGGCTCCGAAGCGGCGTTGGTGGCAACGTTCATGAGCGGGTCCGGCTCGGCGCCAATTGCGACGTGTGTTGACGTAAGCCGTGTCTATCGGGTTGGTGGGGAAGACGTCTATGCCGTGCGCGACGTCTCGTGCGAGATCATGCCTGGGAGGCTAATCGCCCTCCGAGGGCGTTCTGGATCTGGCAAGACGACCCTGCTCAATTTGCTGAGCGGGCTTGACCGGCCGACTCACGGACGCACGCTGATTCGCGGCGAAGATACGCGTCGCCTCTCAGACGGGCAACTGACGGAGTTGCGGCGCCACGACATCGGCTTCATCTTTCAAGCCTTTGCGCTCTTGCCGGTGCTGTCGGCCTACGAGAACGTCGAACTCCCGTTGCGGATTGCGGGTGTCGGCGCCCGCAATCGGCATCGGCGGGCGGTCGATTTGCTCGAACTTGTGGGCCTCGGACGGCGCATGAGTCACCGCCCGTTCGAACTTTCTGGGGGTGAGCAGTCGCGCGTGGCGATTGCTCGAGCACTTGCGAACGAACCGTCGCTGATCGTCGCCGACGAACCAACCGGTGCGCTTGACAGTGTGACTGGGCTCGAAATCATGAGCCTCTTCAAGCGTGTAGTCGGTGAGCGAGGCGTGACGATTGTCATGGCCACGCATGATCCGACGATCTCGGATATCGCTGACGAAACGCTGATCATGAGTGACGGGCAGATGTCACGCGATATTCCTGACGAGTTGAAAGGCATCGGGATACTCGATGCCGTGTCGATGCCGGGCACCCTTCATGGTGAGATCGGCATGGTGGCGCGTCGGGCGGGCCTCCAAGTGCCAAGCGCCGGCGAACCGAGCACGGAGGCTGGCGCCGCGAATGACGCTGCTCGTCAAGCGTAGTACCCTCAAACCATGAGCATCATCGAACACGTCCCGAACCAACTTGGCTACGCTGACACCCCCGTCATTCCGGAAACCGGACGCCGGGTCCACGACCGTGAAACGCCACAGCCACACGTCGTCGCGCCGGGCACGCATGTCGGCGACGCTCCGTCCGATGCAGTTGCGCTTTTCGCCGGACAGACCCTCGACGGATGGGAGAGCGTGCGTGGCGGCGGCCCCGCGAAGTGGGAAATCGTCGACGGGGCAATGCAAGTTGTCCCTGGCACCGGCGACATTCAGACGACGCACCATTTTGGCGACTGTCAGCTCCACGTCGAGTTTCGGTCCCCACACGTTGTAAAAGGTCATGGGCAAGGCCGCGGCAACTCGGGGGTCTTCCTCATGGGGACGTACGAAATTCAGGTGCTTGACTGCTACGACAATCCGACCTACTCGGACGGGACGACCGGCGCCCTCTATGGTCAATATCCGCCGTTGGTGAACGCGTGTCGACCCGCGGGTGAATGGTCAACGTACGACATCATTTGGCGTGCGCCGCGCTTTGATAGCGACC
>CAYFLJ010000058.1:0-8334 GCA_964343985.1 uncultured Thermoflexus sp.
GCAACTCCTCTGCTGCGATTTGCGCCATCGTCGTACGCGTCCCGGCCAGATCAACGGCGCCGGTAACGACGACGGCAGACCCATCCTCATTCACGTTGATATGGGCCGTGGACGTTCCGACGCCCCCGCCCCATAGCCCGCAACCCACACCCCGACCGCGAAGCCAACCCGGGCGGGATGGCGCAGCCTTTGGAGCGACCCACGCCGGATGCGCCTCAATCGCACGTAGCGTTTCAATCAGGCCGATGCGCGGATACGGCACGTCCGACGGATTACGATCACCCTCAGCCACGGCATTTCGCAGACGCAATGCGATGGGCGACATGCCAAGTTCCTCGGCAAGCATGTCCAGCGCGCTTTCCACGCCGTATGCCCCCTGTGGGCCGTTCGGGGCGCGATATGCCCCCGTGCTCGGTCGGTTTGTCAGTACGTCATAACCGACATAGTGGTAGTTCTCGACGTTGTACGAACCGAAGCCGCAGTTAATGCCGCCAACCGAACCCCCTCCCGGGTAGGCACCGACGTCCCAGATGTAGTGCGCCCGCGCAGCGACCAACCTGCCATCCCGTTCGGCGCCGAGTTCGATATGCATCGAGGTGTCGGGCGCGGGGCGAGTCGCGCGCAAGACCTCGGAGCGCGAGAGCTGCATCTTTACTGGTCGGCCAGTGACGTACGCGAGAACGGCGCAAATCGGCTCGAGACTCATTGCGCCTTTGGCGCCGAACCCACCACCAACCTCCGACGCCGTCACGCGGACGCGTCGCGGAGGCACTTTTAGAAAGCCCGCAAGCCCACTTCGGACGCCAAACGATCCTTGTGTCGAAGTCCAAATGCTGAACCGTCCGTCCGGGGCGTACTCGGCGAGACAGGCCTGCGGCTCAATGTACCCTTGGTGCACCATCGCGGTGCGGAACGACGCGTTGATCCGGACAGGCGCTTGTGCGAGCGCTGTATCGACGTCGCCCTTCGACATTTCTGTGACCTTGGCGACGTTGCTCGGGGTCAACGCCTTTCCGTTGAAGGTCTCCGTGAAAACACCGTCATGGAGCAACGTCGCGCCCGGCGCCATCGAGACCTCGGGATCAAGGACGACTGGCAGCGCTTCGTACTCCACCGTAATCAGCGCAAGGGCTTCCTCGGCGGCGGTTGGGGAGATGGCCGCGACCACGGCGACCGGCTCGTTATGAAAGACCGCCTTCTTCCACGCAAGAATCCGCTTTCCGCGCGACGGGACATCGAATTCCTCGGGCGCGGGATCAGTTCCAGAGATTGCGGCGATGATTCCTGGCAAGTCTGCGCCGGTTAGCACCGCGTGGACGCCCGGATACGCCTTCGCCGCTTCGGTGTCGATCGACACGATGCGCGCATGTGCCTGCGTGCTCCCGAGATGGCGTGCCCAAAGCATGTTTGGGCGAGACTGATCGGCGCCGTACTGCGCCTTGCCGGTGACCTTCTCGGTACCTTCAATCTTCGGCACGCGTTGTCCGATCACCGCGTGCGTTGGTGCCTCCACCTCCGCCGTGGTCGCAGTGCGGCCGACGCTCGGGGGGATCTGCGTAGTAGTCATGGGTCGTCCCTCCGGTCAATTCACGATCGTGGCTGTGGTCCACTCAGGTACGGATGCTTTTGCGTGTGCGCGCGCGGATCAGGCCTCGTTGCCAGCCGCCAGGGCAAGCGGCACCACACTCGTGATGTCCAGAACCGACCCGCCGTTCCGAAGCGCACGACAACACATCACGCGGTGCCATTCGCGGATTGCGGGGGTCACGCACGAGTGGCCGGCGCAGCGGCCTCGATTGCGCGCACGATTTTGTCGTAACCGGTGCAGCGGCACAGGTTGCCTGCAATCGCGTATCTGATCTCCGATTCGGATGGGTCCGGATTGCGCCGTAAGAGTGCGACCGCCGAAAGCACCATTCCCGGCGTGCATATGCCGCACTGAAGACCGCTTTCCGCGACAAACGCCTGTTGCACCGGATGAAGGCGCCCATCGGATGCAAGTCCCTCGATGGTGGTCACCTCATGACCATCGACTTCAGGCGCGAGAACGAGGCAAGAATTCACCGGATTGCCATCGAGAA
Organism: uncultured Thermoflexus sp.; assembly: GCA_964343985.1. GTDB lineage: Bacteria > Chloroflexota > UBA11872 > UBA12225 > UBA12225 > CAILQO01. The sequence goes on from CAYFLJ010000058.1 coordinate 2,082, forward strand.
GGACGGTACAGGCCCCGCAGTCACCGGTCCCGCAGCCTTCCTTCGTGCCCGTTAGGCCAATTGAGTCCCGCACGACTTCAAGCAACGTGCGATATGGATCCGTGTAAATCTCGTGGTCTTCGCCGTTAATTCGGGCGTTGACAATCATTTTGGCCACCGGCAACTCCTGAGGGGCGGGTACATGCGCGGGCGAACCGACGTTCGCGTCGTCAAGAAAGCAATCGCGTCTGACCAACAGACGTCCCGTTCAGACGTCGCGTGCTTGCGCAATCGCGGCGGAGACGGTGCGTCGCGTGAGTACCTCAACGAGGCGGCGGCGGTATGTCGCGCTACCGCGCTGATCTGATATCGGCCGGGCTTCGTTCGCGGCGAGTTCGGCCACTTCCCGGATGGTGTTGTCGTCTGGCAGTTGCCCAGTCGCTCGCGACTCGGCGCTCTTCGCGCGGAACGGCGTCGGTCCTACCGCGCCAAGCGCGATGCGCAGATTCTTAATCCGGCCGTCGGAACTGAGAACTACACGCGCCGCGACCCCTGCGACCGCGATGTCCATCTCTTGCCGAGGCGTGTGGCGTTCATACGCCGACCCCGCATGCAGGTCTGGTGGCGGCAGCGAAATGCCCACGAGGACCTCACCCGGTGCGAGCGCGGTCGCGCCAGGGCCGACGAAGAACTCGTCAATCGGGATGTCGCGCGCGCCATGCGGGCCGTGGACGGCCACGATTGCCTCAAAAACGAGGAGAGGTGGGGCGGTGTCGGCGGACGGCGCGGCGTTGCAGATGTTTCCGCCGACGGTCCCACGATTCTGAATCTGATGAGACCCGACGAGCGACGCACCAGACGCGAGGGCCGAGTACTGCGAGCGGACATCGGTGCTATGCGCTACGACAGCGAGCGGGACACGTGCGCCGATGAACAGCCCGACAGACCGGTCGTAGGTAATCTCGGCAAGTTCCGCGACATCTTTCAAGGAAACGACGTAGGCGGGGACGACGCCTCGCTCTTTCGCTTGGACGAGGAGGTCGGTCCCGCCAGCAAGAACGCGACCGCCGGCTCCTTCTCGCTCAAGGACCGCGACCGCTTCAGAAAGTGATTTTGGAGCGTGATAGGCGAAAGCACGCATCGACTCAGGGAACTCCTCACGTCCAAGCACTTCCGCCTGGACCGGCACGGCATTGCGCCAGATCACTCCAAAAAGGCGTGACCAGAAACCATTGTAGCCGTGCCCCCACCTCGGTTGGCCGGGCGGGGCAATCATCACGCGTAGTCGACGCGGTGGCCCATTGGCGAGGGGCCAACTCACCTACCGCTAGCGAACAGGAAAGAGTGTTGTTCCAAACTTGGGCAGGACAATGCCGAGGTCCTGAGCGGTCGACGCAAACGAAATAAACTCTTCGTCAACGAGTTCGCTGATCGTCGGTGACGCCCCACGCTGCTCAACGAGATATTCGTCATACTTCACGAGTGCTGCCTTGACAGCATCCGCTTTACGATCAAGCAGCGCTTTCACAACCGTGTGGGTATGGGTATCGCGCTCCCCTTCCCAGTACCATTGGCCCCAACGGTCGAGTGCACGAACCGCCCGATCCAAATCTGGGATCGTCTTTTGCAGTATGTCTCCGCGACCCAAAAACCATGCGACCCGAATGCGAGTCAAATGCAGTGTCGCGTTGAAGAGCGGTTCAGGTGTGAGATCGACATTTTGGATCAGCGTCTTGCAGGATTCGTCGATCGTGCTGCCGACTTGATCAAGCAACTCGCGATCATTTGCCATCCAAGCTGCACCAAGAACGTGCATCGCAATGGGCGCATAGATGCCTTGCCGACGTCCGTCCTGTTGTGCGTCAAGCAGGATCGAATTTGCTGCGCGACGGTAGAAATCTGCAGCCCAGTCGAGGTCGGCTGCCAACCAACAGCCGCGGGCGGCACGAAGCCAAACGCCGCCGGGAATTACCGCGCGGACACTTCGGCGTTGCGTGTCGTCTATCAACTTGAGGGTGGCGTCAATTTCGTCACTGATGCGCTTTGTCAACTCTTCCGTCGTCGTCGCCATGGTTCGCAGTATACCCGCGCATCGGTTCGCGCAGCGGATCGCTGATGGCCGGCCGGCCTGATTTGGCGCCCGGGCCACGTACTAACGCACACGCTGCACGTACCACTGGCCACCGCGACGCTCGACGTTCAAAATCGATGCAACATCTGTCCATGCCGACCAGGCAAGCGCCACGCCGTCGCGATGATATCGCTCCCGAGACTCGTATTTCAGATAGACCTGTCCGCGCCACGTGATCGCTTGGTCTTGGGCCTTCGAATCAAGCGTAGTCGCTCGGGTGCCGGTAACTAGAATTCTCCTGATCTCGGCTTCGAGGGCGTCGCCCTGAATCGCGAGAGTCAGTTTTCGTGGGGCGATTGCCCACGTTTCATTTGAGCCACGCGCATACCCAATCCGCCCGAGTTCGTTTTCGAACCACTCAACGCCTTTATTTCCGGCGTCTTCATCGGTGACGTTGCCGCACGCCGTAACGGTCGCCGCGAACCACAATGCAGTTCCGGAACGCCACAGATGCCTTCGCGTCAGGCGCCCGCACGGCGCATTGCTCATCGCATGCCCGAACTGAAAGCCATGGCGTCTCGAGCATCGACTCGCTTCGACGGGTCAGGGGCCTCGTGACTATCGACCGGCTCCGCTCGAAGGATCGTGGCGCCCCCCAGAAGGACATCGTGGTCGTACAACACGACGGCTTGCCCGGCGGTGACAGCGCGCTGCGGCGCATCGAAGCGCACGCGGATTGCGTCCGGTCCACCTTGTGGGTAGGGTTGCACGATCGCCGCAACTGGCTCCATTCGGTGACGGATCCGAACCGTGCACCGAAGTGGCGAGTCAAGCCGCGGGAGTGCAACGAGGTTCAAGCCGTCTGCGATCAGTCCGGCGGACATTAGGTCTGTATGGGCACCAATGACCACCGCATTTCGCTCGGGGTCAATCGCGATGACGTAGAGAGGTTCGCCATCGGCGATACCAAGTCCTCGGCGTTGTCCAACCGTGAATCGTTCGATGCCTGAATGCATCCCTCGGACACGTCCGGTGACGTCGATGATTGGCCCAGCGCCCCGTGCACTTCCGCCGACCTTGTCGATGAACTCGCCGTACCTCGAACCCGGAACGAAACAGATATCCATACTCTCGGGCTTGGCTGACACGCCCGGCAGGTCGTAGCGGACCGCCATCTTCCGAACCTCGGCTTTGGGCAATTCGCCAAGCGGGAAAATCGTGCGTGCCAACTCGTCCTGCGCCATGGGGAAAAGCACGTACGACTGATCTTTGGTGATATCTGACGCTTTGCGGAGCCGATACCGTCCGGTTTTCGGATCGATGTCTCGGCGCACGTAATGACCGGTCGCCACGTACTCGGCGCCGAGTACATCGGCACGGTCAAGCACGGGACCAAATTTCACGTGTTGATTACAACGGACGCAAGGATTGGGAGTCCGCCCACGCCGGTACTCTGCGACGAAATCGTCAATGACGCGACGTCGGAAGAGGTCGCGAAAATTGAGAACGTAGTACGGAATGCCAAGTCGGGCCGCGACCCGGCGCGCATCCTCGACTGCCGAATTGCCGCAACACGCGCGCCCACTGGCGCTTTGACCGGTGGAATCCTCTGGCCACACGTTAAGCGTGACGCCGATGACGTCGTGGCCTTGCTCATGGAGGAGTGCGGCGACGACCGACGAGTCGACACCGCCGCTCATCGCCACGACGATTTTCGCCATCGAAGTCCTCGCTCTCGTGAATATCGGGACGTCTCGGAACCGGGCCGCGTCGAACGCGGACGTTCACGCGTAAGTGAACCTGCATGGACCCATCAATCGGACGCAGGCGCACTCACCGTCACGCCATGATGGTAAATGTGCCACGTCCACGGCGGCGCGTCATTGGGTCAACGCGGTCACGAAGTCGTTCCACCAAATCACGAAGTGACGCACGTTCACGATAGCAACATTACGCACACATGTGATAAGTAAGAAATTTGAGAAGGACGCCACCCAGATGACTGATTCCCGCCACGCGTTCCGTGGAAATCTTGGCGCCTTAACTGGTGTCGCGCCGATTGCTCCGACCCCGTTTACCGATGCCGGCGACCTCGACCTTGAGGGCCAGCGACGCGTAATGGATTGCATGGTCGATCAAGGGGTCGATGCAATATGCATCCTCGCGAATTACTCGGAGCAGTTTGCGCTGACAGACGCCGAGCGTCGCGAAATCTTGGACGTGTGTCTCCAGCGGGTGAACGGGCGTGTGCCGGTAATCGTCACGGTGTCCCACTACTCGACGAGGGTCGCAAGCGAACGCGCACGTGATGCCGCCGCCGCTGGCGCGGCGATGTTGATGTTGATGCCGCCATACCACGGCGCCACGCTACGGGCAGAGGAGGCGCAGTTCATCGAGCATGTTGCCGCCGTCGCTGACGCGTCTCGCCTGCCAATCATGGTGCAGGACGCGCCAATGTCTGGGACGCCCCTCTCCGTCGGTCTGCTTCTGCGCCTCGGCGCCGCTGTTCCACTGGTGCGCGCCTTCAAGGTCGAAGTTGCAGGCGCCGCGACCAAGCTCCGTTCGCTCATCGATGCCGGCGGACCCGCGGTTGTCGAACCGTTCGACGGTGAAGAGAGCATTACGCTTTTGGCGGACCTCGATGCCGGCGCAACGGGCACCATGCCGTCGGCAATGCTTCCAGATCTGATTCGACCGATTGTCACGAACTATCTCGCGGGCGACCGCAGTGCCGCCATATCGGGGTATGAAGCGCTGCTGCCACTCATCAACTACGAAAATCGGCAGTGCGGACTGCGTGCGACCAAGGCAGTTTTCAAGGCGGGAGGGGTGATTGCATCTGACGCCGTGAGGCACCCGTTGATGCCGCTCCACCCGGTCATTCATCGCGGATTGATGGAACTCGCGCACCGTGCGAACCCCCTCGCACTTCATTGGGGACGCTAGTTTGGGCCGTGCGTCAGGCGCATCATCGGGGAAGTCGACCCGCCGTACCTGCCGTTCCGCGACCGTTGCCGAGGCAGGGGGCAAAGAGGTTGAAGCGATGGCCCCCACGCCCCTACGGGCGTAGCCGCGCGGCCGGTGCTGTCGCCTGATGCTCCCAGCGAATTGCGAGTTGGCGGCCATGCGTCAGCAGGGCGGCCCGCCTACATTTCGGGCAATCGGGCCCGAGTTGGTGTCTGTCTGGGCGTGCCCTTCGGGATCAGCGGTGCTTGACGATCCTGTGGTTCTATGGCCGTGCGTGTGGCCATGCTGGTGGGATCGGCCCGATGAACCCGACAATGCGGCGCCGTGCGCCGTCGAGGCATGGGTGTCAACGCCGCGAATGATGTCGATCGCATGTGGCAACACTTCAGCGATCGCCTCAAAGTTTTCGGCAAGCGCTTTAGGGTTGCCCGGCAGGTTGACAACGAGTGTCCGCTTACGGATACCCGCGGTGGCCCGCGTCAACATCGCATAGGGGGTTACTCGCAAGCTCGAGAGGGTCATCGCTTGAGCGATCGCCGGTATCTCGCGCTCACATGCCGCGCGTGTGGCGTCTGGCGTTACGTCTCGCGCGGCGAGCCCAGTTCCTCCCGTCGTGAGCACTAGGTCGAGACGGTGTTCGTCCGCCCACTCTCTGATCGCGGCTTCGATCGGACCTCGCTCGTCGGGCACGACCCGGTACTGCCGCACGACACCGCCGAGGCGGTCGATGACGAGGTTATGCAATGTGGGGCCACTGACGTCGGCACGTTCGCCGCGGGCACCGCGATCGCTGCAGGTCAAAATGCCAACGGTGATTGGTGCGTCCCCAGTGCCCTTGACGCCGTGTACGTGCGCCGTTGTCGCCGCGGCCTCAGCCATGCCCTGACTCCTTGGAGTGCGGTGCGCCCCCAACTACACGGTACACGGGAGACCGGCGATGTGGCGCGTCGGTCGCGTAGGGTTCGCCGCCCGACACAAACCGGCGCGCGGAGCGACCGTGGCACGACGACGGTTGCCGTTCCATTCCGCGCGGTGCGTTGGACGCGTGCCGTGAGAGTATCCTTGCCGTGTGCCCCCTCGCGTCGCGCCGGGCCACGTGCCGTACCGCCCTCAATCGTTAAACCAACGAGAACGCGCGTGCCACGACCATCCCCATCGCGTCGTGGACACTGCCTGCGCGAGGTGCCGTCGCGCGTTCTGCGATGACTGTCTCGATGCAGTGCACCTGCCAGCCGC
>CAYFLJ010000059.1:0-8049 GCA_964343985.1 uncultured Thermoflexus sp.
GCGTCGGTCCAGCCCCCAGTCGACGCCTCGCCGACCCCGCGCGCGTCTGTGCTACCGACCGAGAGCGAATCTGGGGACCCGCCACCTGCGCGGCGCCCGCGGGTCCAACTGCCAGGCGAACGGTTGCGTCGACTGGTTCCCGAAAGTGCACCCGCTTCGCCAGCGGTGGCGGTCGCCGATGCCTCGGCGCCTGAAGCCGAACCCGTCGTTCTCAATGAACCGCAAACTACACCGACTTCGTCAGCGACTGCCGACGCGGAAGCAGCGTCGATTGAAACGCATGTCGATGCAAGCCCACGTGGGGCACAACTTGGGACCGCAGACCCGCATCTTCCAGTCTCTCAAACACTCGAGACACCGCCAGCAACAACGAGTGAGCCTGAGAGACCTGCAGACGATTCGGGAGCGCCTGAAGCCACGTCGGACGAACCGGCGTCTCGCGCGCGTCGACGGCGGGGCGGCCGGACCGCTCGGCCATCCGCTGACGGCGCCGCAACCGGCGCTTCGACACCACCGCCAATTATTGACGGGCCAATTGCAAGCCCAAATGATCCTGACGCTGCAAGCGCGCCAGAACCCGCGACTGAAGGTCCGAGTCGCGGGCGGCGTCGAAGCGGGAGATCACGCGTAACGGCATAGCGTCGCTCCGCGAACCGGACCGCGGCGGTCCAACCCGGCACGTCCGTGATAGACCGCCGCTTTATCGCTCCAAACCTGCGGACTCCCGCCCGCCAACCACGAGCGCATAGATCGCTTTCTTCGACTGTCCGGTCTCCTCCGATAGCCTACGCATCGCTTCTCTCCGGTCGTCTGTCTCCGTGAGCAACGCTGCAAAGCGCGCGCGGACCGCTCCCGCGTCGGGCAACGCCTTTGCGTCGTCGATGCGAACCTCCGCCGTCGCCGCCGCGACGACGACCGTGAACTCACCGCGGGGCGCTTCCGTGTGAAACCTCTCGACGATCTCCGAGAGAGGCGCGTGCCACACGTGTTCGAATCGTTTCGTCAAGTCGTTGCAGACCGATGCCTGTCGGTTGCCAAAGACCATGAACACGTCGGTCAACGAAGCCGCCAGCCGATGCGGCGCTTCAAAGAAGACCACCGCACCAGGCCATGTCGCCGCCATAGCAAGGATCCGTCGGCGATCGTTCGGCTTTCTCGGCAAGAACCCGAGAAAGTGGCAAAAGTCTGCGGCGATGCCCGCGACCATTAGCGAGGCAGCCAAGGCCGACGCGCCTGGCACCGCGACCACCGCAAAGCCCGCGCGCCGCGCCTCGGCCACCACGTCTTGTCCCGGGTCGGACACCGACGGCGTGCCTGCGTCTGTCACGATCGCCACGTCGCCGTCGGTCAGTGCGTCCAACACCCGAGGAATTCGTGCCACTCGATTGTGCTCATGAAAGCTCAAAAGGGGTGCCTTGATACCAAGGTGTGCCAAAAGGCGGCCCGTACGGCGCGTGTCTTCTGCGACAACTAACCGCACCGTGCGAAGCACCTCGATTGCCCGCAGGGTGATATCTCCTAGGTTCCCGATTGGAGTCGCAACGACATACAACGTTCGTCGGGAAGCGCTCCGCGTCTCGGTATCGATCAGGTCCACGCGGGTGGAACGACCCTCCTGCTTCCCGCGCGGCAGGTACGTTAGGGCCTCCGCGTGTGGCACCATGTTCTGTCGCTTCCAATCGACACCTACTGCCCCGAAATCCGACGCTATGGAACGCACCGCTGCCGACGAGGGCACGCCCACGAGTTCGGCGGACGGCCAGTATCCGCACAATGATCCTCCGGAACCGACCGCTTCACCAGCGGAAATGACTGGCTCGGATCAGGTCGTGCCACCCGGGGATTCGGCTCCACCACGAGCGACCTCTACCGACCTCCACCCAAATGTGGGTCGAGCGCCTTGGGAGGCAAACGACGAGGGTGTGATCGGCGCCCTCACCTCGCAACCTGAAAGGGGTTGGGGGGCTCCGGCTCATCAACCCATCCCCTCGCAGGCTCGGGGAATCGATGGTTCGCACGATACGCCGTACGCGGAGAACGATCTCGTCTCTCGGGGGTCCCAAGACGTTGAGCCAACCGGGCAAGACCCGCAAGGCACCTCCGGCTCGGACTCTGCGGTCATCAGGCACGCCCCCGAAGTTTCGGGCGATGCTTCGGTGGAGGCGCCCCGCTTGCTGGACGCGGAGGGGGCGGTAACCAGACACCACTTGGGCACATTCGAACCTGCCGTCGCCGTCGACACGAGTGAAGTGGAACCGCCCCGCTCGAGCTGGGAAGGGGAGGATTCAGAGTGGAGGGGGGCTCGCACGGACTCCGCGCTATCGGCAATCGCCCCAACGTCGCCGGATGCCGCGGCTCCTTCGATCACGGATATGCCGGGTTTGTTGGTGCGGAATGCCGAACCTCCAGTATCCGCGCTGGTGTATTGGCGCCGGTCTCTCATCCTCGGTCTGATCGTCGCCGCGCTCGGTAGTTTGACGCTCTGGGAGTACTCCGCAATCCCGGATCGCCCGGCAAGCCCGGTGATCACGGTGGCGACGCCTGCGCCAAACGCCCCCCCGCTTGATGCGGGGATGAGCGAGGCACTACGGCGAGTTCGGGTTGCGCTCGTCGCGCACGACGTTGTCACTCTGGCGGGAATGATTGACGCAGATGGTCTCGTCGTCGGACCATATTCCGGCGGCATTCCGGAAAGCGGCTACCCAATCGCCGACACCAAATCGTTCCTAGCGAATGTGGTGACCGACGCACGTTTGGTTACCCCAGGTTGGCGCTCGGACTCGCGCGGACGCGTCTTCCTGTTGGTGGACGGGTGGCGGACACGCCCGCTCTCCCTCAGCCCGAATAGCACCCTGGAATTGACACCGCTTGTCGTGATCGTCATGCAGTCGCGAAACGGAACGTGGGCGATTCGGTGGTTTCTTATCGACGCGACCGGCGTACTGACACAGCAGGCGCGCAACGTGACGTGGCAGGCCGTTCCGTAGTGCGGCCGTAAGGCTCCTCTCCGTCACTCCGGGAGAGTGATTGGGACACGGACGCGGATTGCGACGGCATTGTTGGGCGGTTGGGGTTTCGCCGGGGACCGCGGGCGTCCCGCCCACTCCGAATAAACCTTCTCGCTCCAACGGGAGAGGGGTTAGGGCGCGCACGCGAATCACGAAGGCTTCTCCGGACGCGCAAGGGGGACTGCCCGTTGCATTGGGAAATACTCCGCTTCGGCGAAGGCTTCTGAGGCGTGCGGTAAACCTCCGACGGGATTCCGTCACGCCTTGCATCGGCATTGCATTGGCCACGTTTCTGCCCCCGGAGACAGAGACGAACCAATGCGAATCTCTCGACTGCCCGCGCCGCTCATACGCCACCAAGGCGGCGTCACGAAGGACTGGGTCGTCCTGCTTGACGAGGATCGACCGACGCCGCTCGCGTGGCGTGTGCATGCGAGGTTTGCCGGCTACCTCATCGGGCGCATTGCGACGCTCATCCACGATGCGCAAGCGTTAGCCACGCTTGAAATCCGCCTTGCCGGCGAGGATTTCTCCCCGGAAGCACGCACGCTCTTCGCCGACGTCCTCCGAACGGCACGAGTTCAGCGCGAGAAACTGCGGGCGGGCAATGTGACCGGACTCGAGAATGGCCCCGAAGACTAACCGCCCGGCATTCGCTGTCGCGGGTGACGCAACCGCTCTCTCCCGCTTCATCTATGGGTAGCACACCGCCTTTTCGGTCCGCCAATCAAGGTGCTGCACGAACGAAATCGTCGGCGGCGAAACCCTAGGCAACGACTTTTCTTACGGCGAGGAATATGCCCTCGTCGTTGTTTGGCGAGGGCGGCCTCCCCAGTGCGGGCGTGAGGCCGTTCACGCTGTCGTCTATACCGTCTTTCGCTTAGTCTTCGTAGCGTATGGCGACTCGCCGACCCTCACGCGCGGTTTCGACAATGGCGTCGCAGATCACGGCGTTGCGATACCCATCTACGAAGTCGGCACCGTACGGCGCAACGTCGTGATTGCCCACGATTGCCTCAAGCAAGTGATTCACCTCGTGAACAAACGTGTGCTCCCAGCCGATGATGTGTCCCTGAGGCCACCAGTGTTGCCAGAAGGGATGATGGCTTTCTGAGACCAAGACGTTCCGGAATCCCTGCACGTCTTTGTCGTCGAGGCCCGGGATGTGCACTTGCAGGTGATTCATATCCTCAAGATCGAATGCGATTGAACCAAGTTCGCCGTTGATCTCGAAGCAGTTATGGTTCTTTCGGCCCGGGGCAAACCGCGTCGCTTCGAGTGTCCCAACCGCGCCGTTCGCAAATTTCACGACCGCTTCGAAGGCGTCGTCGACGTCCACGTGCTTGCGCCCCGCGCCGCCTGGGTCATCCCGCTCAGTGATGAACGTGGCGGTTAGCGCGGCGACTTCCGTTGGTTCACCAACTAAGAAGCGCGCCAGATCGATGATGTGCGCGCCGAGATCGCCGAGTGCGCCGCTTCCAGCAGTATCAGCGTGATACCGCCACTGTGCGACCTCGGCGCTGTTCCCCCACTCTTGCAAGTACCGCGCGCGGAAGTGGTAGATCCGCCCAAGGGCGCCGCGTTCGAGGAGTGCCTTGGCCTGTCGAACCGCCGGTACAAACCGGTAGTTGAAGGCGCACATGTGCTTGACGCCAGCGCGCCGTACGGCATCCAGCATGAGTTTGGATTCCTTGGCGCTTCGACCGAGCGGCTTCTCACACAGCACATGCTTGCCAGCTTCGGCGGCGGCGATCGTCGGTTCGGCGTGCACGTTATTGGGTCCACCGTTATCGAACAGGTGTATCGAGTCGTCTTTCAACATCTCGCGCCAGTCGAGATACACCCGGTCGTAACCGAAACGAGTCGCCGCCGCGGACACCGCCTCACGGTTACGCCCACACAAGGCGACCATGCGAGGCATCGCCGCCAACGGTCGGATCATGTACGGAATGGTGCGAAACGCATTGGAATGGGCCTTGCCCATGAAGGCGTAGCCAAGCATGCCGATGCCAATGGTCGGGATCGGTCCGTCGGCCTCGGCCGACGCACCCATCGTTAGGAAACCTACCTGTTCGCTCATCGTCGGTTTTCCTTCGTTCAGGGCCGTCTAGCCCTTCTCTCGCTTCGTATTCCGGCCTCGCAACGCCTCCATCAGACGACGTCCTCGGCCAAAGACGGGACGTGGGTGCGGGTCGGACGCGTGGCGGCCTCGCCGCGGGTTCGACTTGGTCCCGAGCCAAACGGACATCCGGCCTCCGGCACGCGCTTCCAGTTCGGATTCGGCGCACGAGACTCGCGAAGGACGAACCCGATCTTGCGTCTGCGTCGGCCCGTCCCAGCACGCCTCTCGTGCTACCACTATGCGCAGTTACTGATTGAATGCGGCGTCGAACGCACGATTCGACGGCCGGAAATCGATCGTGCGGCAGAACGCCGCCGCCTCACGCGCGCCGTGTTCGCGATCCATCCCGGCATCTTCCCACTCCACCGAGAGTGGGCCTTCGTACCCGATGTCGTTCAGGGCGCGGATCAAGCTGCCAAAGTCCACTTCGCCGTGCCCAGGCGAACGGAAGTCCCACCCACGCCGATGGTCGCCGAACGCGAGGTAGCTTCCGTAGCTACCGGCTTTGCCATCACGATGGTTCTTCGCATCCTTGACATGCATATGAAATATACGATCGGCGAAATCTCTCACGAAGATTGCAGGATCGACGCCTTGCGGGATGAAGTGGCTTGGATCCATGTTAAACCCATATGCTGGGTGATGGTGCACTGCCTTGAGTGAACGCTCCGCAGTGTAGTAATCGAATGCGATTTCTGTCGGGTGAACTTCAAGCGCAAACTTGACGCCGTGCTTCGAGAACTCGTCGAAAATCGGCGTCCACCGTTCCGCGAACAGCGCGTAGCCCGCCTCAATCATCGCGGGGTCCTGTGGCGGAAACGGAAAGATCAAGTGCCAAATGCTTGAACCCGTGAAGCCATTCACCACGGAAACGCCCATGTTCTTCGCCGCCAGCGGCGCGAGCATCATCTGGCGAATGCCCCACGCGCGAACGGCCTCGGGGTCGCCCTGAATCTCTCTCGGTGCAAAGCCGGAGTTCCTTGAGTCGATGATGTCCAGGACCAGTTGTCCCTGAAGGTGCGCCGAAATGGCCCAACAGTTCAGGCCATGCTTTTCTAGAATGGCGCGTTGCCGCGCGCAGTATGACGGATCATGCGCGGCGCGTTCGATATCCATGTGGTCGCCCCAACACGCGAGTTCAAGCCCGTCGTATCCGAACGACTTCGCCTTCTCGGCGAGGACTTCGAGCGGGAGATCGGCCCACTGGCCGGTGAAAAGGGTGACAGGTCGAGCCATGGTTGCCTCCGTCGTGGTATCTCCCACCGGTCGAGACCGGCGCGAGACCAAGCTCCGGCCGAATCGGCCAACGTCGCGGCGATGATCCACGAAGCTCCACGTGCCCCTGACAGGCGTGGCCTCGGCCAGAAGCAGTATGCGGTCGTCGTGACACGTGAGGGTAGCCGGATCAGCATCGTCACGCGAAGACGTAACGTGGAGGCGCCCCACGCGCCCACCAAGCGGGCCGGCTCCAGCCCTCTCCCTCACCAACCTCATCGCGCGAAGACTTCGCGTTGGAGGAATCGGGGAAGGCGCCCTTCAGCGGAAATGGGACGGTGCTACCGTACGCAACATGCCCGTCGATCGCCTGACTGCGTCTCGCCCAAGTGAGTACGTGCCGCTGACGTTCGCCAATGCGCGCCCACTCGCGTGGGAGATCATGCGCGCCGCCCTCACCGCGGTTGACCCGGCAGAGGCCGTGCGCCGCGTGATGCGCCGTGACGGTGACACGCTCACGGTCGGTGGCGAGGCGTTTGACCTGAGAACGTATCGACGCATTTTTGTCGTGGGTGCCGGCAAAGCGAGCGCGCCGATGGCCCGGGCAACTGAGGACATTCTCGGAGACCGAGTGACTGCCGGACATGTCATTGTGAAGGTCGGCTATCTGGACGCCACCACTCGAGTGACCCTGCATGAGGCGTCGCACCCGGTCCCTGACCAAGCCGGAATCGATGGCACGGCGCAGCTCGTCACCTTGCTTGAAGGTGCCGACGAACACGACTTGGTCGTCTGCCTGATATCTGGCGGCGGGTCCGCGCTGATGATCCTTCCAGAGGACGGGATCTCCCTCGAGGACTATCGCAGCCTCACCAACGCGTTGCTTCGGTCCGGGGCGGATATCACGCGAATCAACACCATCCGCAAGCACGTCGAACGGGTCAAGGGTGGACGCCTTGCCGAACTCGCATCACCGGCAACGGTTGTCTCGCTCGTACTGTCGGACGTTGTAGGGAACCCGCTCGACTTCATCGCCTCCGGGCCAACGGTGCCTGACCCGACGACCTATGCCGACGCACTTCAGGTGCTCATCGACTTCGACCTCGAGGGAAAGGTCCCCGCCTCAATTGAGACGCGCCTTCGAGCCGGCGTTGCAGGCAATGCACCAGAGACCCCGAAACCCGGCAGCCCCATCTTCGACCGGGTACGCACTGTCGTGATCGGGAGCAACGAAATCGCCGCGGCAGCCTCGATCCGTCGCGCTCAGGCGTTGGGCTTTCGCACGCTTCACCTCACTTCCTTCCTCGAAGGCGAGGCGCGAGAGGCAGCCCGGTTCATCGTTGCGGTCGCGAAGGAGGTCGCTGGTCGAGGTCGCCCGATTTGCGCGCCGGCGATGGTGCTCTGCGGCGGCGAAACGACGGTCACCGTCCGCGGGACCGGCCGGGGCGGCCGCAATCAAGAACTCGCACTCGCGGCCGCGTCGGCGATGACGGCGCTGCCCAACGTCCTGATCGCTGCGTTGGCAACCGACGGGTCCGACGGGCCAACTGATGCTGCCGGAGGATTCGCTGATCACCAAAGCACCCTGCGAATGCGATTGGCGGGCATCGATCCGCGGACCGCGCTTCAAGCGAACGATTCGTACGAGGCGTTGGCAGGCGCCGGCGACCTCCTTGTGACCGGGCCAACGAACACCAATGTCAA
>CAYFLJ010000060.1:0-5953 GCA_964343985.1 uncultured Thermoflexus sp.
GGATCACCAGTCCCATCGCCGAGACAAGCGCCCCGCTTACGACCTCGACGGCGCGGGCCTGGCGGTTTACCCGACGCATGACACGGGTCGCCGACTCCAAGGCGTAGCCTGCAATCAGGAAGGGAACGCCGAGGCCGAGCGAATAGGCCGCAAGCAGGAGCGCCCCGTGGCCGACCGTGCCCGCGGTACCGGCATAGAGAAGGATGGTGCCCAAAATCGGGCCGATACACGGCGTCCATCCGGCCGCAAACGCAACGCCGACAAGGAACGACGAGACGAAGCCCAATCTGCCAGCCGGATTAAATCGCACCCGCACGTCTCGCAAGAGCACCGGTATGCGCACAAGCCCCGCGCCATGCAACCCGAGAATCACCAGCGACCCACCAGCAACGACACGGAAGGCAAGGCTTCGGACGACGTCTTGGAAGGCGTAGCCGACCAATCCCACCGACGCCCCCAATCCGACGAAGACCGCACCGAAGCCACTGACGAACGCCGCGGCGTGAAGCAGCGTGCGCCCAGACGTCGACCGCTCACCCGCCACGCTTGCGCCTGCAAGCATGCCGATATAGGCCGGCACGAGCGGCAGGACGCATGGCGAAGCGAACGACAAGACCCCCGCGCCGAACGCGACGACCAGCGAGAGTTCTCCGGGCATCCTAGAGGAAGCGTACCGTGCTTCGCGCCTACGATAAGAGCGCGGGAAGCAGCTTTAGCAGCCGAAACTCCGTGACCTTTGACTCAAGGACGATTCGATTGCCGACCGCGACGACTGGGATGCGGATCCCGAACTGCGCTACGAGATCCGGGTCGGTGTGCACATTGATTTCTTCGATATCAAACGCGAAAAGTGCGCCGAGGCGCCGGAGTTTTGCCAACGCATCGTGGCACAAATGGCAGTCGGGCGCGCCGTACAACGTGACAACGCGCCGGGTCTGTCGGTCGGTCCCTCGTCCCATTGGTTCAGGCCAGTTACGCCGGCGTCAGAATGGTTCGGGCCAGTTATGCCGGCGTCAGAATGGTCTCGAGATTACGTGCGATGACGTCGCGGTCCATCGCGCCAGGTTGGATTGCTCGGACGACGCCCTTACGGTCGACGAAGAAGCTCGACGGCACGCCAAGCAGTCGCCAACGCCGCATCTGAGATTGCGACGTGTCAAGCGCGACCGGAAAGGTGTACGAACCGGTTGCCTCGCTGCCAAGCTTGAGGAATTCCGGCACGTCACGCGCCGCCGCCGCATCGTCGAGACTTACCGCGATCACCACAAGACCGTCGGCGCGGTGGGCCCGCCAGGCCAACTCCAGCTCCGGCAACTCCGCCCGACACGGTGTGCACCACGTTGCCCAGAAGTTCACCACCACAGGCTTACCCCGGTACGACTCAAGGCTGATCGCGCCGCCGCCCGCTGCGGGCAACGTGAACGATGGTGCGGCGACTCCGACGCCTGGGGCCGCGGTGGAGCCAATGCCAAGCGAGTCGAGTGGGGTCGTCGACGCGACGTATGCGGCGGCCCCGGCGGCGCCGACAATCCCCATCACGAGTGCGCGTCGACCGAACCCGGAGCGGGGAGCGTGCTGCCGAGCCGTTTCGCTCTCCTCGGCGAACGCCTCGCCAGTTGGGGGTTGCTGAGCCAGATTGCCACTCGCTTCACTCGAACCTGTCAGTGCCATTCGTTTCGAGAACTCGTCCGACTGCTCCACGCCCAAACCGTTCCCCCAAACACCAGCGCGGGGTGCCGACGGTTTCCCATCGACACCCCGCGCGAGTCGCCTGATCTCACCGACCGTTCGGCTCAGTACTCCGGCATCGGCGCCGCCGGCTTCGGCGGCTCTGGAATGTCGGTGATCAGCGCCTCGGTGGTGAGGATCATCGCAGCGATTGACGCCGCGTTCTCAACCGCCGAACGGGTGACCTTCGCGGGGTCGATGATCCCGCCGGCGACCATATCTTTGTACGTGCCCTCAATCACGTCGTAGCCGAGGTTGCGGTTACGGGTCGCACTCTGCTGCCGACGGATGTTCTCGATGACGACTGAGCCTTCGAGGCCAGCGTTGTGTGCGATTGCACGCACCGGCTCCTCAAGCGCCCGGCGGAGTACCGCTGCACCCGTCGCCTCATCGCCGTGCAGGTCGAGGTGAGCCAACGAGTCGATCGCATGGATGAGCGTGACGCCTCCACCGGCGACGACGCCCTCTTCGATCGCCGCCCGGGTCGCAGACAAGGCGTCTTCGACGCGGTGCTTTTTCTCTTTGAGTTCCGTCTCCGTGGCCGCGCCGACCTTGATAACGGCAACGCCTCCGGACAACTTCGCAAGGCGCTCCTGAAGCTTCTCGCGGTCGTAATCGGACGTGGTGTCTTCGATCTGCGCCTTGATCTGCTTGATGCGTCCCTGCACCTCGTCGGAGGACCCATGACCCTCGACGATCGTGGTGTTCTCCTTGTCCGAGACCACACGCCGTGCACGGCCGAGATCTTCGAGCGTCACGCTTTCCAGCTTGCGTCCGAGTTCTTCGGAGATCACGGTGCCACCCGTGAGGACGGCGATGTCCTTGAGCATCTCCTTGCGACGGTCGCCGTAGCCCGGCGCCTTGATCGCCACGACGTTCAGGATGCCCCGCATCTTGTTGACGACGAGCGTGGCAAGCGCCTCGCCCTCGACATCCTCCGAGATCACCACGACCTCTTTGCGACCGCGCTGGACGATCTTCTCAAGCAGAGGGAGCAGGTCTTGGACCGCCGAAATCTTGATTTCGGTGATGAGGATGTATGGGTCCTCAAGTTCGGCCGTCATGCGATCAGCGTTGGTCACGAAGTACGGCGAGCTGTACCCGCGATCGAACTGCATGCCTTCGACGTACTCGACCTCGAACTGCAGGCCACGGCTCTCTTCGACCGTGATGACGCCGTCCTTGCCGACCTTGTCCATGACCTCGCCAAGGAGGGTGCCGATTTCACGGTCGCCGGCCGAGATGGTCGCGATATTCGCAATCTCCTCACGCCCGGCAATCGGGGTCGCCATGCCCTTGATCGCGTCGACGACCGCCGAGGTCGCCTTCTCCAGCCCGCGCTTGAGGATCATCGCGTTGGCACCAGCGACGACGTTGCGCATGCCCTCAACGACGATGGCCTCGGCAAGCACCGTGGCGGTAGTCGTCCCATCGCCAGCTACGTCGTTCGTCTTCGACGCTGCTTCCTTGAGGAGTTGCGCACCCATGTTCTCGAACGGGTCTTTCAGTTCGATCTCTTTCGCAACGGTTACGCCGTCATGCGTCACCGTCGGGCCACCGAACTTCTTGCCGAGGGCGACGTTACGTCCCTTCGGCCCGAGGGTGGTCTTCACGCTTCTTGCGACGACTTCGACGCCCTTCGCAAGCGCGCGACGCGCGTCTTCGCGGAACACGATCTGCTTCGCCATGTCGGCTTCGACTCCTTGTACGACGGTGGACTATCCGGCTACCCGATGCCAACTGCCACGTGAACCCGGTCAAGGCGAGGCGCCACGCGCCCGGACGACCGTTGCCTTCAGTTGGCACTCGCCAGTGACGACTGCTAGCGAAGTCTAACAGCGGATTAGCAGTCCGTCAACGCGACTGCTAACGACTCGAGGCGGAACCGCCGTATACTCGTGACGCGTCGGCCACACGGTCGCGGAGGCCGTTCACCATCCGGCGCCTAGGGCTATCTGCATGTTCGGTTTTGGGAAGGGCGGCACGACGGCGGAGCGTCCCGTCGTTACCGAAGCGGCGGTGCTGGCTGCGCTTGGTCGAATCGTGGATCCGGACCTACGGCGTGACATTGTGGCGCTTGGGTTCGTCAAAGACCTCACGATCAACGCCGGTGCCGTGGCATTTAAGATCGAACTCACGACGCCGGCGTGCCCCGTGAAAGGCGAGATGGAGCGTCAGGCCCGCGAGTTCGTCGGCGCGGTCCCGGGCGTCACTGCCGTGGATGTGCAGATGACCGCACAGGTGCGCTCGATGGGCGCGACCGGCCAGATGCTCCCCGGCG
Organism: uncultured Thermoflexus sp.; assembly: GCA_964343985.1. Classification (GTDB taxonomy): domain Bacteria; phylum Chloroflexota; class UBA11872; order UBA12225; family UBA12225; genus CAILQO01. The sequence continues at coordinate 4,010 of CAYFLJ010000060.1, forward strand.
TGCGAAATGTCATCGCCATTGCCAGCGGTAAGGGCGGCGTTGGGAAGTCAACCGTCGCGGCAAACCTCGCAGTCGCCCTCGCGGCGACCGGTGCGCGCGTGGGCCTGCTTGACGCGGACATCTACGGCCCATCAATCCCCGCGCTGCTCGGCCTTTCGGGCAAACCTGAGGTCGCCACGACGCCAAGCGGGGACCAAGTGTTCGTGCCACCCGTGGCTCAGGGCGTCAAGGTGATGTCGCTCGGCTTCCTCCTCGATGATCCATCCCAACCGGTGATCTGGCGCGGCCCCATGGTGGGATCAGGCATCAGCCAACTCTTGGGTCAGAGTGACTGGGGCGAACTTGACTACCTTCTCGTCGACCTTCCGCCCGGGACCGGCGATGCGACGTTGACCTTGGCGCAACGCATCCCACTCTCGGGCGTCGTCATTGTGTCGCAGCCCCAACTTGCAAGTTTGGCGATCGCAATCAAGGCGCTCAAAGCGTTCCAAAGCCTGAAAGTTCGCGTTTTGGGCATCATCGAGAACATGAGCACCTTTGTGTGTGGCACGTGTGGAACCGAGCACGCCCTCTTCAGTCACGGCGGCGCGAAGGCCGCGGCGGCGGAGCTTTCGGTCCCGTTCTTGGGCGACATCCCGCTGTCGGTTGATGTGTGCGCGGCCTCCGACGCGGGCATTCCGCTCGTTTCGCTGATGCCGCACGCACCGCAGGCCATCGCATTGACGCAAATCGCTACCGGTCTCGCCGCGCAAGTCAGCATCGCAACGCTTCGCCAACGCACCGCAATCCCGTTGCGTCCGGTCTAGCGGCGATGCGTCGGCGCGCAGTCTTGGGTGCTGCCTTCCTGCCCGTAGTTGGGCGCGGGAGTAACCCCCTCGCTACTGGGCCTAGCCCCCTCGCTCCCTTCCCTTCAATGGAAGGGGGCATCAAGGTGGTGAGCGCCTCGAGGCAGTGGGGTGATTTCACCGAAGGTCGAACGGTGCGCTTTCCTGAACTTGGCGTGGTGGTGTTGGTTGAGGTGGCGGACACACCTGAGACGCGGGCACTTGGCCTAGGTGGGCACGCCCCGCTAGAGGACGGGCAAGGGATGCTCTTCGTCTTCGGCACGCGAGGGCGCTACCCCTTCTGGATGAAGGGGATGACGTTCGCCCTCGACATGCTTTGGCTTGACGCAGGCGCCGATGCCGACGGTTGGATGACGGTCGTGCACGTCGCACCGGACGTCGCGCCGGACGCCCCGGGCACTCCAGACGCGGATCGCCCGACGTATGCACCACCGGCTGGGACGACCGCGAAGTTTGTCCTCGAGGTTCCAGCCGGTTGGGCGCAGGCGTGGGGCGTGGATGTGGGGGCGTCGGCACTCTGGCAGTAAGTCCGTTGGAACTTTCGGCGTCCCACCGGCCTCGGCTGTTGCCCCCGGTCCAAGGAAGGCGCCGGGAGGACGGCCTTACAGACCTCGGCTCGCGCGTTCCGCGACGGCGCCGTCACGGATGGCCTGCACAATCGCGTCGAGGGGCGTTCCCGGCCCATAGACACCGCGAACCCCCATCGCAAGGACGGTCGGAAGGTCGGCGTCCGGAATGATGCCGCCCGCGTATATGGGCACATTGATGATGCCGCGCGCGCGCAAGGCATCGAGAATGCGAGGGAAAAGATCGAGGTGCGCGCCAGAATGGATCGATAGACCGATCGCTTCGACGTCTTCGTGGAGTGCGGCTTCGGCGATCTGCTCGGGCGTCTGGCGAATGCCGGTGTAAATGACCTCCATGCCCGCGTCGCGCAACGCCCGCGCAACGACTTTCGCGCCGCGATCATGGCCGTCGAGACCGGGCTTAGCGACAAGCACGCGCAGGGGCAACTCTCGTGCCCCGTTTGTCGCTTGCCCTCGGTCCATGGTAGTCCTCATCGTAGCGTCGCGACCTACCAAACGTACCCTGCCCGCCT
>CAYFLJ010000060.1:6053-7744 GCA_964343985.1 uncultured Thermoflexus sp.
AGGGAACCGCGGGGCGCGTTTGGCGAGGAACGCCGCGATTCCTTCGTGCGCATCGGGTGTGTCGAGCGCGGCGGCGAACGCATCGCGCTCACGGGCAAGTGCGTCACCGAGGGGCATCGTAAGCCCTTCTCTGACGAGCCGTTTCGCGGCGATCAGGGCACCGGTGGGTCGTCCGGCAATTTGCGTCGCGAACTCAAGCGCCGCGTCAGTGGCCTGTCCGGCAGCTTCGAGCCGCGTGACAAGACCGACCTGAAACGCGCGTTCGGCGTCGATTGGGGCGCCGCCGAGGATGAGTTCGAGCGCTACCGCCCGGCCAACCAGACGGGGTAACCGTTGCGTGCCGCCCCATCCCGGGAACAGCCCCAACGCGACTTCGGGTTGCCCAAACTTCGCCGTTGTACTCGCAATCCGGAGATCGCACGCGAGGGCCAACTCGCAACCGCCACCGAGTGCCATCCCCTCGACCGCAGCAATAACCGGTTTCGGGCAAGCTTCGATCGCGTCAAACGTCGCGTGACCAAGCGCGGCCCGCGCGGCCCGAGTTGAGTCGTCGTCGGCAGCGCCGAGCCAACCGAGGTCAGCGCCCGCACAGAATGCCCTCGGCGTCGCGCTTGTGATGACGAGCACGCGCGTTGCAGGGTCGTGTGCGACGTCGGCGACGCAGCGTGCAAGGGCGGCAAGTGTGTCGCCGTCAAGTGCGTTGAGGCGCGTCGGACGATTAAGCGTGGCGAGTGCCACGTGGTGGCCGTGCATCGATGTCGTGACTGGTCCGTCGTCGCGTGTCGGAATCGCCATCTGTGAGGTCCTCAAGAGAAAGATAGCCCCTCTCCCGTGGAAGCGCCCCGCGTGCTGGGCGCGGAGGGGTTGGGGAGGGGGTTTCTCCGGTTGAATAAGCCTCGCCGGCGCATGAGGCGTGAGATGAGGGCTTCGCCAGGCCCTGCGCATCGCACCCATCCGCCGACACGAGGCGCCCCTCGTAGAACTGCGTCGACACGAACGCGCAGATGCTCGGGTGCATCCGGTAGCTGCGTTCCAAGAAGATCCCACGGTCGGGTGGCATCGTCTCGGCGCCCCCCAGGAGGTGCTCAAGGGCCGACACCTCCGCTCCTGGTGGATGTTCCCCATTGGTCGGCTGCGACAGTTGCTGCGGGTCGCCCAGAAGGATGACGCGCCGCGCGCACGACGCCACCGCCACCGCGTTCGCCAGACTCATCTGCCCTGCTTCGTCCACAAACAGCACATCAAGTGCCTCGTCGAACGCCTCGCGTGCGAAGAGCCATGCGGTCCCCGCGAAGAGGTTCACGCCCGATGCCGGGTCCAGTGCCCGTTCCACGACGTCATTGCTGCCCGTCGCCCGAATCGCCTGTTCACCGGTCGCCTTCTGCATCCCGCGGACGAGGTTCGGTTCACCCGATGCTTCGGCCGCCTTCGCGACGGCCACCAACACGTTGCCGATCGCCTTATGGCTGTTGGCGGTGACACCGACCCTCGCGCCGTCACGGAGCAGCGCCAAGATCATCCGCGCGGCGGTGTACGTCTTTCCGGTTCCGGGAGGGCCCTGAACGGCGAGCGCGCCGGGCGCCATCTCGCGCGCGATGCGAATCGCGGCGTCGGTCGCCGACTCCCCCGGCCGGACTAGCCCACCGTTCTCCGCGCCCTCGTTATCCGCGTACGCGCCCCAACCCCTTTCC
>CAYFLJ010000060.1:7754-7906 GCA_964343985.1 uncultured Thermoflexus sp.
TTCCACGACGTCATTGCTGCCCGTCGCCCGTATCGCCTGTTCGCCAGACGCCTGTTCACCGGTCGCCTTCTGCATCCCGCGGACGAGGTTCGGTTCCCCCGATGCTTCGGCCGCCTTCGCGACGGCCACCAACACGTTGCCGATCGCCTTAT
>CAYFLJ010000061.1:0-7758 GCA_964343985.1 uncultured Thermoflexus sp.
TCGGCCGAGTTCCCCGATGCGGATGGAGAGGTTGCGGCCCGCGTGCGCGCCTTGGTCGGGCCGGATATCCCGGTTGGGATGGCGCTCGACATGCACGGCAACGTGTCGCACAAGATGATCGACTCGACGACGGTGACGACGATCTACCGGACGAATCCGCACATTGATGCGCGGGTGCGGGCGCGAGAGTGCGCCGACCTGATTGTGCGCACTGTTCGCGGCGAGATTCACCCGGTCCAACATCTTGAGACACCGCCGATTGTCATCAATATTGTCAAGCAATACACTGGCGAAGAGCCGATGGCGAGCGTGGTGGCCGACGCGATTGCCGTGGAAGCGTGGCCGGGAGTGCTTTCGACGAGCGCCGCGGAGGGGTATCCGTACGCCGACGTTGCCGAGATGGGCATGGCCTTCTTGGTGGTCGCCGACGGTGACCGAGAACTCGCGGCGCGCGGTGCAAGGTGGATGGCGCAACGTGCATGGGACATGCGCCACGCCTTCGTCGGCGACACCCCAACACCTGATCAGGCGATTGCACATGCGATGTCGGCAGCCCGCGGTCCGGTCGTCATCATGGACGTCGGTGACAACATCGGCGGTGGCGGGCCGGCAGACTCCACGTTCTTGCTAGACATCGCGATGCGCCGCGGCGCGCGAGACTATGTGCAAACCCTCTACGACCCGGGTGCGGTCAAGGCGTCCGTGGCGGCGGGGGTCGGTGCGACGGTGACCTTGGATATTGGCGGGCACACGAACGCGATGCATGGTCGGCCCATCCGTTTCACCGGCGTGGTTCGGGCGATCACTGACGGAAAGTGGGAGGACTGGCGCCCAACTCACGGAGGGCAACGGTTCTTTGACGCCGGCACGATGGCCGTCGTCGAGGGCACTGGAAATGTGACGGTTGTCCTGACCTCGAACCGGTGCGGGAACACAAGCATCGAGCAGTTGTACTCATGCGGCGTGCGCCCGGAGCGAAAGCAGGTGGTAATTGCAAAAGGGGTCGTCTCACCTCGGCCGGCATACCAACCCATCGCGGCCGAGATCATCCTTGCGAACACCGCCGGCGTGACCTCCGCCGACCTCGACTCATTTACGTACGTTCACCGCCGACGGCCGCTTTACCCATTCGAGGGCGAGGCCACCTGGCCGTCCGCAGACGAGTAGAGGGGGCGACCCGTCGTGCGGGTGACGGGAAAGCCCCCCGTCACTCTGGGGGCAAATGTACGGTGCGCGGTCGGGCGAGCGGTCACTGCCGACGCCAGTAGCGCGCGTGCAGGTTGACGAGGGTGTCTCGACCAACGTAGTTCAAAATGTCTTGGCGCAGGCCGCCGTAGCCCTCGACGAGGGATTCGCGGATCAAGAAGCGTGCGCCAGGCCGATGGATAATTTCCAAGACGCGTTCACCGGCAAGCAAGCCGAGGGGCAGAAGTGGTCCGTAGAACAACGCCCGACCTTCAAGCGCGATTGGTGGTCCCTTGAACTCGCTAATCCCCGCGATATCCGCCCACCGAACGGTCTTGGTTTCGCCGTGCCGTGCCACCTCGATGCCGTCTGGATTGAGGCGATATCGGGCACGACCCCACCGCGTGTAGAGAAGGGCGCCGGTGGCAACACACCCGACGGCGAGGAAGACGTAGAGGAAGGCGAAGAACGGGGAGTTTTCTGACCACAGGCCGACGCCGTCCCACCCAAGAACAGCGGCGTCGACCACCAACATCGCTGCGTAGTTGCGGACCGCGCCCGACCCACCGTACTGGCGGTCCATCAGGGACGTCCTCGCGGGCCGTCCAAACCGGCGGCGGCGTCGATGTCGATTGCGCCTGCGTCACCGAGGGCGCGCAGATTGCGCAGGGTGTAGAGACCGGTGTCGTGTCCGTCCGCCCACGTCGGGCGCACGGCGTAATTGCCGACGCCTTCAATGGAGGTCAGGCGGTACTGATCCGGAGTGAGGGCTTCAACGAACTGCATGCGACCCGGCATGCCCATTTCGCCCGAACACTCCGCACACGGGCACGTCCACCGCAGAAACTCGTAGCGGTACGCAGTGGTGACGCCGTCTGCCCAGTCAATCTCGAGACGTGCGCGGGCGTTGTCGTATCGGATGTCGACCGGTTCGGTCGGATCCGCGCCGCCACCCGCCATGCTGCTTGCGCCTCCGAAATGACGGCCGTCGCCCGCGTGTGGCCGTACGGTGCGAGTGTAGGGCGAGGACTCGTCGACCGCGCCAGATTATAGGCCGTCCGCACCCATTGGCGGATTATCGGATGCGCCGCCGATGGCGTTGGCGTGTCATGCACCCATGCTTGGGACCGCATCGGCGCGCCGGTCGGCGCGGAAGACTCTCGCGAATGCCATCGCCCCACTGAGATACAAGAGTGCAGTAGCGATGTACGCAATGTGGCGTAGTCCGGCTTCATTGAGAACGCCACCGATTCGGACGCCAACAAACGCCAACGCGTAGCCTGACAACATCACCGCGGCACTGCCGGTGGCGCGTGCGTCGACTGGCAGACGATCCATCATGAAGTTATCGCGCAACGGCACGGTCATCTCCATAAGCGTTCCCCGAATCAGGAAGACCGCCGACGCGAGGTAGAGGCCTGGCGCAAATCCGAGGCCGAGAAGCATCGGGACCGATAGCGCTTGCGTCCAAGCAATGGTCGCCACTGGCCCGAGTCGAGCGGCGATTGGCGCGACGCCAAGCATCGCCACAACCTCGATGGTTCGTTCAACGACGCGCAACGTCCCGTACCACGTTTCAGACGCGCCGAGTTCATGGACGAAATACACGCTAAAGAACGGTACGACCATGTTCCCGCCAAGACGTAGGAGGCCGTCGGTCGCGAGGAACCGGATCGTTGCGCCTCGCGCCTCACGGTCGCGCCAGGTGTTGGTGAAGGCCAGAACGGTTCGCGAAACTTTGGAGGCGAGGTCCTCCGACGACGGCGGGGCGCCCAAATCGGGGTGGCCTGACGGTCGTGCGCCAAGCAGGAATGGGATGCCTAGACCCGAACACGCGGCACCGGCGACCAAGGCCAAGCGGTACGTCAGGGAGTCATCGATGCCGGGGGCGAGTGTGCGAAGGGCAGTGGGCAACGCACCGCCTAAGAGGCTGCCGACCGCGGTGCTGGTGACGTAGGCCGCGCCGGCAACGCCAAACAAGTACGGGCGCGTCGACGCCGGCGCGATGGCAGCGAGGTACGGAGGTACCGCGAGGTAGACGATGACGGCGCCAAGCCCGCCGAGGAGTAGCCCGGCGCGGAGGATCCCGTCGGCAAGGCTACGCTGCCCAACGAATTCGCTGGGAATAAGCACGGCGACCAGACCGACACCGGTAATGACGGTGCCGGCGACAAGGGCGCGCCATGGTCCCCACCGGTCGGCAATCGGGCCCCCCACGATGGCCCCGATCGCTGCGCCCGCACTGCCCAAACTGATCAAACGCCCAAGTTCGGCTTCACCGGTACCCGTCGCGAGTAAGAAGAGCGGCAGGAGGATGCTCGAAACGCCCGCGTTGACCCCGCCGAGGATCGAGGCCGCGAAGAAGCGGCGCGCCGGTCCTGGAAAGGCGTTTACCTCGTGCGCGTACGTTGCAACCATGGCGCGCATGCCGTTGCGAGACGGCCACGCGGTCATCCGATCACCAATGACGCCGATGGCCTTACCGAAAATGAGAATGTGATGGCGCCCGGGTCATGGCGGGCCGGCGGTGCACGGTGGTTTCCTGATCGCAGTGGCACCGCCCTCTGCAACGTGATAACCCAAGCGATGACGTGAAGCGGCGGGGTTGAAATGGCGCCGCACGTGAAGGGGTTGCGGTACGCGCCGCGGGAACGGATGCCCGTTGACCGCTTCGGTGATGCCGGGGCGTCGGGATGGGTGGCCATCGCGGCGCAGTCCCTCGGCTTCCTGACGACCGCCGCAACCGATGGCACAATGCCGACGTGGTGGCGTGGCCCGCGTGAAGGCATCCCTTCCCCTACCCACCAGTCGGCCGGAGGATCATCACGCCGAGGTGGACTGGCCGATTGTAGCCACGTTCGGTCTCGTCGCCCGGCCTCGGCAGAAGGCCCATCCCGACCCCGCACCCGCAACAACCGGAGAACGGCGACCCGACCCTCTTGGTCCGCGGATACCATCGGGTCCGTGGCAGGAATGGCGACGGAGACACTCTCCCAAGGCGCAACAGGACACGTACCCGACGTCGGCGCCGGTCGGGCCTCACGGGCGGTGCCGTGGTTAGTGTTGCCAACCTTCATCCTTGCGCATCTTGCACACCACGTTGGGACCGGCGGACTGCAACCCTTACTCCCACTGTTGCGCGACGACTTTCGCCTCGATTACGCGCAGGCGGGGATGCTGTTGTCCGCGCAGGGGCTTGCACTTGGCTTTGCACAATTGCCAGTGTCGGCGCTGGCAGACCACGTCTCGAAGCGCCTCGTGATTGCGATTGGCCTGATCGGCACGGGGGTACTTTGCATCGGGATCGCAGTCGTACCGGGCTTCTGGCCTCTTGTCGGCTGCCTTGTGGCGCTTGGGGTTCTGGCGGCGACGTATCACGCCCCCGCCTCAAGTTACCTCTCGGCGACATACGGTGCCGTTGCGCGCGGCCGAGCACTTGGCACGCATGTCATCGGTGGGTCGCTCGCATTTCTTGTCACGCCGGCGATTGCGATCGGTACGGCGCGCTATATGGAGTCGTGGCGTGCAGCGTTCATGGCACTTTCGGTCCTCCCGATCGTGGCCGGCGTACTCATGGTGGCCTCGACGGCGCGCACGGCGACGTCCGAACGCGCGGCATCGCCGGAGGATCGGGTCGGGCAGGCTGGGGCGCTGGCATCACTACGAGCGATCGGACCGCTCGTGGCGGTCGCTTTGGGCGAACAATTGCTGACCGCAAGCATGTTTGCCTACATCCCGCTGTTCCTCGTCGATCACCACGGGGTGCCGAGCGATCTTGCAGGCCTCGCAATCTCGGTCATGGCTGGAATCGGCATCGTCTCCGCACCGGTCGGTGGTGCCTTGTCAGACCGCTTTGGCCGTGCTCCGGTCCTGGTCGCGGTGACGGCGTCGGTGGGACCGCTCATCCTTCTTCTCACGTATGCGCCGTACGGCGTGCCTCTACTAGCGGGGCTTCTGCTCTATGGCCTTTCGATGAATACTCGCTTGCCCGTACTGGAGTCGCTCTTTGCGGATGCCATCCCGGCGCATCGTCGGTCGACGGTCCTCGGCCTGTACTACTTCATTGGGCAAGAGAGTTCTGGCTTGACGACGCCGCTGGTCGGAAGCCTCATCGACGCGACGAGTCCGGTAACGGCGTTTACCGCGCTTGGCATCATCGGGACGGCGTTGTCGCTCGTGCTGGTCTTTTTTCGGCAGAGTCTTGTGCGACCCCGCACGCCGAGCTTGGCGACACCCGCCTAACTTCATGGATCAGCCAAGCGGTACGGTAAGCCCATGAACGCTGCTGTGGTGATGATTCTTCGCGGGCTTGCCTTGCGATGTCCGAAGTGCGGGAGCGGTGGAATCGCCCGCTCGTTCTTTTCGTTGCGAGAGACGTGCCCGTCGTGCGGCGTTGCCATTGAGACACGCACCGGGGAGGCGAGCGGGGGAATGGCGATCAACCTAGTCACCACCACGATATTGGCGACCGTCGGGGTGTGGTGGTTCGGCGTCTTTGGTTCGATGGCGCTTCTGCCGCTGATGACGGGACTCATGGTGGGCGGTGTCGCGTTTTCGATGGTCTTTCACCGCCACGCGTGCGGCGCATGGGTCGGTGCGCTCCATGCCACGTCAGATATTGGTGAAGCGCCGGTGAACGTTCAAGCCGGTTCGGCGCGCAAGACTGCCGGGGTAAAGACCGTTTCGGCACCCGTCGACCCCCGCCGGATGGCGAGTGCCATGCCAGTTGCGAGGAAGCAGAGTGCGCCGGATAGCCAAAACGCGACCTGATAGTCGCCGAACGCAACACGGAGCGAACCGGCGGCCCATGCGATCAGGGCACCCCCGACCTGATGGGCAGCAAAAATCCAGGCGTAGGTCGTTCCGATTCGATGGCGGCCAAACAGGTCTGACGCTAAGCGAATGGTCGGCGGGACCGTCGCTACCCAGTCAAGCCCGTAAAACACAATAAAGGCGCCCAGTCCCCACGCTCCGGCGTCGTAGGCAACAGGCAAGGCGAGCAACGAGAGGCCCCGGAGGCCGTAGTACATCGCCAAGAGACGGCGGGCGTCGTAACGGTCGGTCAACCAACCGGAGGCCGTGGTGCCGATCAGGTCGAAGATGCCAATGAACGCGAGCATCGAGGCGGCGGTGATCTCCGAGATCCCGTGGTCGTGCGACGCTGAGATTAAGTGCGTGCCGATCAGTCCGCTTGTACTGGCACCACAGATGAAGAACGTGCCGGCAAGGAGCAGGAAATCCCGAGAGGTTGCGACGTCGCGAAGGGTGATGACCGCGCCAAGGAAGGGATTGCCACTGAGTTCCGTGCGGCGCGGCGGGTTGATTGGGTCCGCACCGTAGGCAATCGTGCCTGCGTCTTCGGGCCAGTCGCGGAAAAATGCCCAAGTCAACGGTGCGGCGATTGCGACCGCTACGGCGGCGAAGGTGACGGCAGCACGCCAGCCTGCGAAGTCCGTGAAGGCCGCAAGGACGGGGAGGAACACCAATTGACCGGCGGCGGAGTTAGCCGAGAAGACGCCCGTCACGACACCGCGTCGCGTGACAAACCAACGTGTCGCGACGACGGCCCCGAGCCACCCGGCGAGGACACCGGTCGCTGACCCGATGAACCCGCCCCAGATCATGATCAGGTGCCACGGTTTGGTCATGAACGGCGCAAGGCCGAGGGCGGCAACGATCATGATGAGTGCGACGCTGACCGTGCGTCGTACGCCAACTCGTTCGGCGAACGCCGCACCGAACGGCCCGATGCTGCCGTAGAGAATCAGGTTCACCGACACGGCCAGTGAGACGGTAGCGCGATCCCACCCGAACTCCCGTTCGAACGGCAGCATCAGGACGCCCGGGATTGATCTGATGCCCGCCGCGGCGATGAGAACAATCAGCGTGATCCCGGCGACGACCCACGCATAGTGGAACGTCCTGCCGCTTTGCTGACCGGTCTTGAGTGTGACCATCAGGCCGATAAACCGATCACGCGGCAGAGAAACGGAACGGCGCCGGCGGTTGCGTCAGCGATTGGTGCGTGGCACGGCGCGAGGAATGACGCCAAACCAAGGACGACGAGCCAAGCACGAGGGCGGCGACGGCTCCGAACGGTCGCGGGGTGGAGATCGAACGTTTCGGGTGTGCGTACGGAAGCGTGAGGGGCAAGCCCCCCGTTCCCCGTACTCGCAGGATTGAGGTCAAGGGTTCGGGACATGCGTACGAAACTCATCTCCACCAATCGTAGCGTTGAGGCGTGCGACCACGGACGGCGGTTTGGCACGCCGTTGCAGTCGCGGGATTACTTCGCGATGACGATGCTTAGGAGTCGGTCACTGACGTAGTGGTAGCGCGCCGCGTCAGGATCGGGGACAAACTCACGGACGCGTGGGCGTTCGAGTGCGGCGGCGCGCACGACCGCTTCCGGCGCACCTGCCGGAACGTCGACGCGGTCGCGAACTTTGCCGTTTACCTGCACCGCGATGGTGACGGTCTCGTCTCGCGCGAGTGCCTCGTCCCATTCGGGCCACGACTGACCGTGCATACTGCCCGGCCCCGCGGCGTCGAACGGCGTATCTGGGTCGCCCG
>CAYFLJ010000062.1:0-7752 GCA_964343985.1 uncultured Thermoflexus sp.
TGGTCCTCGACAACACCGGCGACACGCATCATGTCGTCGTCTGCACCCTGTGTTCCTGCCATTCTCGCCCGCTGATGGGCGTCCCGCCGGCTTGGTACAAGGCGCACGAATACCGGTCGCGTGCCGTCCGGGAACCGCGTACTGTGCTGGCCGAGTTTGGGCTGCACATTGATCCGTCGAGACCAATCCGGGTGCAGGATGCCTCGGCCGACTTGCGCTACATCGTGTTGCCCGCACCGCCTCATGGGTGGGAAGACGCAACAGATCAGGCCCTTCGCGAGACGATTACGCCTGACGTCTTACTCGGCGTGTCGCTGCCTCGGTTGACATAAAAGCATATTCGGTCGGGACCCGCGAGGGTTTCAGGGCGGTTGCAGGCACCTCACTGACGATTGCCCACGGGGCTACTCGGTGGTATAAACATTGTGACAGAGTTCACAATCACAAGCGAGCCCCCCTCCTTGTGAACGTGCCCCCACACGGTGAACTCGTCCCCGGCCTGCACTCCCCCTCGTGCAGGTTCACACGCTTCGCGTCGCCCGGTTGCCCCCAACCGGGCGACGCGCGTTTCCGGGCAGGAACGCCTAGTTATCGCGTGGTTCAGTCTCTGTCGGATCAGACGCTTGATAGGCGTCCGCAAAATCTCGATCTGTCGCAAACATTAATTCTTGTGGCATTTCTAGCGTATGGAACGACTGGTTAGCCATGGCATACCAATATTCGTACTCTTCCACGCTTGAGCCTTGCCACGTGAGCGAAAAGAGCCACGTGTGCGCGTAAATCAGCCATTGTTGGCGCTTCCGCGTCACGTCGCCTTCACGAAACGTGTAGACACGCACAAACTTGATGAGGTTGTCGATCACGATGTCTTCGCTGCCAAGAACTTGGCAGCTGTCAAGGTTCGCAAGGCTTGTCTCCACCGAGTCGCGCAACTCTGCGAAGTCGCCTTCGCGCACCGCGAAGCCTAGTGGGGCAACCCACATCTCGAGAACGGAAGCCGGGTCTTCAGGGTTGGGCGCGGCGCCAACCCCCTCACATCGTGCGTCGTCGACGTTCCACGGACGATCAATATCGAACCACGCCCAGTCTGTTGCGAACCGCACGGAGAATCGCCCCTTGGGGTCGCGATGGGTAAGTATTCCGGTCCATTTTGGCGTTTCACGGACGGGCGGCCCGCCGGCATGGGGTTCGAGCATGGCAGAGATTCTCCTCGGGAAGTGTGACACGGTGATGGTTTGGCACAACTGGGCCTTGAGATGGCGGGACTTGCGCTATCCAGTACTAGGCGGCGGCGAACCGCGCGTGTAGGCGCGACGGTGTGGCGGGCAGCAGCTCGACCTCGTCTTCGAGCGATTCAAGCAGGTCCGCGAGCGATTCAAGCGTCTGCCGAACTCGGCTCGTTCGGTCGTGGAACGGTTGGCGGGTCGTCGTGACGAAGACTAAGGTCGGCCACGGCTCATCTGAAGCGATCTGCCGCTCAAGTTGCGCGCGCACAAGTGGAGCGTGCCAGTCGTTGACGGTGCCATTCTCAACCCGCAACTCGGGCGCGATACCGTCGCGCCGTTGCGTCGGGTCGGTGGTTACCGGAATTTCTAGAAGCGGCAACGCACCCTTGGCAAGGCGATCGGCAGCATGGGCGTAGTGCGGTCCAACAGCGGCTCCGTCCCACCGCGCATGGTACTTGGGTACGACCCGACCCGGATTACTCACCGATGACTGGAGGAAACCGGCGTCGGCCAAGACAGCGAACGTCTCATCCGATGCCGAGAAGTGCGTTGTGCGGACACTGACCGGGCGTCGGCCGTAGGCGTCGGCGAAGCGATTGACGGCGTGTCGCAAAACTTCCGCCTGTTGCTCGCCGCGAAGCGCCCCAACATGTCCGCGATGGCGAGCGTCGCGCAGGGAACCCGGGCTTAGCAGCAGGCCGACCTCACCACCGGTCGGCGCCACCTCCTCGAACAGGACGGAGTGTGCGTCGACAACCTCGGGCGCAGCGAACACCGTCGGTTCAAACCCCGCGTTCCGGACGGTGGTCATGTACGCATCAAGCGTGCGAACCCCAACGTCCCAGTCTGCCGGCCCGAGTTGGCTTGTGCGGCCGGCCGGTTCGCAGTCGATTGTGAAGAGAACGTGAACGACCCGCCGGTTCATGCCTGAGGTGCGGCGGGAGCAACTGCCGAGGCGTCGATTGGTGCCACCGGTCCGTCAATACCGCGGAGCGACAACTTTTCGGCGTAGTGGCACGCGGCAAAGTGGCCCGGCGTGACCTCCCGCAGTGGCGGACGCTCTACCTTGCAGTGGTCGGTGGCGTAGACACATCGCGGGTGAAAGTAGCACCCGGAAGGTGGGTTCGATGGACTGGGCACCTCACCCGACAACTTCATCGGTCGTGCACGTCGTCGGGGGTTTGGCGGCGGAATGGCTGAGATAAGCGCCTCGGTGTACGGCATGAGCGGGTTGCGAAAGAGTTCGTCGGTCGGGGCAACCTCAACCACGTATCCGACGTACATCACCGCCACGCGATCAGAGATGTGTTCCACGACTGAGAGGTCGTGAGCGACAAAGAGATACGTCAGGTTGAACTCGTCTTGGAGGTCCTCGAGGAGGTTCAACACCTGCGCCTGAACGCTCACGTCGAGAGCGGAAACCGGTTCATCACAGATGACCAACTTCGGGTTGAGGGCCAACGCGCGGGCAATGCCGATACGTTGGCGTTGGCCACCGGAAAACGCGTGCGGGTAGCGAGACTGATGCTCGGGACGCAAGCCAACTCTGCGAAGTAACTCACCAACGCGGTCACGGAGTTCGCTGCCGCTCGCGATGCCATGGACGGTAAGGGGCTCCCCAATGATGCGTCCAACAGACATCCGCGGGTCGAGCGATGAAAACGGGTCTTGGAAGATCATTTGCATGTTCGTCCAGACCCGTCGCAAATCTGCAAGGCCCGCCCGTTCAAGGCGCATGAGGCCGGCTTCAGGGTCGTTGAACGTGATCTCGCCAGCGGTCGGTTCGTACAGACGAATCATCGTTCGCCCTGCCGTCGACTTGCCACATCCGCTCTCGCCAACGAGCCCGAGCGTCTCGCCGTCGTGCACCGATAGGTCGATACCGTCGACTGCCTTCACCTGTCCGACCGTGCGGCCGAACAGGCCGCCCTTGATCGGAAAGTGCTTCTTGAGGTTGCGGACTTGAAGCAGCGGCGTCGCGTTCGCCTTGGACTGGCTCATCGGTTCGTGCCCTTACAGGTACCGGGTGCGCCCCTAGTTGGCGGGTGTGGTGGTGGGGGTGGCTGACGAAGACAGGGGCGCGACGCGAGTCGCCGCCAGTGCTTCCGACGGCCTCGGTGTGCCCGACGGGTCGTGGTGCAGGAAGCAACTCACAAGGCCGTCGTCGCCGGCAGGGAGAAGACTCGGGCTCTGGACATCACACACGCCGGCGATCATGTCCGGGCAACGTGGATGGAATTGGCAACCAGACACCTTCGTGAACTGACCAGGAACAGAACCTTGGATGACCTCAAGCCGTCCCTTTCGGGCCGCCCCAAGTTGCGGAATGCTTCGCATTAACGCGCGGGTGTACGGGTGCTTCGGGTTGTCGAACAACTCCTCGACCGGTGCCTGCTCAACGACGCGTCCGAGGTACATGACCGCAACCTCATCGCACATCTGAGCGACGACGCCGAGGTTGTGGGTCACAAACATGATCGACATGCCGATGTCATCTTGTAACTCACGCATGACATCCAAAATCTGGGCCTGCGTAGTGACGTCAAGCGCCGTCGTCGGCTCATCCGCAAGCAGCAAGTCTGGTTCGCATGAGAGGGCAAGGGCGATCATGGCGCGTTGGCGCATCCCACCTGACAACTGGTGCGGATAGGTCGTCATGAGGCGGGACGGGGAAGGCAAGCCAACCCGGGTCAAAATGTCAAGGGCCATTGCCTCGGCTTTGGCCGGATCGTTGGTCCGATGCAGGAGGATTCCTTCGGCAATCTGGTTCCCAATCGTGTAGCACGGATTCAGCGCAGTCATGGGTTCCTGAAAGATCATCCCGACATGGCGACCGCGAACGGACCGCATGTCATCGCCGTTGGGATCGTAGGTCAATAAGTTGACGGGTGCCTTCTCACGGGTGCGCAACACGATTTCGCCGCCAGTGATGACACCGGGCTTGGCCACGAGTTGCATGATGGCGAACGCTGTGACGCTCTTCCCACACCCGCTCTCGCCCACAATGCCGAGCGTTTTCCCGCGTGCGACCCCGAACGAGACACCGTTGACGGCACGAACCACACCAAGACTGGTGCGGAACTCGACCTGCAAGTTATGGACGTCGATGACGTTGTCGCGATTGAGGTCGGCCGCGGTACCGGTAACTGGCGACGAAGTAGCCACCATCGTGTTGCTCCTTGAAGGGCGCCTCGTGCTCGCAGGACGACGTTCCAGCACGGCTACGAGCTATACGGGTCGGCTGCGTCACGCAAGCCGTCGCCGAGAAACTGGTAGCAGGTGACCGTGACGATGATCGGGATTGCAGGGATCAGCAGCCAAGGGTGGAGGATGACCGACTGAATTTGTTGCGCATCGCGAAGCAGGACACCCCAACTCACCGCCGGCGGCAGCATGCCGAGTCCGAGGAAGCTCAACGCCGTTTCTCCAAGGATTGACCCGGGAACGGCAAGTGTGCTTACAACAATGATGTGGCTTGAAGCGTTCGGCAGCATATGCGACATGATGATGCGCATGTGCGAACTACCCGCGAGGCGCGCCGCCGCAATGTAGTCAAGGTTGGCGTACGCCATGACCTTGCCACGCACTTGCCGTGCAAGCCCGGTCCAACTGACAAAACTCAGGATGATCGTGATCAGTAAGTAGCGTTGCGGCACCGGCATGGTCGGCGGAAGCGCCGCCGCGATTGCCGCCCAGAGGGGCAGCGTCGGCATCGACTGAATGATCTCGATGAAGCGTTGCACAAGGTCGTCGATCAAGCCACCAAGATAGCCGGACGCCGTCCCGAGGATCGCGCCAAGGACGACTGACAGCGCGACGCCAACGAGGCCGATGGTCAGGGAGATCCGAGACCCTTCCATGACCCGAGAGAACATATCTCGGCCCTGCACATCCGAACCGAACAGGAACACTTTCGGGGGCAGTTGGTCGGCGGCGATACCGCCGGACGCGACGGACGGTGCGTCTACCTTGAACGCCGCCAACGGGTCGTCATTCTTGGGTACGGCGGCGGCTGCAGCGGCAGCTTTTGCCTTCAGTTTCGCAGGATCAGGCGGAGGGGCGACCTTCGTCACGCCAAACAAATGCGTCTCGAACGGAATGCCAAGGATCGTATACGGATGGCCCTTGACCATCCATTCCAGTGGTACGGCCCGATCACAGTCTTCCTCGTAATGCCACTGGAAGTCGCGCATCTCCTGCAACAGCGGGCAGACGGACAGACTGCCATTGACGAGTCGGAGGGTGGTCGGTGGGACGTGGATGTAGTCCGTCGAGATGTCGTTGTACTGGTACGGCGATAAGAACGGCGCAATTACTGCCAAGAAGTACATGATCAAGAGAACAAAGAGTCCGAACAGCGACAGACGGTTACGCGCGAAGCGCCACCGCATGAGCGTCCATTGCGAGACATCCTCGGCAATCTTGGCAGACGCCGTCACCGAACTTGGAGCCGCCGCTTCTGCGGTCGCCATACCACCGTACCCCCGAATGTTGGTCTAGACGTGCGAGAGGCGAGGACGAATGACTACTCAAGCCGAACCCGCGGGTCCACCCACGCGAGGGCCAAGTCTGCGAGCAGATTGCCAACCACAAGCAGAACGGAAAGAAAGAGCAAAAACGTGATTGCGAGGTACATGTCTTTGTTAATCAGCGCCTGAACGTAGAGCGGACCAGTCGTCGGCAGATTCAGCACGATCGACACGATCACCTCACCCGAAATTAGCGCCGGCAAGGTACCTCCAAGCGCCATGATGAGCGGATGGAGGGCGTTCCGCACCGCGTGCTTCCAGACCACGACCTGTTCGCCGAGTCCTTTGGACCGCGCGGTCTGGACGTACTGTTGGCCCATCACATCGAGGAGGTTGGCGCGCATCACTCGAGTGAGCCAAGAGGTGCTGTGCGTGCCGATGACGATCACCGGCAGCCAGAGGTGTGACAGCAGATTGAGAAGTTTGCCCACGCTCCACGGCGCGTCGCGATACTCACGCGAGAAGAGGACGCCGACCTCGACGCCGAAATACCAACTCGCGACAAACATGAGCACAATCGCGAGGAGGAATTCAGGTATCGCAACCCCGACGAATTGCAACACGGTGATCACGTAATCCGGCAACGTGTTGCGATGCGTCGCGGAGTACACGCCGACAGGGATGGCCACACACCATGCGAAGAGCAATGCGGCCGTCGACATCCCGATGGAGAACCAGATACGGCTTCCGATCAGGGTGTTCACGGGCTGATCGAGGAAGAACGACTGTCCAAAGTCACCGACCGCGGCGTTTGATGCCCACTTCCAGTACTTCTTGTAAAGGGGATCGTTGACGCCGTACCGCTCCTCGAGGCCTTTGACCACATCGCTGGTCACATTCAGGCCGCGTGCTCGGAACTGTTGGATCTTGGCATCGAGTGCAGATCCGGGCGGAAGCTCAATGAGGACAAAGCTGATCAGCGAAATGAAGACGATCGTCACCACCATGAATAGGAGGCGACGAATGAGAAACGTGATCATGCGCGTGCTTCCCCCAAAGCAACCGGGTCACCGGTGACATGCCGTTGTCGTTCGCAACGTGATGCGACACGGTAGCGGTCCCCGATCAGTGGGGCAACCCCGCGAACTCGGTCAGGCACCAGCGCGTCGCATCCCATATCGGACAACGGCACCGGTGGCCGAAGCCACCGGTGCCGTCAGGACCGTCAGGGTTGACCCGTGCGGAGCGATCAGTGCGCCGACGGGTTCTCGAAGAAGTACGTCTCCGGATCGTAGACCGCCGGGGACGGGTGGATCCATGGGTTGACAAACCCACCGAGGGCGAGGTCGTCGCGCTTCGGAACGTTGTTCAAGCCCTTCTTCACAAGAACGATGCGCGGGGTGTTCGCCGCAACACCGCTGAAGAATGGACCGTCCTCAACGTGGATCTTGATCATGTCCCACACAAGCTTGTTGCGCTTGCTCACGTCCGGCTCGATCTTGGTCTGATCGTAGATCTCCCAGAGCCGTGCGATCGGCGAACCGGCCTCGGGGGCGGCGCGAGGTGGCGTACGCTCGTACGGATCCTTATCCGCCTCGGCACCTTCACGCGTGGTGCCACGGACGAGGTACCAGTTCCCATGGAGGGGCGCCCAACGGCTGTCCTCCATCGGCACTACCCACTGCGGGTACACGAGGTGGTTCGGGCCGTCACCGACTTCCCACGCCACATTCGTCATACGCTTGCCCGTACGCCACATGTCCTCAATGGCGGTCTGCGGGATCGGGTTCAAGGTGGTCTTGATACCGACCGCGTTCCAGTCCTTCGCGAGGAACTCGCTCTTGCGGACATGCTCGCCGGTGGGATTCTCGTTGGCGGAGTAGTCGAGGGTCACCTCAATCGGGGTGCCGTCGGGCATCTCAAGGAAGCCGTCGCCGTTGGAGTCCTTCAGACCGATTTCGGCGAGGAGGGCCTTTGCAGCGGCCGGGTCGTACTTGATGGAGCTGTCACGCCACTCTTCGTAGACGGACTTGCCACCCGGCACGTTGTACTCAAGC
>CAYFLJ010000063.1:0-7581 GCA_964343985.1 uncultured Thermoflexus sp.
ATTTTCTTTGGATAGCCCGAAGCAACTCGGTGATGTGTTGTTCGACAAACTCGGCCTCACCGTTGGTGGGCGCGGCGCGCGCCGGACGAGTACCGGCAGCCGCAGTACGGATAGCGACGTGCTTGACAAACTCGTCGAGCAAGAAGACCCGGCCGACCCACGCACCCTTGTGCCGGGCATGGTGCTCGAGTACCGCAAACTGCAGAAATTGGTCTCGACGTATCTCGATGCCTTGCGGGCGGCTATCGACCCGACGGACGGACGGATCCACACGACCTATCGCCAAGCCGGGGCTGCCACTGGCAGGCTCGCGTCTGACTCGCCCAACCTCCAAAACATCCCCGTACGCTCCGAGGAGGGGCGGCAGGTCCGCAAGGCGTTCCATGCACCGGAGGGGCACGTCCTCCTATGTGCCGACTACTCCCAAATCGAGTTGCGCGTGCTTGCCCACCTGTCGGAGGATTCTGGCCTTCTCGACGCCTTTGCACGTGGCCTCGATATTCATGCGGCGGTCGCGGCGCAGGTCTTTGGTGGTGAACCGCACTCGGTCACGCGCGACCAACGCGGGCAGGCCAAGACGATTAATTTCGGGATTATTTATGGGATCTCTGCATGGGGCCTCGCCCAGCGCGTGGGCGATCTGAGTTATGAAGGGGCGGTCGCACTCATCGCCGATTACAAGCGCCGCTTTCCTGGCATTGACCGGTTCTTGCAGGCGTGCGTCCGGCAGGCGACTGAATTCGGATATGTCGCCACGATTCTTGGGCGGCGCCGGGCGATCCCAGAGATCAGTAATCAGAACGGGAATGTCCGAGGCTTAGGCGAACGGCTTGCGATCAACTCGGTCATTCAGGGTAGCGCGGCGGACCTGATCAAACTTGCGATGGTAAACCTGCATCGGCGCATCGTCGTCGACCGCCTGCCGATGCGACTCTTGCTCCAGATTCACGACGAACTCGTGCTTGAAGTGCCAGAGGCCGACGCCGACGCAATGGCGATTGTGGTGCGCGAAGAGATGGAACGGGCGATGACCTTACGCGTCCCACTCGTCGCCGACGTCGGGATCGGTGCCAACTGGATGGCGGCGAAGTAGCGCTCCGGCCCCGGACCACTTTTGGGGCCTTCGTATACTCGTAACGTGCCTCCAAGCCAATCACGCAAGGGGTCTGCATCTTCAGGGAAGATCCCACCGCGCAGCCGTCGCGGCGCGCTTGCGATCCGTCCGCCGATTCAAGATCAACGCTGGTTCCAGGGCCCGCCTCAGGCCGAGGCGGATTTCTTGGCGGCTACGAACCTGCGCGTGCGTCGCGAATTTGCCGAGGCGGAGGCGATCTACCGCCGCCTTGTCGGCCTGAAGTCGTTGCCGGATGGGGCGAGGGCACGCTACCTGTGCGACCTTGCTCAACTCCTCGAAGAGACCGGCCGGACAGACGAGGCGGTTGCCACGATCAACAAGGCCCTTGCACTTGACCCCGGTCACGGTGGGGCGTACGCCTTCCGAGGGATGGTGGCGGCGAAGCGGAATGACGTCGTCGCCGCGATGCCGGACCTCGAGAAGGGCTACCGCCTGGCGCCGAACATCCCGTGGGTGATGGACCTGTATGCGACTGGGTTCGCGATGCAGGGCCGCCTGCGCGAAATGATTGAAATTTGCGAGAAGATCCTCGAGATCGACCCGAACTACACCAATACGTTAGCTCGTGTCTCGTCCGCGTATTACCTCGAGGGATACCCGTCGAAGGCGATTGACACGGGGCAGCGACTCGTCAATCTCGTCCCGGATGACTGCGAGGGCTACGGCAAAGTCGCTGCCGGCTTGGTCATGGCCGGCAGAATTGAAGAGGCGATTGAGGCATTCCGTAGTGGCGTGGCCCGCGACCTGAATCGCGGAAACCAAAGTCTGTGGTGCAACTACGTCTTCACGTTGCACTACAGCGATGCGATTGAACCGGCGCAGGTCTTTGCCGAACATCGTCGCTTTGCCAAAGAGTTCGCCGCGCATCGGGTGCCCGCGGCGTTCACCGATGCCGATTTCGACAACGACCGTGACCCAGATCGTCGCCTCCGTATCGGCTACCTCTCTCCCGACTTTCGCGTGCACTCCGTCGCGAGTTTCATCGAGCCAATCCTCACCTACCACAACCGGAACCAAGTTGAGGTCATTGCCTTCCATGTGAGTACTCGCAAGGATCACTTGACCGAGCGATTCCGAACTCTTGCGGACACGTTTCACTCGCTTGGCGGCGCGACCGATGACGATGTCGTCGCGAAAATCCGCGAGGAAAAGATCGACATCTTGGTCGATTTGGCTGGCCATACCGGCGAGAACCGCACGATGGTTCTAGCGCGCCGGCCGGCACCGATCTTGATCACCTATCTGGGCTACCCCGGAACGACGGGCCTTGAGACCGTCAACTACCGCTTCACCGATGCGTGGGCCGATCCGGAAGGCGTCACCGATGAGTTGCACACCGAAGAACTCGTGCGCTTGCCAAGCGGTTTTCTGACGTTTCAACCGAGTAGTGCGCCCCCGTTGACCGCCTCACCTGCATCGAAGAATGGGTTCCTGACGTTTGGGTGCTTCAACAACCTCCCAAAGGTCACGCCAACAACGATGAGGCTTTGGGCATCGGTTCTCAACGCGATCCCGAACGCCCGACTTGTTGTAAAGAACCGTTCGTTTCTCGATCAAGAAACTCGCGAAGAGACGCGTCTGGCGTTGGTTGAGGCAGGGGTCGACCCTGCGCGTCTCGACTTGCTTGAGTGGATTGACGGCCGACGTGACCACCTGCAGGCATACCACCAGATCGACGTCGCCCTTGATACCTACCCGTACCACGGTACGACCACGACGTGTGAAGCCTTGTGGATGGGGGTGCCAGTCATCACGTTAGCTGGGCCGATGCACACGAGCCGCGTCGGCGTTAGCCTGTTGACGCAAATCGGCACACCGGAGTTCATTGCACATACCCCCGAAGAGTTCGTCGAGATTGCCCAACGCCTTGCGTCAGACCTTCCCGCGGTCGACACGTTGCGTCATGACCTCCGCGTCAAGATGCTAGGGTCACCGCTCTTCGACTACCGCACGTTGGCACGCAACTTTGAGGCGGCCTTCCGAGCGATGTGGCACCACTGGCTTGGACTCGACGAAGACCCGCTCCTGGATGGCGCCGACGCCTGACCCGTGTCACGCGCGCCGGTCTGTAGATACCAACCGCGCTACACTGCGGGGTTATCGCCACGTGCCCGTCGTGGCCGGCCACTCAGGTTGATGCCGCTCGAATCGCTACTGGGAGTCGTTGTTTCGTCGTGACTGATGCGATTGTCAATTGCTACGAGGTGCTCGGTGTCTCGCGTGCCGCGACAACCGAGGAGATTCGGGCCGCATTCCGTCTTCGGTCGCACATGTTTCATCCCGACAAGTACGAAAACTACGGCGAACCGCTCCGATCACAGCTTGTGGCCGAGGCGGCCAAAGAGTTCAAGAAACTCACCACTGCGTACGACGTCCTACGCGACCCGACGCGCCGCGCCACCCACGACCGAGAACTTGCACGTGGCGCGCGCGTTGCGCCCGCGCCTGCCCCGCGTCGTGCACCCGCCGCGCCGCCGCGCCGTGCCGCTGCCGCTGCCGCGCCACGCGGCGATCCTGCACCCGAGGAAGGGGCGCCAAGACGGACACGTCGAACCGCGCCGCCACGCCAAGATCCGCCTCATGAAGCTGACCCGTATCTCCTTGTGCGGCCTGAGCGGCTCGACTTCGGAATCGTCTCCCCCGGTGCGATTGGGCAATTGTCGCTCCGGATCGAAAATAAGGGTGGACGCGTCCTCTTCGGTGAGGTGGCATCTGACAAGGCATGGGTGACGCTCAGTGAACGCAACTTCATCGCCAACCTCGTCGTCATCGCCGTCAACCTCAACACCGACGGTCTTCGTGCCGGCCAGGCCTACTCCGCAACCATCACCGTCAAGACGATGAATGGCGGCGACGAAGCCATTCCGGTCCGCGTTCGGATCGCTGCCGTCGCCGAACCACAACTTGCCGGAGTGCCGGCCATTCTTGAGTTCGGCGAGGCCGTTCGTGGGAAGCGCAAGGTCCGGACGATCACGTTGACCAATTCCGGCACAGGCACGCTCAGTGGCGCGGTTGACACGCGCCTTCCGTGGCTTTCGGTGTCTGAACGAAGTTTTCTTGGCAATACCGTGTCGCTGGACCTCATCGCCGACACCACCGGCCTTACGCCCGGTGAACACTCCGGCAAAGTCGCAATCGCTTCGAACGGGGGACATGGAACGATCACGGTGATCGTGAACGTTGCTGCGCCGGTCGTCGGTGAGGCCTTAGCGCCCGTGGGCGCCGTTGATGTGCCGGAGACGGCGTCTGGGCGGTCGACGCAGGAACCCGCCGGACCGATGCCACGGGCAGAGCAGCGCGCCTTGCTCGACCGAATCTTGCGCCTTGAACCAGAGACCGACTGGGAAGCCGAGTTTCTCACGGCGATCGCGCAACTCGTCCGTGCCGGACGCGCACTCGCGAGGGGTGAACTCGCCAAGGTGTACGAACTCGAGGCACGCGCCGCCGGCAAATGAACTGGCGGCGCGCAGTGATTCTGTAAGTCATGCCTACACGGGCATTGCCCTCTTTGAGTGCGCCCGGCCGACTCGCGCAACTTCCTCCCGGCCGCCGGCGATGACGCGAACGCCCTCATCGATGCGTGCGCCAATCGTTTCTGCGGTCGCTGACTCAAGGAACGGAATGTTGCGTTCACGGCAGGCTTTGAAGATGCGTTCGCGTGCGGCGGCCATCTCCGGCGGGAGCGGATGCGCAGGCATGCGGGGATAGCCCAAGGAAAGGCTAAGGTCGCCCGGGCCCATTTCGGCGAAGCCAATCCCCGGCACATCGAGGATGCGTTCACAGTTGGCGACGCCCTCTGGGCTTTCGAGTTTCACGCCAAGCAGCAACTCGCCGTTGGGATTGAGCGGCCATGGGTCCGCCCGTTGCACGTACTCGTCACCCGTGAGGCCCCACACCGGCGCGGCGCTCGGCTCAGAACCCTTCCCACGTAGCCCCACGCGCAGGTACGGCTTGCCTTCGGCACTATCGCGTGCCACGTGAATGGAGGGTGACCCACCGAGGCGCGCAAGTGGCGACGGCAACATCGGGTCGACGCCCTGTAGATGGATGGGGTAGCGACACGCCTCCACGAAGGCCCGCACGGCACCTTCAGTTTCGGCCTGACAAAGCAGGATGCCGTGCACTCCACGCGCCAGAATTTGGCGGAACTGCCACGACGAGAACCGCACATTTGCCTCGTCGGTACCGTTCACCACCGCCTCAACAATCACCGTCGGCGTGCGATGGCCCGAATTCGTTGGCCCCCCGTCGACCAAGCCCTGCATGTAGTGCGCGAGGCCGGTCATATCAAACGCGCCGTGTTCCATGCCGACGTTGATGTAGTCGGCCCACGTGTGCGCGTCGGCCTTTCCTTGGTCGTACGTCAGGACGTGCCCAGTGTGTCCGCCGGTGTAATAAATGGCTTGATCGGCTTCGAGCAGTTCAATCGCTCGGTTGATACGCGTCGCCACGGTGGCTCCTCCCGGCAGCGGCGCCCCGCCGTGCCGCGTGCAGCGTACGGTGCGACGCCGGTCCCCGTGGCATGTTCCGTCGAATTCAGGTGTGCCGCCGGTAGACTCACGCGTACCGCTCACCGGGAGGATCGATGGACACGCGTGACGCCGGCGACCTACGCGACCGGCTTACCGACGCCCTGCGGGGGCACGGTGCCGACTACGCCGAAATTCGCGTCGAAGAGACTGACGCGACCAGCCTGACCTACCGCGGGCGCACCCTCGAGGAGGTCGGGCGCACCTCGAACCTCGGCGGGTGCGTGCGCGCCGCCGTCAACGGCGGGTGGGGGTTCGTCTCGTTCAACTCGCTTGAGGGCCTGCGCGACCGGGTCGGTCTCGCGGTGCGTCAGGCGCGCCTCGTCGGGGGTGAAGGGACGACCCTCGCTGCGGTCGAACCGCACGTCGACGTGGTCGTCCCGACGTTGCGCCGCGACCCGGTCACCGTCTCGCTCGACGAGAAGAAGCGCTTGATGGACGAGTACGTCGAAGCGGCGTGGGCGGTCTCGTCGCGGATTCAGACGACGAATGCCGGCTACGGCGACGCACGGCGGCGCGTGATTTTCGCGAACAGCGAGGGGTCGTATATCGATCAGTCGCGCTTCCGTGTCTCGGCGCGCGTGCAGGTGTTGGCTCGTGATGGCGCGAATGTGCAGCAGTCGCGGGCCGCTTTCTCAAGCCCGGATGACTACGACGCCGTCGTCGGGCGCCACAGCGAGGTCGGCGACGCCGCCCGCCGCGCGGTTGCACTCCTTGACGCCGCGGCGGCGCCGGGAGGCGAATTCACGGTCATCTGTGACCCGGCCCTCGCGGCGGTCTTTGCGCATGAGGCGTTCGGCCACCTCTCCGAGGGCGACAACGTCCACGAGAACGAACGCCTGCGCGAGATCATGGTGCTTGGCAAGCGGTTCGGGCGCCCCATCCTGAACATCGCCGACGGCGCCGCGATTGGCGGTCAACCCGGCAGTTTCCGATACGACGACGAAGGCACGCCGACGCGTCGCACGGATCTGATTCGTGATGGTGTCCTCGTGGGGCGACTGCACTCGCGCGAGACCGCCGGCAAGATGGGCGAGGCGCCGACAGGCAACGCCCGCGCCCAGTCGTATCGCCACGCACCGATCGTGCGCATGACGAACACTTGCATCGAGGCGGGCGACAGTTCCTTCGACGAGATGGTTGCCGATACTAAGTTGGGAATCTTTTGCCGCGACTGGTACGGCGGGCAGACGACGCACGAACAGTTTTCGTTCGGCTGTGCCGAGGCATGGATGATCCGTGACGGCAAGCTTGCCGAACCGTTACGCGGCACGACCCTCTCGGGCAACCTCTTCACGACGCTGGAAAACATCGACATGATCGGCCGAGACTTCGAGTGGACCGAGGCCGGAGGCATGTGTGGCAAGGGTGGGCAGAGCGCGCCGGTCGGGCAAGGTAGCCCATACATTCGCATTCAGAATGCCCTCATGGGAGGCAAGTAATGGCGACCACGACGCTTGCCGACCGCAATCTTGACGACGTCGCAAGCCAATTGCTTGACCGCACGCGTGGGCGAGTCGCACAGGCTGAGGTGTACGCGTACGACACCACCAGTACGCCCGTCGACTTCGAAGCGAACCGTCTCAAGTCGCTCGAAACAAAAGACTCCCGCGGTATTGCCCTGCGCGTGGTCTGTGATGGTCGGATTGGTCTCGCTGCGACGACCCGACTGCGCACCACCGCCGACCTTGACCAAGTCGTGGCCGACGCCGTTGCCCTCGCCGCCTTTGGGGCCGAGGCACGATTTGAGTTGCCGGCGCGCATCGATGCGACGCCGGTCGATGTTTTTGACCCGGCCACCGAGGCAATCACGGTGGAGTCGATGGTCGGGCTTGGTCAACAGATGATCGACCACGTGCGTGCGTACGACGGCGACATCCTCTGCGAGGCCGGTGTGCGTCGCGCCGTCGAGACGAC
>CAYFLJ010000064.1:0-7445 GCA_964343985.1 uncultured Thermoflexus sp.
CGAAGCGTGGCACGCTGTCGTTCAGGTCGCGAACCTTGAGGTTTTCGCCGTCGTAGACACCATTCGGATGGTTGCGGCTGATCCACTGCGACCACCGATACAAATGGAGCCGCCCGTCGTACTGGACCTCGTGACCCGGGAGATACGGATCTCCAACGAAGATCAGGTGAGTCTGGAAGCCCGCTTCAGCGAGTGCTTGGGCTAACTCCGTAATCCGCACACCGAGGCCACCCGCCATTGAGTACGGCTGATCCGGACCCTCAAAGCTCAGGAGCACGAACTCAAGGTTGCCTGGGTTGAACGCGCCCGACATCGATACGCTCCCGCCACGCTTACGTAGCGCCTCCGGTGCCTCCACTGGAGCCGCGTGGGTCTCCATGTCGTGGGTCGGTTCCGCGTCGTTGACGGCGACCGGCCCACTCGGGGGCACCGCCTCGGCCGACGGGTCCCCGCGCACTTCAGCGACCTCATGATGGAGGACATCATCGTGTTGAGCCGACGCTGCGTGGTGCGCGGCCTCAGCATGGGCTGCATCTGGACGGTCGGGTGCCGCCGGGGTTGTTCGTTGACGGGCTGGGCTGCGACGCACCGGAGCGACTGATCCGGCGGCGTTCGTTTGGGGCTTGGCCGTCGCGGGGGCGGTCCGTGCGCGGCGCGCGGGAGACCGCGGCGCTAGTGCGGGCGAAGTTTCGTCCGTCGGTGGCGGTGAGGCGGGGGTCGGCACCGGTGTCGCGGTGCGCTTTACCCGAGGGCGCGACGGACGCGCCGGAGACTGATCTTCCAGTGTCGTGCTCCATGCCCGGTGGCATGGACTCGCCGCGACCCACGCGCCGTAGATCAGGGCGCCGGACCGTCCTCAAGACGAAGCGAGACCGCCCGCACCGGGCTTCCTCCCGCGAGTGTACCGCCGTGGGGTCCTGCGTCTCGCGAGGTGTGTCACACGAAGTCCCGACGTCTGCGTTATTGTCCGCGCCGATCACCCACCGTCCTGCCTTGGCTGCTACGGTGGCCAGACGCCCTCGAGTCGCAGTTGTCTCTGAGCGGGCGAAACGCCTCCTCGCCGGTCTCTGGCCAAACGCGTGCGGTGCATCGTCACGAGCGGGTTCGAATACGCCGGGCCTACAGGAACACCATCGCGTAGGAGTAGCAGTTAGGACACATGAGCTGGGATGCGCGCGGGCCCGATCGCGTGACCTCCGACTTGCGATGCACCTACGCACCGTACGGCCGTGGCGCACAGCGGGGGGAGCATGCTGCCCGTACCATCGGCATTCGTGAGGCGATCAGACCAATCGGGAGGTCCAACCCGCGCGGAGCCGACTCACGTTGCCCACATACCGGACAACTCGGCCATCGGTGCGGGAATCGCTCGGGCCGGAATGGTGCTTCTGCTCGGCACTGTCGCGAGCCGATTGCTCGGGCTTCTCCGAGACGTCGTGGTCTCAGCGCGGTTTGGAACCTCCGGCGACCTTGATCTTTACGTCGCGGCATTCCGCGTGCCAGACCTAGCCTTCACCCTCGTGTCCGGCGGTGCGCTTGGCTCGGCGCTGGTGCCGGTGTTCTCTCAGGCGCTCCACCGCGCCGACAACGATGAACGATTGGGGCGCACGCGCCTCGTGATGCTCGCGGGCGTCACGTCAGCCGCGGTGCTTGTTGTCGCGGCGACGCTTGCAGCCGTGGCGGCACTGTACGCCGATTCGCTCGCACCGCTTCTCGGTGCCGGGTGGACGGCTGATGCTCAATCGCGCCTCGCCTCTTTGGTCCGCATCCTCCTCATTCAGCCCGTGCTGCTCGGCACCGGCGAGGTGTTGGCGCGCTTCCTCAACGTGCGCGGGCGTTTCGGTGCGACCGCGTTCGCGCCCGCGGCGTACACCGCCGGCATCGTGTTCGCTGCCGTCCTCGCGCCCGTCGAACTCGGCACCGTGGCGCTGGCGTGGGGCGTTGTGGGCGGCGCCGTGCTGTTCCTTCTGATCTTGGTGATCGACGCTTGGCGCACCGGCTTTCGACCACCTACATCGTTCCGCCACGTATCGGGGACGACAACAGACCTCGTCGAAATTGTCAGCTTGATGATCCCGCGCGTTGTTGGGCAGGGTGCAGTCCAGCTGAGCTTTGTCGCCACCACGCGACTGGCGTCGTACCTTCCAACCGGACGCCTCGCGTCGCTCAACTACGCGTGGGCGCTGATGATGCTGCCACTGGGTGCCTTTGCAATGACGGCGGCGAACGCGGCGTTTCCGACGTTTGCGGCCCTCGCAGCGACGGGCGACCTTGCGACCCTCGCATCGACCGGTAGGCGAACGGTCGGCACGGTCGCTGCCTCCATGATCGTGGCGCTCGCGGGTGCAATCGCGCTTGGCGCTGACGCGATTGAGGTCCTTTTCGGACGACTTGCATTCGACGGCGAATCCGTTCGGCTTACCGCCGGCGCGCTCACGGCGTACGCCGTGGGTCTACCCGCGCACGGTGTCCTCGAGGTCCAGATGCGCCTCGCGTTCGCGCTGAAGGACACGCGCACACCGGTCCTGATCGGCGTTCTTGCGATGGCAGCCAATGTGCTTATCGCCACGGTGCTATCGCCATTAATCGGACACGTCGGAATCGGGTTGGCGCTCAGTATCGCCGCGACGGCCGAGGCCATCGCGCTTGGGATCGTCGTTGAACGTCAGTTGCCCGGGGTCCACGGTCAGGGCTTGGCAGTACTCGCGCTCCGCCTCGCGGCGATCGCAACGGGCGCGGCGCTCGCCGGGTCGGCCGTTTCGGCTGCCCTCACCGGTGTTGGTGCGTCGGCGCTGACGCGCCTTGCCCTTAGTGGAGTGGCGTTCGCTGGAACCGTTGGGTTTGGGGCGTGGGGACTCGGCGTATCGGAACTCACTCAGGTAGCAACGATGGTGCTCCGCCGCGCGTATTCACGGCGCAACCACGCGTGAGGCAAGAAACGGCTCCGCAGGCGGCTATACTCGCCTGATGATCCCGCGCGAACGCATCCGCAACTTTTGCATTATCGCGCATGTCGATCATGGCAAGTCCACCCTCGCGGACCGCCTACTTGAGGTCACTGGCACGATCTCCAAGCGCGACCTGACCGCTCAAGTCCTCGACCAAATGGACCTTGAACGGGAGAAGGGCATCACCATCAAGGCGAAAGCCGTGCGGATGGTGTACCGCGCCGCCGATGGGTTCGATTATCAGCTGAATTTGATTGACACGCCCGGCCACGTCGATTTTGCGTACGAGGTCAGCCGGGCACTTGCGTCGTGCGAGGGTGCCCTTCTGGTCGTCGACGCCGCGCAGGGCATCGAGGCACAGACCCTTGCGAACACCTATCAGGCCATTGAGCACGACTTGGCGATTATCCCGGTCATTAACAAGATAGACCTGCCGTCGGCGCAAGCCGAACACGTCGCGGCGGAGGTCGAGCGGGTCATCGGCCTGCCCCAGTCAGACTGCATCCTCGCCTCGGCCAAGACCGGTATCGGAATCGACGAGATCCTTGAAGCGATTGTGCGTATGGTGCCTGCACCGAAAGGTCACCACGACGCGCCTCCGCGCGCCCTTATTTTCGATAGCCATTACGACACCCACAAGGGCGTGGTCGCGTACGTTCGCATGGTTGACGGGCGGCTCGTCGCCGGGCAGAAAATCCGGATGATCCAGACGGGCGTGACCGCAGACCTGCTCGAGGTCGGCGTCTTCCGTCCGCGACCGGCAGCCGGTTCGGCGCTTGACGCCGGCGAGGTGGGGTACATCGCCACCGGCTTGAAGACGGTCGCTGACTGCCGAGTCGGCGACACCGTGACCGACGCCGGTAACGATGCGCGTGACGTCGAAGCGCTCGCCGGATATCAACCGGCCAAGCCGATGGTGTACGCCGGCTTTTACCCCGTCGAGAGCACCGATTTTCCGCTGCTGCGCGACGCCCTCGAAAAGCTCAAGCTCAACGACGCCGCCTTGGCGTATCAGCCCGAAACGTCCGCCGCGCTTGGCTTCGGGTTCCGATGCGGGTTCCTTGGCCTCCTTCATATGGAAATCGTTCAGGAACGCCTTGAGCGTGACTATGACCTCAACTTGCTTGCGACGGTTCCGAGCGTTGAATACGAGGTCCTCACGACGAAGGGCGAGGTGTTGCGAGTCGATAACCCATCAGGTCTTCCCACGCCAGACCGTATCGACGAAGTGCGCGAACCATGGATGCACATCCAGATTGTGTCACCGAAGGACTACATCGGCCCCATCATGGAATTAGTCAAACGGTGCCGTGGCGAATACATCAAGATGGAGTATCTCGATGAGACTCGCGTCTTGCTCCAGTACTCTGTGCCACTCGCCGAAATTCTTGTCGACTTCTTTGACCAGTTGAAGTCGCGAACGCAGGGGTACGCCTCCCTCGATTACACAATGGAAGGCTTGCGTGCCGGGCCGCTCGTGCGCCTCGACGTCCTCGTAAACGGCGAACCGGTCGACGCACTGTCGCTCATCATTCACCGCGATAAGGCGTACGATCACGGACGTCTCCTCGTTGAAAAGCTTCGAGGACTCATTCCCCGCCACATGTTTGAGGTACCAATTCAGGCCGCCGTCGGCGCACGCATCATCGCCCGCGAAACCGTCAGGGCGATGCGCAAAGATGTCCTCTCCAAGTGCTACGGCGGGGACATCACCCGCAAGCGCAAGCTGCTTGAGAAGCAAAAAGAGGGGAAGCAGCGAATGAAACGCGTTGGAAGCGTCGAAATCCCGCAGGAGGCGTTCTTGGCGGTGCTCAAGTTGTCGTAACGGAATACCCTCGTCGGCGGTCGTGACGTGCACGCTCGCGGCATCATGCGTCACGCGTAAAGCCGCCGACGGGCCTGACCCTCCAAGTCTCGATTCTCGCCAAGGGAACGCAGAACGGGGGAGTCGGTCGTGCCTCGCCCCGAACCCGGAGAAATGGGTGCGCGGTTCACGAATTACGGGTGATCGACAGTCATGATGATCGAAGCGCGCCACTTGACCAAGCGATACGGAATGCGCCTCGCGCTGCAAGACGTCTCGTTTCACGCCGAACGCGGCGAAATCCTTGGGCTGCTTGGGCCAAACGGTGCGGGCAAGTCCACGACGATGCGCATCCTCACCGGGTACATGCCACCGACATCCGGCAATGCGCGAGTCGCCGGCTTCGACGTAGTCGACGACTCGATTGAAGTCCGACGCCGGATCGGCTACATGCCGGAAAACGTGCCGCTTTACCCAGAAATGACGGTGCGCGCGTACCTAGACTTCGTTGGGCGTGCGAAGCAGGTGACGAAGCGCGACGACGCGGTCGAATGGGCGATGGACGCCGCGCGCGTCGATCACATGGCCGACGCAGTCATTGGGCGCCTGTCCAAGGGCTACAAGCAGCGGGTCGGGCTGGCGCAAGCAATCATCGCGGACCCTGAAGTTCTGGTCCTTGATGAGCCGACCGCAGGGCTTGACCCAAACCAAATCATGGAAACGCGCGATCTTATTCGCCGGTTGGGGCGCGACCGCACGATCATTCTTTCGACGCACATCCTTCCCGAAGTCAGCATGACGTGTGATCGGGTGGTGATTGTGAACCGCGGCCAGGTCATCGCCGAGGACACGCCGGCCGGACTTTCGCAGCGCCTCGCGGGTGCCGACCGCTTCACGATTACCGTGCGAGGGCCTCGCGACGACGTGGCAGCGGCGCTAACCGCGACCGTTGGCGTCGCGCATCTCGCCGCGCACGACGCGCCGCGCCACGCCGATGACGTCGTCACGTTCGACCTCGACGCAGAACCGGGGGCCGGACTTGGGTTGGCCGAAACGGTGGCGTCGGTCATCGTCGGCAGCGGGTGGGGCCTCCGCGAGATGCGACGGGTAAACCTGTCACTTGAAGATGTCTTCCTACAACTGACCACTTCGGAACCGGATGCGCCATCGCCACGTGAGGCGACGGCAACCACTTCAGATGGTGCGTCGGAGGAGGTGGCCGCGTGACTCGGGGCTTTGGCGCATACCTTGCCGGCATCTCTGCCGTCGCGCAGCGCGAACTCTACGGGTATCTCGTCTCACCAACGGTCTACGCCGTGGCATCCGTCTTCCTACTGGTCAACGGCTGGATCTTCTATCTGATCCTTGCGCAGGGCTACGCCGAAGCGAGCCTGAAGGCAATTCTGCCGACGACCGCGTTCTTGCTGTTACTCGTCGTGCCAATGCTCACCATGCGACTTGTCGCCGAAGAACGTAGTTCCGGCACGATCGAGTTGCTCATGACCTTTCCGCTCACCGATGCGCAAGTCGTCCTCGGCAAGTACGTCGCGACGCTGCTCGCGTTCATGCTGACGCTCGTGCCCACCCTTGCGTACGTGGCGATCATCCTGGCGTACGGGGCCACCGACTACGGGCCGCTGATCACGGCGTATCTCGGATTGATCTTGCTCGGTGGGTCGTTTATTGGGGTCGGCATCTTGGCAAGCGCCTTGACACGAAGCCAGTTAGTCGCTGGCGTGATTGCCTTCGGGATGCTGCTGATGCTTTGGGTCTTGGGTGCCGCCGCCGGCGTCCTTGGCCCGCGCCTATCGCCGATCATCGCGTACCTAAGCCTTGCGGAACACTTCCAGAACTTTGGGTCGGGCGTCGTGGACATCAAAGACCTCGTGTTTTACGCAAGCGCGATCATCGCGACTCTCGTTGTGACGACACGTGTCGTTGAGTCCGGACGGTGGCGGGAATGACAGAAAAGGACACGACCCCCGAGGACACGGAGGCGGGCAAGGATGCCCGCGGACCACACAACGAATCGAATGAGCGTTTACGTCTTCGCCGCCGCGGTGGGATCCGTCCTCGTGCGTCGTCGGAAGGTGAGGGGGGCGAGGTAAACCCGAGCGGAGCCACCGGAGCGCACACCACGGAAAACGTCGGCGAAGACGCAGTCGTAAACAGTCAGGACAGTGCGGCCGCGTTGGGCGAGGCGCCGTCAGACCCGGGCGGAGCGGATGACGCACCCGCCGAGGACACGGAGGCGGGCAAGGATGCCCGCGGACCACACAGCGAGTCCGACGCGATTGAGACACACGTCGATGATCCGGATGCCGACGGACCCGCCGAGGGCGAAACGGATGCCGACAGCCCGGGCGACGACGAAGCCGCCGACGACGGCCCGGACGCCGACGACGGCCCGGACGCCGACGACGGCCCGGACGACGACGACAGCCCGGACGACGACGAAGGCGCGGACAACCAAATCCAGACAGATGCCGACGGCACGGAAGCCGACGAGGTAAGCGAGGGCGTCACCGATGCCGTCAGACTGGAGGACGACGAGTCCGCCGAAGGCGATACGGGGACCCGCAACAGTGAAGACGACGAAGGGTTTGTCGGGTTTGTCGCACCGATGGTTGGTGCCGCCGGTGGTGTGCTCCTTCTAGGAGGTCTCATCTGGTGGGGCGCCACGCGTGACCTCT
>CAYFLJ010000065.1:0-7349 GCA_964343985.1 uncultured Thermoflexus sp.
CGTTTGAACCCGGCGCGTGCCTGCCTTTAGTCGAGTCGCACTACATGGAACACGGGTTGCTGTTCTTGCAGGGCGGCGGAATCTATCGACTTGAAGACGACTGGTACCCGGTCCAGGAGGGCGACCAATTGTGGATGGGGCCCTTCTGCCCGCAGTGGTTTGCCGCGGTCGGCAAGGAACCGGCGAGGTACCTGTACTACAAGAATGGGAACCGCCACCCATTGCGTGATGTGACGACCGTACCGGGGGCCGAGTGACGTGGCGGGAATCGACAACGGTCGCCTCGCTATCGACGGTGCGCGTATCGAGGCAGAACTTGCGCACCTCGGGACGTTTACTGAGGCGCCCGCGCCGGCGGTGACGCGCGTGTTGTGGACGTCGACCGATCTCGCGGGCCGCGTCTACGTCCGCGAGTTGCTTGAGGCCGAAGGACTGGAGATCCGTACCGACCCGATTGGCACGATCTATGCCCGTTGGCTCGGGTCCGACCGATCATTGGCACCGGTGGCCACGGGATCGCACGTGGACGCAATCCCGAACGCTGGTCGCTATGACGGGTGCTATGGCGTGATTGGGGCCATTGAGGCGATCCGCGGATTGCGCCGTGCCGGATTCACGCCGCGACGGTCAATCGACCTCATCGTGTTCGCCTCGGAGGAACCGACGCGCTTCGGAGTGGGGTGTCTGGGTAGCCGCCTCATGACCGGTGCGCTGACGCCGGCCGCGGCGAGGGCGATGCGTGACGCTGCCGGTCTGACGCTTGAAGAGGCGCGGGCGGCCGCCGGGCATAGTGGCGACCTCGAGGCGGTGCGGCTGCCGCCGGGAACGTATGGATCATTTATAGAACTTCACATTGAACAAGGGCCGGTTCTTGAGCGGCTTGGCATCGCGGTGGGGTTGGTGACAGCGATAGCGGCGCCCACGACGTTGCGGGTAACGGTGCACGGCGAAGGTGGTCACGCGGGCGCACTGTTGATGCCGGATCGGCACGATGCCCTTGCGGCGGCGGCGGAGGTCGTGTTGGCAGTCGAGGCGCAGGCGCGCGCATCGGGCGCAGCTGACACGGTGGGGACCGTCGGTCAACTGACGGTATTCCCGGGCGCGGTGAACGGCGTACCCGCTCGGGTCGACCTCTCGATTGACGTCCGTGACGTTGACGGCGCGCGTCGCGACGCAACGGTGGGCGCCATTCGTGGCGCCATCGACGAGATTGGGCAACGACGCGGGGTTCGGATTGCGGTGGAAACGTTGTCCGACGACCCTCCGGCGACGATGGACGCAACCCTCATCGGCGTCCTGGCCGGCGCCGCGGGAGACGCGGGCGAGGCCACGCATCGGCTTCCGAGTCGGGCGTACCACGACTCGCTATTCATGCCGCGCGTCTGCCCAACCGCGATGCTCTTCATCCCATGTCGTGACGGCGTAAGCCACCGCCCGGACGAGTTTGCGTCCGAAGCGGATATGGCTGCCGGCGTGCGGGTGTTGGCGCACGCGATTGCACGGCTTGCCGCCTAGGGTTTCGTGACCCATAGCTATACTCGCGCCAACATCCCCGTTTGCGTTCGGGGGCGCGGCCACGCCGGGGTGTTTCTTGGAGGAATGCCGATGAAGTCACGGCGCGAGTTGATCATGGCGCTGGGCGCCGTACCGATCTTGGCTGCCTGCGGCGGCGAGGCGGCGGCGCCGGCGAAAGCCGAACCGACGAAGGCACCGGCCGCGGCGGCACCGACAACGGCCGCGGCCGCACCAACCAAAGCACCCGAACCCACCAAGGCACCGGCGGCGCCAACGGCCGCGCCGGCGAAGGTCCTCAAGGTTGGTCTGGTCACCGACGTTGGCAAGGTCGATGATAAGTCGTTCAACGAGTCCGCTTGGAATGGTGCCAAGAAGGGCGCGGCCGACGTGAAGGGCGAGTCCAAGTACGTCGAGACCCAGAACCCCAACGATTACAAGAAGAATATCCAGCAGTTTGTTTCTGAGAAGTACGACATCATCGTGACCGTCGGCTTCCTCCTCGGCGAGGCCACGATCGAAGCGGCGAAGGCCAACCCGACGATCAAGTTCATCGGCGTCGACCAGTTCCAAGAGAAGCCGGTCGAAAACCTTGCAGGGCTCATCTTCGAGGAAGACAAGGCGGGCTACATGGTTGGTGCCTTAGCTGCCCTCTACTCGAAGGCCGGCAAGGTGGGCGCGGTACTTGCGACCGACGTCGTACCACCGGTCTGGCGCTTTGGGGAGGGCTTCCGGGCCGGTGCAAAGGCAACGAAGCCGGGTGTTGACATCCAAATCGTTTACCACAGCGACGTCGGACCGGAGAAGACGTTTGACGATCCGGAGTGGGGCAAAGCGACGGCACTGTCGATGGTCGACAAGGGTGTGGATGTCATCTTCGGCGCGGGTGGCAAGACTGGCAATGGAGCCTTGTACGGCGTTGCCGATCGCAAGGACAAGGGCGTGGTCGCCATCGGCGTTGATACCGACCAGTGGGGTACCGTGCCTGAGGCGAAGGCCGTGCTGCTTTCTAGTGGCATGAAGATTATCGATCAGGGTGTGGCCGACATCATCAAGGCGGTTGCCGAGAACAAGTTCAAGGGCGGCAATGTCACCGGCAAGGTTGGCCTTGCGCCGTTCCACGATCTTGACGCCAAGGTCGATGCATCGATCAAGACGAAGCTGGAAGAGATCCGCAAGGGTCTCGATGGCGGGACGATCAAGACGGACGTCAAGCCTGCGAAGGGTTGACAGCGCTTCCGGGTCAGCTCCACGTGTGGGGCTGACCTGTCCGGTCGTCGCGGGGGCGGATGCCCGTCGGGCGACCTTGACCGCATCGCACGGGAGGCATCAGGCGCGTGGCACCGGAACGTCCCGGCGTCGTCGCGCGCCTTGATGCGATTATCGTTCCGGTCCTCGCGATTGCGACCGCCCTCGTGATTGGCGGGGTGATCCTGTGGGCCGCGGGGCCGCGACTTGATGGCCCGGTCTTTGGGCTTGGCTTCGTGGCCGAGGCGTACCTGAGCCTTCTCGACGGTGCGTTTGGCTCACGCGCCGCCCTTATCGACACGGCGCTGCGTTCGGTGCCGTACGTCTTTAGCGGTTTGGCGGTGATGCTTGCCTTCCGAGGCGGCCTTTTCAATATCGGCGCTGAGGGGCAGTTGACCGTTGGCGCACTGGCCGCGGCGTGGGCCGGCTTCGGGCTTGACCTCCCGTCGATCATTCACCTGCCGGTGGTCTTGGCCGCTGGATGCCTTGCCGGCGCTGTCTGGGGGGGCATTGCAGGCCTGCTGAAAGCCCGGACGGGAGCGCATGAGGTCATTACGACCATCATGCTGAATTACATCGGCGGGCAACTTGCGTCGTACTTGTTGAATGGACCGCTGCGCGACCGCTCACCCCTAAACGTCATTGCGCAAACCCCGAAAATCGCCGAGGGAGCACGCTTCCCCGACCTGATCCCGGGGTTGCACGCCGGTGTGTTGCTTGCCGGGGCCGTTGCGATCGTCGTCTGGTTCGTGGTCTGGAAGACGACAACCGGCTTTGAGTTGCGTATGGTTGGCGCAAACGCCGACGCCGCGTCGTACGCCGGCGTGAACGTCGTGCGTCGGATGACGTGGGCGCTTGGCGTGTCAGGGATGCTTGCGGGCCTCGCCGGTGCGGTGCAGGTTGCCGGAGTGAATTACCGCAGCACGCTCGGCTTCAACATCGGGTACGGCTTCGACAGTATTGCCATTGCATTGCTGGGCCGGAATACCGTCACGGGCGTCGTGCTCTCGTCAATGCTCTTTGCTGCGCTTCGAACCGGTGCCACCAAACTGCAGTTCCGTACACAGGTGTCGGCCGACATCATCTCGGTGATCCAAGCGCTCGTGTTGCTCCTCGTCGCAGCTGAGCAGATTGTGCGTTGGCTCTACCGGGTGCGCGCGGCGAATGTGGTCTCGCAAGCGCCGGAGGATGGCGCGACGCCAGTCACCCCGTCGGCCGCGACGGGAGGTGCGGCGTGACGCGAGGCCGGTTCCTCTTTGTGCTTGCCTGCATCGGCGCGTTGGTCGGCGCGGCGGAGGTGCTGCGGTCGCCCGACGTGTCGGCGGCGGTTGTCGCGGCCTCGATGCTTGCGACCACCTTGCGATTTGCGACGCCCCTCACACTTGGGGCGCTCGCAGGCATGTTCTGCGAACGCAGTGGGGTTGCCAACATTGCCATTGAGGGCATGATGTTGGCCGCGGCGTTTGGGGCATTTGTCGTCGCTGCGGTGACCCGAAGTCTGGCTGCCGGCTTGGCCGCGGGGATGATCGTCGGCGCCGCGATGGCATTGCTCCATGCGTGGCTGTCCGTGACGCTTCGAGTGGACCAGATTGTCAGTGGGACGGTGATCAACATCATGGCCGCTGGCGTCACCGGCTTCCTTTCCACGGAGGTCGTGCGTCGGCAAGCGATTCAAGGTGCAGGGCTGTTGCCGGCGTGGCGGGTTCCAGAACTCTCAGACCTGCCGGTGGTTGGGCCAATCTTCCAACAGCAACCAATCGCTTGGGTGACGCTTGCGATGGTCGTCGTCGCGCACTATGTGCTGTTTCGAACAACGTGGGGGCTTCGCGTTCGTGCGGTTGGGGAGTTGCCGCGGGCGGCGCATGCCGCGGGAATCTCGGTGCAGCGGACCCGCTACGCCGCGGTGATGGTCGGCGGTGCGATTGCTGGGATCGGTGGCGCGTACTTCACCCTCGAAGCGGTGCCCGTCTTTGAACCGATGATGACGAACGGTCGTGGGTTCATTGCGCTCGCCGCGCTGATCTTTGGTGGGTGGACGCCTGCGGGCGCATGGGTCGCGTCGTTGCTGTTTGCCGCGGCCAACGCCTTGCACATCAACGCTCAGCAGTTTGGCATTCCGGTGCCCGCGCAGGTCGTGGGCATGTTTCCGTACGTGTTGACGATTGTGATCTTGGCGGGGGCGATTGGCCGGGTAACGCCGCCGGCGGCGGTGGGGCAACCGTATGTCCCAGATTGAGGCCGTCCGGCGCGGTTCTGGGTACGTATTAGAGGCGCGCCACCTGACCAAGAGGTACGGCGCGGTGGTAGCGAATCGCGATGTGAGTTTCGCCGTACGCCCCGGTGAGATCGTGGCGTTACTTGGCGAGAACGGGGCGGGCAAGTCGACGTTGATGAACGTCCTCTACGGCATGACCGCACCGGATGCCGGCGAACTCGCGATCGATGGTGCGGTGGTGCGCCTGCGGTCCCCGAAGGACGCACTGGCACGCGGCATCGGGATGGTGCATCAACACTTCATGTTGGTCCCGCCGTTCACCGTCGCAGAAAATGTGGCGTTGGGGAACGAACCGTCGCGACGCGGCGTGATCGACATTGCTGCAGTTGAGGCGCGCGTCGCGGCGATAGCGTCGCGCTTCGGGATGGAGGTGGACCCACGGGCGATTGTGCGCGATCTGTCGGTCGGGCAACAGCAACGGGTTGAGATCGTCAAAGCCCTCGACCGGGGCGCGCGTGTCTTGATCTTGGACGAGCCGACCGCGGTCCTGACGCCACAAGAGGCGGAAGGGCTTTTCGGGGTACTTCGTGGCCTCGCTGCCGATGGGACGGCAATCGTCTTCATCTCGCACAAACTCGGCGAAGTACTTTCGCTCGCGCACCGCATCGTGGTGATGCGCCGCGGCACGGTGGTCGGCGAGGTGGAGCCTGAGAACGCGACACCAGAATCGCTCGCGGCGATGATGGTTGGGCGCGAGGTCATGCTCCGTGTGGACAAGGCGTCGGCGACGCCAGCCGATGACCGGATCGTCGTCAGTGATCTGCGTGTGGCGAACGATCACGGCGGCGTTGCCGTCGATGGGGTGTCGTTCACGGTGCGCGCCGGTGAGATTGTTGGCGTTGCAGGCGTGCAGGGGAATGGTCAGACCGAACTGGTCGAGGCGATTTCCGGTCTGCGACCCACCCTTGGGGGAATGCTCACACTGGTTGGGGTTGACGCAAACGGTTTGGACGTGCGAGCGCGGTCGATGGTGGGTCTCGCCCACGTACCGGAAGATCGGCAGCGGCACGGACTGGTGTTGCCATTTTCGGTTGCCGACAACCTCGCGCTGAACCGCTATCACTTACCGCCACTGGCAGCGCGAGGGGTTCGTCAAGCGAAGGCAATCGTCGCAGCCGCCCGCGACCTTGTCACGCGGTTCGATATCCGACCCCCATCGCCCGAGTCGCCGGTCCAGGCACTTTCTGGTGGGAACAAACAGAAGGTGATCATCGCGCGGGAGTTATCGCACGGGATGCGCGCACTCGTCGCGGCGCAACCAACCCGGGGGGTGGACGTCGGGTCGATCGAGTTCATTCACCGTTCGCTCGTTGATGCGCGCGATGGCGGTGCGGCGGTGTTGGTGGTGTCTGCAGAACTCGACGAACTCCTGTCAATTGCCGATCGAATCCTCGTCATGTACCGCGGGCGCATCGTGGGCGAAGTCGCTGGGACCGAAGCCACGCGCGAAGGTCTCGGGCTGCTGATGGCCGGAGGTGGCAGTGACCAATATGGTGCGTTGGCTGGGGAGACAGGGCGGGGCGCGGCGTACACTACGTCAACTGCATGATTAGGGCCGCCACTTTGCGGCGGAACCCGCCGGAGAGTGACGAACGATGAAAAGGCGGTCCATCAAGCGACTCCCGAAGGCGCACTTGCACCTTCACCTTGAAGGCAGCACGCGACCCTCGACGATCAGGGAGTTCGCGGAACTTGAGGGCATGGACATCGGTGATGGCAACTTCACGAACCTGCCTGAGTTCATGGTGGTGTACTCCAAGTCTGCGCAGACGATTCGTCGGCCCGAGAACCTCAAGCGCGTGTGCCGTGAGCTGGTCGAAGATGAGGCGGCGCAGGGCGTGTGGTGGTCAGAGCCGATGGGGGTACCGCAGTACTACTGGGAGCGATTGAAGCTACCGGTCGACGAGGTGTACGCCATCATGCGCGAAGGCTTCGACGAAGGCACCAAGGCAACCGGCACCGAAGTGGGGATGATGGCCGGCATCAACCGGAATTTTGGGGTTGATGGTCTGTTCGGGGTAAGTACAGTCCAAACCGCCGAGTTTGCCGTGCGCCAGAAGGACAACGGGGTCGTCTCATTTGGGATCGCCGGCGATGAGCGGATTCCGCCCGACCCGTTTGGCCCGGCGTGTGATATCGCGCATGAGGGTGGATTGTTGGTGGTCCCTCACGCCGGCGAGACGATGGGGCCCGAAAGTGTGTGGTCGGCGATCAAGACGGCGCGCCCACAACGTCTGGCCCACGGGGTTCGTTCGATCGAGGATCCCGATCTCCTGAAGTATTTGCGCGACAACCAAATCGTTTGCGATGTCGC
>CAYFLJ010000066.1:0-7178 GCA_964343985.1 uncultured Thermoflexus sp.
GCTCTGAATCCTTTCGCAAGCACTATCGGATACACATTACCGTATATCGTCTCAGGAAGTATAATTGTAAGCTTAGTGCTCAGTCTCCCGACGGTCGGGCCAGTGCTTCTGAAGGCACTCGTGGCACAAGACATGTTTCTTGCAGGGACGATTGTGTTACTGCTTGGCGTATTGACGGTCCTTGGCACTCTGCTATCCGACGTGATCTTGGTCCTTATCGACCCACGGATTCGCTTGGAGGGCAAATAATGGCCACGGCGTCAACGGCCGAGGCGAATGGCGCCGCCGTTGCGAAAGGTGACGATGCGGAAGAGCGGCTTTCAGTTGCAACCCAATGGCAATTGATGTGGTGGCGGTTTCGCAAACATCGCCTCGCCATGCTTGGTGCAATTGTCGTGTTTCTGTTTTATCTGGTGGTAATTTTCGCGGACTTTCTTGCGTACGCCGACCCGGATGCTTCTGACGCGAACCGCCAATACATGCCGCCGCAGTCAATTAATTGGACGATTAACGGAAAATTATCGCCGAATGTGTATTATCTTCGAGGGGAACGAGATTTAAAAACTCTGAAGAGGATCTATACCGAAGATAAAAAAATACGAATCCCCATTGAGTTTTTTGCCCGTGGGTATAAGTACCGGATATTCGGCCTCTTCGAGACAGACGTTCACCTGTTAGGCGTGGGCGAACCTATTTTGGAGCCAGGAGCAAGTCTCGCGCCGACGGCATCAACGGGCGCGGCGCTTGCCGCGCAGCTAGGCCTGAAACTGCCGGCGACTTCTACCGCCGCTGCCCCCGCTGCACCGATAAAAATCACGCCAGAGAACTCACTCTTTCTTGTCGGCACTGATCAACAGGGTCGCGACATGTGGTCACGAACCTTGATTGCGACCCGAGTGAGCCTAACCATTGGTCTGGTCGGAGTTGCACTTAGCCTTGTGCTTGGCGTGGTGTTCGGCAGCGTGTCGGGGTTTTACGGGGGAACGATTGACACAGTCATACAGCGGGTTATCGAAGTGCTCCGAAGCGTCCCGACGATACCACTGTGGATGGGTTTGGCTGCGTCAATCCCTCGTGAATGGTCCGTCGAACAGGTCTACTTTGTCATTACCCTCATTATCAGCTTGATCGGTTGGACAGAGTTGGCGCGCGTGGTGCGCGGACGGTTTTTGGCGCTCCGTGAAGAAGATTTCGTGACCGCAGCTGAGCTGATTGGATGTGCACGAGGCCGCATCATTTTCGTGCATATGGTTCCACTAATCCTCAGTCATATCATCGCCGCGACCTCCTTGGCATTGCCCGCGATGATTGTTTCCGAGACCAGTTTGAGCTTCCTCGGACTCGGTATGCGTCCGCCTGCGATCAGTTGGGGCGTGCTTCTGCAGCAGGCGCAAAACGTGCAGTCGGTGGCACTCTCGCCATGGTTGCTCTACCCAGCAATT
Organism: uncultured Thermoflexus sp.; assembly: GCA_964343985.1. GTDB lineage: Bacteria > Chloroflexota > UBA11872 > UBA12225 > UBA12225 > CAILQO01. The sequence continues at coordinate 1,443 of CAYFLJ010000066.1, forward strand.
CCTGTCATCGTAGTGATCCTCGCCTTTAACTTCCTCGGCGACGGTCTTCGTGACGCCGCTGACCCGTACGGGGTGTGACGCCGATGACTTCAGACTCTGTTCGGACCTCATCGGTTAGCCCTGCTCCCATCTTGACGGTGCGCGACCTCTGCACGTGGTATTACTCAAGCGAGGGGCTTGTACGTGCCGTCGACGGCGTCAACTTCGACGTGCATGCAGGCCGAACTCTTGGGATTGTTGGCGAAAGTGGTTGTGGCAAGTCAGTCACGGCCCGATCAATTCTTCGCATCGTTGAAAAGCCCGGCAAAATAGTGCGCGGGAGCATTCATCTGCATCCTGCTCACGGACAGGGAGCACCGCGAGATCTGACCAAACTTGAGGCAGACGGCCCGGAGATGCGCGCCATCCAGGGTGGTGATATTGCACTCGTATTTCAGGAGCCGATGACCAGTTTCAGCCCGGTACATACGATCGGGAACCAGATTATTGAGACCATCCAGCTGCACGACCGAACGATTGCGAAGAAGGCGGCGCATGATCGCGCCGTCGAATTACTTCAAATGGTAGGCATCCCGCGTCCGGAGCGCCGGGTCGATGAGTTTGCCTATCAGCTGTCAGGAGGTTTGCGTCAGCGAGCAATGATCGCCTTGGCGCTCGCGTGCGATCCGCGCCTCTTAATCGCCGACGAGCCGACAACTGCGCTCGATGTGACGACTCAGGCGCAGATTCTCGATCTGCTCCGACGCCTCCAGGCGGAGCGGGGTATGGCAATCATGCTCATCACGCACAACCTCGGGGTCATCGCGGAGATGGCCGACGACGTTGCCGTGATGTATCTCGGTCGAGTTGTCGAGCAAGCAACCGTTCGCGACCTCTTTCGGTCGCCGCGCCATCCGTATACCCGAGCGCTCCTCCGTAGTATTCCTTCGCTCCATAATCCACCTCGTCAGCCGCTGTCGACGATCGAAGGAAGCGTTCCACACCCACTTAATCGGCCAAGCGGATGCCCGTTTCATCCACGGTGTGAGGTCGCGATTTCCGGAACGTGCGACACCCGCACTCCTGAGCTTCTGCCACTCGGCACCGGGCCGACACCGACCCTCGTGAGCTGTTTTCAACACCATCCAGTGGACATTGCGCACTCGCCGGAGGTCCGGTAATGCCTGACACCCAACCGGCGACAACGACCTCGGACGGTGGCAGACGCCAAAACGAGCCACCACTTCTTGAGGTTCAGGGCCTCAAGAAGTATTTCCCAATTCGGCAGGGGTTTTTCCGACGGGTCGTTGGCAACGTCAAAGCGGTCGACGATGTCTCGTTTACCGTTCGGCGCGGCGAGACACTTGCACTCGTCGGCGAGAGCGGCTGCGGCAAAACGACAACGGCACGTGCGATTCTGCGTGCCGTTGAACCAACTGCGGGAAGCGTGCGGTTTCGGACGCAGGCGGGACCAGTTGTCGATGTGACCACCATTCCGCGCGGTGCGCTGCGACCGCTCCGACGTGAGATGCAGATGATCTTCCAAGATCCGTGGTCATCGCTGAACCCGCGGATGACACTCCTTGACCTCATTGGCGAGCCAATGCTGGTTCACGGCATATCGAGTGCCAACGAACGCCAAGCGCGCGTCGAAGCGCTGCTAAAGCGGGTAGGTCTTCGGCCGGAATACATGGGGCGGTATCCCCACGCATTCTCCGGAGGTCAGCGTCAGCGCATCGGGATCGCACGGGCACTCGCGCTGCGGCCAAGTTTGGTCGTTGCAGATGAGCCGGTCAGTGCGCTTGACGTCAGCGTCCAAGCCCAAATCCTCAATCTGTTATTGGAACTTCAAGACGAGTTCGGCCTCACGTATCTGTTCGTGTCTCATGACCTTGCAGTTGTGAAACACTTGTCAGACCGGGTAGCCGTCATGTATGCCGGTCGGATTGTCGAGACGGGAGAAGCATCGCGAGTTTTCAGCGCGCCGCGCCATCCGTACACCGAGGCCCTTCTCTCGGCAGTGCCGGAGCCTGATCCCGACTCGAAATCTAAGCGGATCGTCTTGGAAGGAGATGTTCCTGACCCAGCGCATCTTCCGCTGGGATGCGCGTTCCACCCGCGTTGCCCGTATGTCATCGATCGCTGCAAGACTGAAGCCGTTCCCCTCGCCGATGATGGTGAAGGCGGTGCAGTCCGATGTCTGCGGGCCAACGAGTTATCGCTTGTGGGCGTGACTCTGCCGAGCCCCTGCTGATCGCCGACAGAGGCTTGAGCACCGTCGATAGATGGCGCCTCAAGCCTCTGACCAAGCATCTACGCCGGACGGAGCCTCCCAAGTAGGTGTGATGGTAGATGAGGGGTAATCGCCTCGCGAATCGCCGCAAGTTCACTATCGCTCGCCGGCAACAACGGAGTTGCCGGGCGCCCATTGCCCAGACCGAGCAGAACGCAGGCGCCTTTTAGGGATGGCAACCAATGACTCGCCATTCCGTGCAATCTTGCCAACGCAACGATCTGCGCTTGCAGTGTGGCGACGGTGCTTGCATTTCCGCTGCGCGCCTGATTAAAAAGATCTCGGAAGAGTGACGGCGCAAAATTCCCCATTCCAGGCACGGCACCATCGCCCCCCAGGAGAGCCGTCGCAGCCATCGCAAACTCGGCACCTTGCAAGACTCGGAAATGCGGCACGCTCTGCTTGATGTGTATGAGGGCTTGGAAATGTTCGAGCTGACCAGACGAGTCTTTAATGCCGAGTATCCTTGCCTCTTTCGAAAGTGATGTCACCGTGCTGACCGATAGCATATGGTGAGTTGATTGAGGGATGTTATACAGGAGGATTGGTAGCGGCGTTGCGTTTAGGAGTGCTTCGATATGTCGGAGGTGCGCGCCGCTGTCGACTCCGTTGTAGTACGGCGAACCGGCGACAATCCCATCGGCACCACTGTCCGCAGCCCGCTTTGCGGCATCGACCGCGAGTGCCGTCGCGGGCAACATCACCCCAGCGATTACCGGCGCCCGCCCGGACGCCGCGGTGACGCAATGACGGATCACCGCTACCCGCTGCTCGGGGGTCAGCCACGCGCCTTCGCCGCACCCGCCGAGAACGAAGAGTCCTGAACCACCGTCGTCCAGAATGTGATCGCAGAGTTCACGCTGCAACGCCTCGTCAATCCCGTCGTTTGCGTCGAGAACCGAGATCACCGGCGGGACGACCCCAGTCAGTACTTCGTCCCAAGTCCATTTCCTTCCACCTAACGCCATTGACACTCCCCTTCCTGTCGAGGTTCCCGACACCATTCCGCTGTAGATGGCACTCGGGTTTTTGCTCTTCCGAACTCGGCACTGATCCCGATTTCGGGTAGACGAACGTCGGTCGTCTGATCGGCGCTTTCGACTGTACGCGACGTTACGGCACCGTTTCATGGCGCGCGGTTTCCTCTGGAACCGATGCCCCCGTGCCACATCGGTGCGATCATGACCGGGGACTTTCATGACAACCACTTCAAACGAGTCCGGCGGACGAGTGCCTGCTGCTGACGATTCGGCAAGCCGCGCGCTCTGGTTGAACGCTCACCTGCCTGCCGGATCGTTGTACAGCGACGCAAAACGGCCGCTTCACCCACAATCCCGTGCATCATGGCGGCTGTCTCCCGACCCGTTCTGGCTGCCCTCTGACGTCGCTGGCTACTTGGAACGTCTTGGAAACGACTTGCTTGCGCTCTACCGCGCGATTAACGCCTTGTACTTGTCATCGGTGCGCGGAACCCAACCGCGTTGGGTTGCGGACTACTTCGACCTTGGGCGCCCAGACTCGCTGGTAGATTACGGCAGGCTAAACCGCACACGTCGGGCACTTCCCGGCGTGATTCGACCCGACTTGTTTCTCACTGACGAGGGCTTCGTCGCCACCGAGTTGGATTCGGTGCCAGGCGGGATTGGCTTCGGGTCGAGTATGGCTCGCCTATATGCGGAGCTCGGTGTGACTCCGATCGGCGGCGCCGATGGCATGGTCGACGGATTCATCGCGATGGTCACGGCGACGGCTGGCCGCGAAGCACCCACGGTCGCAATCGTCGTTTCCGATGAGTCGGGCGACTACTGGGATGAAATGGCGTGGCTGGCGGCTGCGTGTCGCAGTCGGGGCGCGTCCATTCACGCGGTGAGGCCAGATGCCATCACGTTTCGTGAGGAAGGGATATACGTGCCGCAGGGTGGGTCGCCCGGCCCGCGCGACGATACGCCGACCGACCCGCATGCTCCCCTTCTGCAAGTGCACGTCATCTATCGATTCTTTGAACTATACGACATTAAGAACGTCCCGAAATGGGAACTTATGCTGTATGCCGCGAAGAAGCAAAAAGTGGTGATAACACCACCGGTGAAGTCGTATCTTGAGGAAAAGCTGGCGTTTGCATTGGTCCACCACCCGCTGTTGGAACGCTTTTGGACAAACGAACTTACGTCTGCCGTATTTGAGCGGGTTCGTGCGGTGGTTCCCCAGACATGGATCCTCGACCCGCGTCCCGTGCCACCGCATGCGACGATTCCAGGCCTGACAGTGTCAGGCGTCCCGCTCCACGATTGGCGTCAACTCCACATGCTTGGCCAGAAAGAGCGACGCCTTGTGATCAAGCCGAGTGGATTTGCGGCTACTGCGTGGGGCAGTCGCGGTGTGCGAATCGGTCACGACTTGCCCGAGGCCGAATGGGTCGAGGCCATCGGCGCTGCGCTCGAAGAGTTCCCAAAGACTCGTCATGTGCTGCAGCGCTTCCATGCGACCAAGCGTGCCACGGTTCAGTGGTACGACTTTGACAGCCGCACGGTTCGTCCGATGGTTGGCCGCGCACGATTGACGCCGTACTACTTCGTTGCTGGCGACAAGGTCACCTTGGGTGGAGCCACGGCCACTGTGGTTCCTATCGATAAGAAACTCATTCACGGAATGGTTGACGCCGTCATGGTCCCGTGTGCGGTCCGCCAGACGGAAAGCGCCGACCCGTCCTAGCACATTATCTGTCGTTGCTGAAGCGAGAGGCTCTGGTAGTTCATGGAAACTTGGCAGCAACTTTTACGCGACGGCATCAACAACGCCGATCAATTATTTGAGAAGTTTGGTGTTGATCGAGATCTTGCAGATAAAATAAGCAAAGACTTTCGTATCCGTATCAATGCCTACTATCTTGGGCTCATTGAAGCGCCAGGAGATCCAATATGGCGCCAAGTAGTGCCCGACCCTGCTGAACTCGATGACGAGGACTGCCCTGATGATCCGCTGAACGAAGAGGCAGATAGTCCGGTCCCGAACCTTACCCACCGTTATCCTGATCGGGTCCTCTTCCTCGTCAACCACCAATGCCCGATCTACTGCAGATTTTGCACTCGCAAGAGAAAAGTTAGTGAGCCGGGTTGGTGGAACCGAGAGACACTGAAGTTAGGCATTGACTACATCAGGTCACGCCCAGAAGTCCGCGACGTGATTGTGTCGGGCGGCGACCCAATGATGTTGCCTGACCACACGATCGACTGGTTACTGGGCGAGCTCCGTTCGATACCCCACCTTGAAATCATCCGCATTGGAAGTCGGGTCCCGTGTGCGCTGCCACAACGCATCACCCCTGAGCTCGTGTCAATCCTCAAGAAATATCATCCGCTGTATGTCAATACTCATTTTAACCACCCACGCGAAGTCAACGAAGTCACGAAGAAGCATGTCGGCATGCTCGTCGACGCAGGCATTCCTGTCGGATGTCAGACAGT
>CAYFLJ010000067.1:0-7148 GCA_964343985.1 uncultured Thermoflexus sp.
GGGGCAGGTGCTGCCGGTGCAGGGGCAGGTGCCGGAGCGGCGGGGGCGGGCACCGAAGCCACCGGTGCTTGCGCTACTGGGGCGTCCACCTTTTGGAACGAAACCGGTTCCGCCACGATGGGGGGCTTCCCCAATGCGTGCGGCACGATTGCTGGACCGACGAGAATCTCGGCTTGTTTGAGCAAATCACCGCCGTTGACGACGGTGATTTGGCCGGCCCGAATTCCTGCAGGTCCATCTTGCTGCCATAACTGAAACGCAATCCGTTGAAATCGCTGAGTTAGATACAAGTCCTTAAATTGATAAGGTGTTCCCATTGGGAAGCCGCAAAGACGCCACGCATTCTCAACATTACCATCACCGCAGTAGTCAATGAAAAACTCTGCGATTGGCTTATTTTCGAGCCACGTGAGCCGTACCCGACGGGAGTCATCCGCAGATGCTGCCTTGTCGTCGTCGCCGGGTTTGATGCCTCGAGCAAGCGCGAAGCCATCTGCGCCCGCATCTTCAACTAATTGAAAAGTATTCGCAACATCAATGGGTCCGTCTTTGCATTCCTGCAAGACCAACTTCTGAAACGCCTGGTATCGGCAGCCGTCGGTCGCAGGAAAGACACTGCTGATCGGGTACCCAGTCTCGCTGACACCGCCCAGGCTGACCATCTTTTCAAAGTACTTGCCGGAGACATCAAAACCCTGGCCCGTCCCACCCCCAGCTTGCCGGTAGTGACGCCCAACGGTGGCGCCGTCAACAACTAACGGCTCATCCGCCGACCCTCCCTCTTGGGCGTGCGCTGACGGTAACGCCACGGCGCCCAGAGGTGAGACCACCATGGCCCCCGCAAGCACGACCCGGGCCGTCGCCCGTCCGAACCACCGCAACCGCTCCTGAATCTGTCTCATCTGAAAATCAATTCCCGAGTCACGCACCAAGTGCCTCCTCGATACGCGCGGCAACAATGAAATCGTTCACGTGCAAACCGCCAATCGAGTGCGTCCACATCGTCACGCGCAATTCACCCCACCTCACAAGCAGGTCAGGATGGTGATTCGCCGCCTCGACGACCGGCACGACCCGGTTTGCAAGGTCCATCGCTTCCACGAAGGACCCACAAAAAAATGAGCGTTCCAGACGGGTCCCACGCTCTTGCCAAGTGGGCAGGGCACGTGCCAGCGCCAAGAGCGGCTCACCAGAAAGCGGTACCGTGTCACGCAGACACGGTTCAAGCGGTCGCGAGGCTAACGATTGCTCCATTACGTCAATGGAAAACGTCTCAACGCAAAACGGTGCGTCACATGCGGGGCACGATCCACGGAGCGACGATTGCATCGCGGTGTTCTGGCCGAATCCTCCGATGCACCGTGCGGATCCGGACGAGGTCGGGGAGCAACCGTAACGCAGAAGTAAACCGGACGCGGGAATCCGGGTCGTCGTCCCACGCGACGCCCAACTCCGAGATCACAATGCCCATCCGTTGCGCGATATACACCGTCTCCACATCAAACATGAAGCCATCAATCACCTGCATCGAGAAAATCGCACGCGCCAAAGGTCCGTCGAAGACTTTCAACCCACACTGGGTGTCGCGAAGCGTGTGCACGCCGGTGATCCCGTCGCGGAGCAGGTTGAACATCCGCGCGCTGACTCGCCGATACAGCGGTTGTTTCTGACCGACTCTTGCGCCTCGTACTGCGCGCGACCCGATCACGATGCGTGCGCCGGGGTTATCCAATGCCACAAGGACCGCCAAGCCTCGATCAACTTCCTCAATCGGTGTCGAAAGATCGGCATCCGTGAATGCCACGTGATTACCGGTGGAGGCAAGCACTCCAGTCCGTACGGCACGACCCTTGCCTGCATTCGGGTGGTACTCCAAGCAACAAGCGCGAAGCGGCGCGGACGGTTCGATCGTCGCAAACGCCGCCTCAACCACCTGGCGAGTGCCATCGACGCTCCCGTCGCTAACGACAAGCAACTCTGTGGTGTATGGGCGCGCACTCAGGAAGGCGATGACGTGACCGAGGTGGCGACCGAGACGGTTCGCCTCGTTATACGCCGGGATAACGAGTGAAAGGTGCGGCGCCGGCAGGGGTTCTCCGCGCGGCCCGCCGCCATGCATCTCTTGGGACACAACTCCGAGATTACTTCCGATCCCAGGCATGCTTCCGTCAGCCGCGCCCATTCCACCGAGCCGCTCGAATCGCGCGTCCCTCACTAACCCAATCCGATCAATTTCGCATGTGCCTACGAGTGCAGTGGACCTTACGGCGCATTCGGGTCGTACTGAGCATTGGCGGTGCGGTGGCCCGACGGGCCTTGAGACATTGGCGCGCCGTCAATCGCAGGTGGTAGGGCGCACTCGCAGCGTGGGCAGAGATAGTTGACAACCCAGTCGTTATCGCCAGAGTCGTCAGCCGAAAGCGCGACCTCAAACCGAAACGCACGCTCCGTCGCCCGATACCCGCATCTCACACACGTCGCCTCAGGCGATTGTCCCCGTCGCATCGTCGTCTACGCAGGAACGATACCCCCTCTGATCGGTCACTTCCGATTCTTGATCAACTTCGCAAGACGCTTCAAGTCGAACTGAACCGCACGGTGAGACCACCGTCAAACGGTCAATGCCCGACGGTAGGATGCCTAATTACGGAGGTATGACCATGGTGTCCCTGCACGATCGTCTCGTGAAGGCCATCGCCGACACCCGTGGGGACTTTGCGTGGGTGGTAGAAGATCCTGAAACCGGCGATCGCTCAACCAATCAACCCCATATGCCGTTCCCCGGCGCCAGCACGCTCAAGCTCGCCATCTTTGTCCGATTGCTCGAACTCGCCGAGATCGGAGCCATTCGTCTCGACGCCAAACTCAAATTGCGCGACTGGCACAGATGCGGTGGCGCAGGTGTGCTCCAGTACATGGCGAGAGGCACCGAGTTACGCATCGACGACCTCGCCACACTCATGATCGTCCTATCAGACAACACCGCGACAAACGTCTTGCTCGACATCACTGGGTGCGCGCCGGCAACGGCCACGATCGGTGACGGTCACTCGGCAATACGTCGCTATTACGGCAAGCCAACGATGCCGCTTCCAGATGGGCGCCCGTTTACGGCAATCGCCACCGCCGAGGGCCTCGCATCGATCTATCGACGCGCGCTCACGGGATCACTCCTTACGGAGCGGACACGAAATCAATTCTGGAGGACCCTGGAGCGCCAACAAGACCGCGCACTCATGCCGCGTTTTCTGCACGATTCTGTACGCGTCGCACACAAGACCGGGGCGATTGATGGTGTGCGACATGATGCTGGCGTTTTCTGGGTACCAACCGTGACCAGTGCCGAACACGATCCGATGGCCCTTCGCGGTACCGACCGACCCAACGGGAAGCCGATTATCTTCGTGGTACTCAGCCGCGAATTGGAGGATCGATCATGGTCGGTCGAAAACGCGGGCGAGGTAGGTATCGGTCGGCTAGCCCGCGCCGCCTTTGACTGGTTTTCTGATCGCCATTGCCCGCAATGAGGCCGACCGGCGCACGGCAGTCGACCCCATCGAGCGCTTCGGATCAGGGACGAACCGCTACTCCTCGCCGTCTTCGTCCTCGTCGTCTTCCTCGTCGTCGAGCGAGGTCACGGTCTCAAGAACGGTCGCATACACCGCCCCAAACTCTTCAAGGACTGCCGCACGACGACCCTCAAGGTCGGTAGGCAGACCCTTGTCGACAATCAGAGCAGTCAGGCGGGTCGCTGTATCGAGGATCGCGACCGCCAAGGTCGTATCGACTTCCTCGAATTCATCCTCAGCCTCAGCTGGAGGTGCGGGCGGCCTTTGGTCTCGGAACGGCGGCCGACGGTCGCCGCCTCCAGGGCGATCATCACCACGCCCACCGCCGCCAAAGGGAGGCCGATCACCAAAGGGTGGGCGATCGCCACCGAAGCCCCCCGGACGTCCGCCGCCGAACGACCCACGGTCTCCGCCGTAGCCCGGGCGCGAACGATCAAAGCCGCCGCCGCCACGGTATCCACCGCGGTCCCCGCCTTCGCCACGCCCGCCCTCAAAGTTCGGTCGGCGGTCGCGATCGAATCCACGCGGTCCTCCCCCACGATGGCGATCAGTCATTAAGGTAGTTCTCCTTCCGGTAACTTGAGAAGTATACGAGTGACGGTCTCCAGTTCCGGAAGCGTGGCCCATCGAAGCCACGGGACCGCACGGAGCCTACGCGTGACCGGCGACCTCCCGCCTGATCAAACCGACAAGCGACACGGTCGCGCCGCTCTCCGCCGTCGCGTCAACATGGTCGAGTTCGTCAACCAATCGCGGATTTGACCGGCGAGTCATAAAGCTCTCGACAACGCGTATCGCCCCGTGTCGTCGTGCTCGGTCCAAGTCGTCAAGTTCGGTCACCATCTCTGCAATCGCGCGACTAAGGCGGTCAAGGCGCTCAGCTGCAAGCTCCCTTCCCGTCTTGGTCATGAGCTTCGGAACGAAGTCACGCGCCTTCCCGTCGATCCAGACGGGAATCCGCTCACGCAAATACGAGTCCAAGAACGTACCCAGATTCTCGCGCAGCCAATCTGGAAACGACTCGCCGCGCGCCGCGAACTGTGCGTCTTGCCCTCGGAGAGATATTTGAATGTTGCGATAAAACGCAGGCATTCCGACGTTGGCGTCAATCGTGTCTGCGTCGTAAAGGCACTTCCCTGCCACAGAACTCTCAGGCTTGGCGACAAGGTGTTCAATGATCGCCTGCTCAACTCCCTCAACAACGGCACTGGAATAGCCCCGTCCCTCAAGAAGTACTCGCGCGACGGCACCTCCAGACACGTGATGGACCGCGCCAGCCAGCCCGAGTTGGTCGTAGATTTCCGTAACCACGTTCGACCGAGTGGGCACTAAGGTTGCGTTGCGCCAAAACCCGTTCTCGTCGAGCACGCGCTTCCCGTCCGGCCCGGTCAGGATTTCGCCGTCGTAGCTCTTCGTGACGTCGTGGAGGGTCGCCGCGAGGGCGACGACACCTGGGTCGGCGCCTTCGACACTGCCAATCGTTCCGGCAAGCCCCCGAACTCGGCGCATGTGTTCATGTGTGTAATTGCGCCACGAAAAACCGACCCACTCTTCATCCCACAACTGGTGTGTCTCAGCTACCAGTGCGTCGAGCTCTTCAACGGTCGCTCGATGGTATTCATCTGGCATCGTGCGCGTCCCCTTCTACGGCCGCGCCAGTGTAGCCGGTCGCCTCGCCTTCGGAACTCTGACGAACGTGCCATCTGGAATTGACCTGCACCTCCACACCCGCGCAAGCGACGGGCAGTGGACACCTCAAGGCTTGGTTTCGCACGCCATTGCACATGGCATACACACGATCGCCATCACCGACCATGACGTCACGACTTCAGTCAAGTCGGCTCAGTTGTGTGGCCGCGATGCCGGTGTGCGGGTCATCTCCGGCGTCGAGGTCACAGCGCATTGGCGCCAAACGCCAGTGCACTTGCTCCTCTACGGCGACGCGGTGCTCGACGAGTCCATCCAGAGGCTGCTTTCGCTCGCGCGCGGGAGCATTGATCAATGGGCGAGAGCCTGCCTAGAGACGCTCCCTGATCAACCCGCGCGCGATGAGCTGCTTACTTCCTCGCACACCCTCACGGTCGCAGACGTGGTGCGCTTTGTGAGGTCGAGCCGAGTTGCCGGAGATCATCGCCAAAGTGCACGGCACATCGCCTCTCTTCGACCCAACAACCCACCCGGCCTCGGCCTATCCGAAACCGCACGCGCAGCCCTTGACGTCGGCGCCGTCCCAGTCCTCGCCCACCCAATGCGAACCGATCCGTTGACGTGGACGTTCACCGTGGTCGAACTCAATGCGCTCCTTGATGACGTCCCCGCGGTGCAAGGCATCGAGGTCGCCCATCCCCACCATGACCGCGCCGCGCAACAGGCATTGGCATCGGTCGCCGTGCGTCGTGCAATCCTTACGACCGTTGGGTCAGACTCACACGGCCCCGCACGTTCACGCCGTCCAATCGCGTGGCCGACGGAGCTCGCGCGCGAGTTTCTGGCACGCGTACGCTAAACATTTCCAACGCAAGTCGTCCCAGACGACGATTGGATCGTGCGTCTCCCGCCGCAGGATTGCCTAATGCCAACGCCACGGACCCACCTGTTCGATACCGACTTACTGAAACGACATGTACCACTCACCCCCGGTCAGAGAGTCCTCGATCTCGGTTTTCACGACCACGAAGGCGCCGTCTGGGCCGCCGGCCATGGAGCCAGCGTCGTTGCCCTTCGTCCTGCGATTGACCTCGCTACCGGAGTTGAGGCACTCGCTCGCGAACGCGGGGCCTCCGTAGACGCACGGCTTGCCACGACCATCTCCGCAGAAGACGCCGGTACCTTCGCCGTCGTGCAAATGATCCCCCCTTTCTACCTCGGGAATGGCCCGGTCCGCACCGCCTTTTTCATGGCAGCCCGCGCCCTGGCGCCTGACGGTGTGCTTTGGTTTCAAGCGCATCGACGTCACGGCGCGCAGACGTTCGTCAAACTCGCTGAAGAATTCTTCATCGATGTCGTACAAGTGGACATCGGCAGCGCGCAGGTGCGTTTGTTTCGCGCATCTGGGCCGCAAGCGTCGGCGATGTCGGCGGCTGCTTCTACCCCAATCGTTTCTGGTGGCACCGATCACACCCTTACAGTCCGCAAGACGACGGTGACGCTTCGGCTCGGCGAAGGCGTCTTCGGTGCGCGAGGCATCGACCCGGCGACGACCTATCTGCTCGACCGCGCCGAGGTCGCAGACGACGCCGCGGTCCTTGATCTGGGTTGCGGCGCGGGACCAATTGGCATCGTGCTCGCCGCCGAATCGCGTCGACGGCGCGTCGTCATGTCAGACGTTTCCAAGGCAGCCGTCGATCTCGCCACCGCGAACGCCGCCCGCAACGGCATCACGCGCGTCAAAGTCATGCTGTCGGACGGCACCGACGGACTCGACCGTGACCGGTTCGACGTCATCTTGTCGAACTTGCCGGCGCATCGAGGGCACGTCGAAGATCCATCACTCGCGGCCCGATTGATTGCGGGATGCGCCCGCCACCTCGTACCTTCCGGAGCGGCATGGTTCGTGGTCAATCGCGCGCGCGCGATTGA
>CAYFLJ010000068.1:0-7140 GCA_964343985.1 uncultured Thermoflexus sp.
CGGCCCAGCCAAGGTGGGTCTCAAGGATGGTTCCGATGTTCATGCGGGACGGCGCACCAAGCGGGCTCAAAATGATGTCGACGGGCGTACCGTCCTCAAGGTATGGCATGTCTTCAACAGGCAAAACCCGAGCGATGACGCCTTTATTTCCGTGACGACCTGCCATCTTGTCGCCCTCAGTGAGCTTCCGCTTCACTGCGACGGAAACCCGCACCATTTCGTGAACGCCAGCGGGGAGCTCACCTGCACTCGCGTCGTCTCGAGAGAACTTCTTTACGTCGACAACCTTCCCGTACTCTCCCGACGGCACTCGCAGCGACGTGTCCTTGACCTCGCGCGCTTTCTCACCAAAGATTGCGCGCAGAAGGCGCTCCTCGGCGGTAAGTTCGGTCTCTCCTTTAGGCGTGATCTTTCCAACGAGAATGTCGCCGGCACGAACTTCGGCGCCAACGTAGATGATTCCGCTCTCGTCAAGGTTTCGCAGCGCTTCCTCGCCAACGTTAGGAATATCGCGCGTGATTTCTTCAGGACCAAGCTTCGTATCACGCGCCTCAACTTCATACTTCTCAATATGAATCGAGGTGAACTTATCTTCTTGGACGAGGCGCTCGCTTAGTAAGATGGCGTCTTCGAAGTTGCCACCTTCCCAGAACATGAACGCACACAAGACATTCTGACCAAGGGCCAACTCACCGCCCTCCGTCGACATGCTGTCGGCGAGAGGCTGGCCTTCGACGACCCGATCACCTCGGGACACAATCGGCCGCTGATTTATGCAAGTCCCCTGATTGCTACGAACAAACTTGCGTAGCGCGTGGCGATGAGGAATGCCGTCGTCGCCGAGAACGACAATTTCCATCGCCGTCGAACTCAAGACTTCGCCCGCTGCTTTTGACAGCACGACTTGCCCTGAGTCGCGCGCAACCTGTCGCTCAACGCCGGTCGCAACGTACGGTGCCTCCGGCGTGAGGAGCGGCACCGCCTGTCGCTGCATGTTGGCACCCATGAGCGCCCGGTTCGCGTCGTCGTGCTCTAGGAACGGGATTAGCGCCGCCGCGACCGACACAATCTGCTTCGGCGATACGTCAAGCAAGTCGACCCGGTCGACCGGCGCCGACTGAAATTCTCCGTCGTAGCGCGCTGCCACACGGCTCTCAATTAGATTGCCGTGATCGTCCAAGACCGTGTTCGCCTGCGCGATGTGAAACGCCTCTTCTTCATCGGCCGGGAGGTACTTCACATCGGCAGCGAATCGCGGGTCGTCGGGACCGGTGACGTACGGGCGCACGGTGAGCTCAAAGTCGCCTTCTGCGCGCGCCATCGCAACGAGGTCTGATGCGATAGCTGCCGTCACGGGAACCAACTCGCCTGCGGAAACGCTGCTTAACGCGACAAGGGATGTCCCTGTCGCACGCTCCTGGACCGGTGCCGGCAAGCGCCGACGCGTGTCCGCAGTCAATATTCGGCCGACGAGTGACGATGGGTCTGTCGAAGCTGTAACCGTAGCAGTCTTGTGGACCGTCCGGTATGGGGTCTCGATGAACCCGTAATCATTGATCCGACCGTAGGTTGCCAATGCACCAATCAGCCCAATGTTTGGACCCTCCGGCGTTTCGACAGGGCAAATGCGTCCGTAGTGCGATTCATGGACGTCTCGCACGTCGAAGCCAGCACGGTCCCGCGAGAGCCCTCCCGGACCAAGCGCTGACAACCGTCGCTTGTGAGTTAGTTCAGACAGCGGATTCGTCTGATCCATGAACTGACTGAGCTGCGACCCGCCGAAGAATTCCTTCATCGCCGCCGTGACCGGCCTAGTATTGACAAGCTGGCTTGGGGTCGCCGATTCCGGGTCTTGAACCGTCATGCGCTCCTTGATGACCCGTTCCATCCGCAGCAAGCCGACCCGGAATTGATTCTGAATGAGTTCGCCAACTGCGCGAATACGGCGGTTGCCAAGGTGGTCTATCTCGTCGCTCTTGCCTTGGTCGCGATTAAGGCGAATCAATTCACGGACGAGCGCGACAAGGTCGTCAACGCCAAGGGTTCGCTCAGTCCGGCCAAACGTGCGCAAGCGCTTGTTCAGTTTGTAACGGCCAACACGCCCGAGATCGTAGCGACGGGCGTTGAAAAACAGGCCATGTACCGTCGATTCGGCGTTCGCTGCCGTCGCCGGGTCACCCGGTCGTAAGCGTCGGTAAATCTCAATCAGCGCCTCGCCGTAATTGCGTGCCGGATCGCGACGGGTCGACGTCCCGATAGTCGCCTCCGTGAATCGATGGGTGGGATCGGTGTCAACATCCTCGAAAGCGGCGAAGAGCGCATCGTCTTCTGCGAGGTCGCGAGACAGCGAACGTAAAAGCGTCGTGACAGGAATCTTGCGCTTACGGTCAATTTTGACCGTAAGCATGTCTTTGTTGCTTGTCTCAAACTCGAGCCATGCGCCCCGATTTGGGATGAGCTTCGCCGTAAACAGTCGACGCCCGGTGACCGGGTCATCGTCCGACTGGAAGTACACACCTGGAGATCGGACAAGCTGACTCACCACCACGCGTTCAGCGCCGTTGATGATGAACGTGCCATGCTCCGTCATCATTGGGAACTCGCCGATGTATATCTGCGATTCCTTGATCTCGCCGGTGTTCTTGTTACGAAGTTCGGCACGGCAATTAAGCGAAGCCCCGAACGTCAGGTCACGCTCGCGGCACGTGTCCTCATCGTACTTCGGCTCGCCGAATGGCTCGTCGTCTACCCAGAGGCGAAGCTCGAGATTCTTGCCGGTGAAGTCGGTGATCGGCGAGATCTCGTCGAAGAGTTCCCGCAGCCCGTCACGTTTGAACCATTCAAACGACTTCTTCTGGATCTCGAGCAGATTGGGCATGTCCAAAAGGTCGCCCGCTCTCCCGAAGTGCATCCGGCCAGATGCGCTCACCGCAGAGTCCAGCAGTCGCTCCACCGCAACCATTCCGCAGGCTCCTGATTTTCCGTGCCGCGTGCGCTCTGTATGCACGCCAGAGGCTTACTAGCGCTTCGCCCGGCGCCCGCGGTCATCACAAACCACGGATTCAGCGCCAAGCCGACGTTTCATCTCGAGAATGCCGCCACAAGCACGCAATGCCTCCGCGCCCAACCGGTCTGACAACCGGTAAGCGAAGAGGCATTTCCGTCAACCGCCCAAGCATAGCACTCAAGGGCAGCCGATTGGGCGAAGCGATTACTTGATCTCGACGGTCGCACCGACCTCGTCAAGCTTGGCCTTAATCGCCGCCGCGTCTTCCTTGGTCACGCCTTCCTTGACAGACTTCGGCGCGCCGTCGACAAGGTCTTTGGCCTCTTTCAGGCCAAGCCCGGTGATCTCACGCACAACCTTGATTACGGGTATCTTGTTCGCACCAGCTGCCACGATCACCACGTTGAATTCTGTCTGCTCTTCAACAACCGCGGCGGCGGCGGCCGCGGGCGCAGCCGCAGCTGCTGGCGCTGCGGCAATCGCAGCCGAAACACCCCAAGCGTCCTGAAGCGCCTTGCTCAGCTCCGCCAATTCCAGCACGCTAAAGTGGTTGAGCTGCTCAATGATTCCCTGAACTTTTTCGCTAGACATTGCGGTTTCCTTTACCTCGAAAAGTGTCTCAGGCACCCGGCTATGCCGCGTGTCCAAGCTGTTCTACGCGCGCTTCAACCGTCGCGACAAACGTTTGCAGCACCGCGTTCATTACCCCCACGACACTGGTGAGCGGCGCGGAAATCGTTCCCACGACTTGAGCGCGCAACTGATCGACTGGAGGCAGGGTCGCAATCATCTCCACGGCAGGCCCGTCTACCGGGCGCCCGTCGAGCAGCGCACCGCGCACCTTGAGGATGCGGGAGGTGCGCACAAAATCGTTCAACACCTTTGCCGGTTCAACGATGTCGTTAAAGCAGAATGCGACCGCCGTCGGTCCTGCAAAAAGTGTGCCTCCATCAATCCCGTGCTCTCGGGTGGCGCGAAGCATCAAGGTGTTCTTCGCCACCACCAGTTCAGCGTTATGCGCTCCCAACTGGCGGCGCAAATTGCGAAGGTCCTTTACCTTTAGGCCGCGATAGTCAGTCACAATGGCGAGATGTGATCGCCCCAGTTTTTCACTCAGCTCTGAGATTTGAGCCGCTTTCCTTGGCGTGGGCATCGTGCCCTCCTTCTGTCCTTGACTGACTACTCAGCACGGTGGACGAAACCCGATCCAACGTTCCGCTTGAGCACCGGTCGCACCAGAAACACAAACGCACTCTCGCGACAGGGTCGCGGGAGTGCGTTGGATGGCATACAGAGCAGATTCCCACCGTTAAAGCGGGAGCCTGCCCTCAGCAATTCCCCAAGCCTCAGTCGGCGGTGAACTAGCACCCTTCGCCCGCATTTGCGAGACCGACGGTCTACGACCAAGAGTTTCGTGATGGATTGTCGTCACACTATAGCGGTTCCGCAGCGCACTCCGCCTACACCAGCGCTTGCGCAGCGGCGACGTCCACATGTACGCCAGGTCCCATTGTTGACGCCAGCGTGACCGTGCGTACGTACGTCCCTTTTGCTCCAGATGGCTTCACACTCAGAACAGCGGAGACCAGCGCACGCAAATTGTCCTTAAGCGACTGATCGGAGAAACTAACCTTCCCGATTGGCACGTGAAGCAAGCCCTGACGATCTGCGCGGAACTCGACGCGACCAGCCTTAATTTCGCGGATGACACGCGTCAGATCCGCCGTCACGGTGCCAGTGCGTGCATTCGGCATGAGTCCGCGCGGGCCGAGAATTCGGCCGAGCCGCCCAACAATTCCCATCATGTCCGGCGTCGCCACGGCAACGTCGAAATCAATTTGGCCCGCCTCAATCTCCTTGGCGAGATCGTCCGCACCGACCTTGTCCGCACCAGCAGCGACCGCTTCAGCCGACTTATCGCCCTGTGCGAAGACCGCAACGCGCACTGCACGGCCAGTGCCCGCGGGCAAGACTACGGTGCTACGAACCTGTTGATCCGCATGGCGGACGTCAATCCCGAGACGCAGGTGCGCTTCTACCGTCGCGTCGAACTTCACATACGATGTCGCCTTCGCAAGCGCAATTGCCTCATCTGGCGTATAAAACCGACTCCGATCAACCTTGGCGAGTGCTTCGGCGTGCTTGCGACTCTGCTTAGCCATCTTCTACTACTCCTGCAGTCATTACGCGCCACTCGAGGCGCTCCTGCGGCTTCATGCGTCGCCCAAACTGGGCCAAGGACTAGTCTTCGACAACGAGGCCCATGCTTCGAGCGGTACCTTCGATCATCCGCATCGCAGCGTCAATGTCGTTCGCGTTAAGGTCGCTCATCTTCGTCTTGGCAATCTCACGTACCTTGTCACGCGAGACGGTACCAACACGCGTCTTGACAACGTTCGCCGACCCCTTGTCGACGCCCGCTGCCTTCTTGAGCAAGTCAGCTGCCGGCGGCGTTTTCAGGATGAACGTAAAGGTACGGTCCTCATACACCGTGATTTCCGCAGGAATTACCAAGCCAGCCTGCGCTGCCGTCCGCTCATTGAACTCCTTCACGAAGCCCATGATGTTGATGCCGTGTTGGCCAAGCGCCGGCCCAATTGGTGGTGCGGGGGTTGCCTTCCCTGCCGGGGCCTGCACTTTTACGATTGCGCGGATCTTTTTCGCCATCAGGATGTCCTCACGTTCGGGCGCTACTAGCGCACTGCTCAGCGCGACGTCTCATCGAAGAACGGGCTAGCTACTGCTTCTCTACCTGCAGAAAGTCGAGCTCAACTGGCGCCTCACGGCCGAACATCGACACGAGAACTCGAAGTTTCGTCTTCTCAGCGTTGACTTCGTCGACGAGACCGAGGACTTCACTAAACGGCCCATCGATGATCTTGACCCGATCGCCGCGACTAAACGTCACGCGAACTTGAGGCTTCTCTTCGACCATCTTGCGGAGGATTGCTTGGACTTCAGAGTCTTGCAATGGCGTTGCGTCATTGCTTGAGGTGCCGACAAAACTGGTCACGCCTTGTGTGCGCCGTACAACTTCCCATGACTGGGGGTCGATTAGCATCTCCACAAGCACGTAGCCCGGATAGACCTTCCGTTGAACGGTTCGGCGCACACCGTTCTTGACCTCGACCTCTTCCTCCGTTGGCACGACCACTCGAAACACCTTGTCGACGACGTCCATCGACAAGATACGCTGCTCAAGATACTGTTTGACTTTGTTTTCGTAGCCGGAGTACGTATGGATGACGTACCACCGCGTGCCGTCAGGGCGGGTCTCGCCGGGCAAGCTATCGTCTGTTTCGGTTTCGGTAACCACGGGCGTACCTCGCAAGACTGTCGCGTACTCGGCGGATAGCCCGTATACGCGCGCCCCGGCCCCTACACGGAGAGCAGGAGTCCGAACAACTTCTCGAAGATGTAGTCGAAGGCGCCGAGAAGGACGCCGGTGGCAAGCGAAACACCTATGACGAGCGCCGTGAGGTTGGTCGCCTGTTCGCGGGTCGGCCAAGTTACCTTTCGTAGTTCCGAGGTCGCGTCGCGGAAAAAGTTGACGTTCAAACTCTCAGAAATCAGGCTGACTTTCCCAGGGCGCGAAGGCGTCGCCGCCGCTTGAGCCTGACGAATCGCCCGCGACGATGTGACGGATGTCACAACCCGCGATGCGTCCGCTTCCGCTGTTACCGCGCGTCCAGACGGTCCGCCGCGCATGGAGCGTCCTCGAATCGCCATTATCGGCGTCCCACCATCCCTAGCCCTGACCTGAGATTTTCGTCTCGCGATGTTCGTGGTGCGCCCGGCACCGCGGGCAGAACTTCTTGAGCGTCATGCGCTCAGGATCGTTCCGCTTGTTTTTCGTCGTTGTGTAATTCGGCGACTTGCAGGCCGTGCACTCAAGCCTGAAGGCAATCCGGTCTTCCCGCTTCGCCACGTGGTTCGTCCTCTTCCCCGACGCAACTTCGAGCCGTCGAGTGCTTACGTGCCGGACACTCGCCCACGCCAACGCATGGGCGGCGTCCCGCAATCACGCAATGGTACATCTGGCGCCACGGAATGGCCGCCATTCGCGCCAAGCTACGACAGAATCTTGGTCACAACGCCGGCGCCAACCGTCCGGCCTCCCTCGCGAATCGCAA
>CAYFLJ010000069.1:0-7133 GCA_964343985.1 uncultured Thermoflexus sp.
CGAGCGCATCGCCCGAGCAGATGAGGCCCCACCACCAGCCGCTGCCGGCGCCGGCGCAGCGGGCTTCGCCACCGCCGCCACGGGAGCCTTCGCCACTGGGGCGGGCGCTGCCGCCGCAACCGCCGGTGCCGGAGCGGCGGGTGCTGGCGCAGCGACCGGACCCGCGGCCGGAGCCGCTGTCGCTGCCGGCGCCCCGCGCGCCGCACGTTCCATGATGTTGGCCGGCGTCTGATCGATTGCACACACGTTGCCGTGCGACGTCCAACAGTCTTTGTGATGGGGGGTGTAGCACTTCGGACAAAGCACGGCCGTTTCGCCGGCTTCAATTGCCTTTTTGCAGTGCGGGCACTCTTTGCCCGCCCACTTAGACTCCGCCGTCGTCGGGCGGGACGAGATCAGTGCAGGCTTCGTTCCCGCCTCGCTCGTACTCATCTCCGTCTCCCCATCAAGTGGCGCATCCGCGTTCCAGACCGGAGCGGACCGCGCCAGACACGCCTTACATCGGCTGCGAGATACCACCGTCCTGGCGCACCCGCCAGAAATGCACCGCCAAGAACAGCGAGAGCAAGAGCGGGAATGCAATCACATGAAGCGTGTACCAACGGATCAGCGTGTTCTGCCCGATCTCGTAGTCGCCCAACAGCAGCAGGTTCAGTTGCTTGCCAACGATCGGCGCGGCTCCACCGATTGTCGTCCCGACCGTGACCGCCCAGAACGCCAACTGATCCCACGGCAATAAGTAGCCGGTAAAAGAAAGCAGCAGCGTCAAGACCAACAAAATCACGCCGACCACCCAATTGAACTCGCGCGGCGGCTTATAGGACCCCGTGTAAAAGACACGACACATATGAAGGAACACGGTGATGACCATCATGTGGGCGCCCCACCGATGGATGTTGCGCATCAGCATCCCAAACGTGACCACGGTTTCTAGGTCTTGAATGTCTTGGTATGCGCGAGTCACCGACGGGACGTAATAGAACATCAGGAGGACGCCGGTGACGGTGAGCAGAAGAAACGTCATGAACGACAGCCCACCGAGGCACCATGTGTACGTCACCCGGATGCCGCCACGCGGCACCTGGCTCGGGTGCAAATGGAGGAAGACGTTTTTCGCAACCGTCATGATTCGGTTACGGCGATCACTCGGGTAGCTGTACCGGAAGATTGACTTGAAGACGCGTCCGTTCCGGACCCAGTCCCAGAACTCTGCACCGCCAGATTGCGGCTGCCCTAACGATCCGGTTGCCACGCTTGCAGCTCCTGAGGGCGTTGCCACGTCTCCGTGGCACTGTCGGCGGCGCGATGGGCACAGGAACCCACGGCACCACGAACGTCGATATCAGCGGCGCCCGTCACTGTACACCCACACCCTCCCTCACCAACCGGTGGCCGGTTGCTTGAGGGTGGTTCGTGAAGTGTTTCACAAGGACCAACGAAGTATTGCCGATGGACTCGCCGCGACACAAGGGTGGGCGTGGTTGCGCCACCGAGAATCCCCCAAAATGCCGCGTGTCGGTTCGTTTACGACGCAAATCGAAACAGCCGAACTCGGGCGTCACTGCCAACCAGTGCGCTTGCGTAGGTCCGAAACTCGTCAGTGACGGGGTCGTGGCTATCTCCGTCAGTGAGGAGATGGTCTGGCAGTCGGCGTTCGGCACCCGCCACAACCGCCAGGGGTGTCTCTCCGTAATCTGCCTCACGTCGCCACCAATCGGTCGCGAGTGCAGCCGGTTCGTCGACCGGTACGCGGGGCATCGATACCATCGCGCCAGTCTCGCCCCGTGCCAAGCGCGACGCGGCAAGGCGACCCGCAATCCGCGCACCTTCGCGGTCTACCGGCGAGACGTGGGCCACACTCGTCCGCTGCGCCGTCCCCGGCTTCACTACGCGAGCCTTGAGCGACAGCTTCCCGGTCACCAACGCGGCCAACGTGTCCGCCGTCCCAGCGACAAGCGGGTGCCCAAAGTGATCCACGCCATCGCGACGTCCCGCCACGTAGTCACCGGCACTGTCTTTGATCGTCTCGGTCGCCATGACGACGGCGTACCCGACGCGTGTGACCGCCGCCTCAACCCGTGCGAGAAAGTCCGCCTCAGCGAATGCCCGCTCGGGGACGAGCAAGACGTGTGGTCCGTCTGCGTCGTCGCGCCGCCACAGTGCCGACGCGGCCGCGAGCCAACCGGCGTTGCGCCCCATCGCTTCGAGCACCACCACTCGGTCGTACGTTCGCATCGACGCGAGATCGCAGGTCACCTCCGGCGTCACCGTCGCCCAGTAGCGCGCGGCGCTGCCATACCCGGGGCACCAATCCGTGCCGGCGAGGTCGTTGTCAATCGTCTTTGGCACACCGTAGGTTGCGAGCGCCTGCCCCCGCGCCCGCGCCGCTCGCTCAAGGCGCGCAAGCGTGTCCATCGAGTCGTTGCCGCCGCAGTACACAAACCACCGCACACCGAGGCGGGCGAACGCGTCCAAGACGGCGACCTCGTCGACCGCATCGATTTTGCGTCGGCAACTACCTAGCGCCGAGGCCGGCGTCGCCGCCAACGCCTCGTGATCGGCTTCGGCCACCGCCCCAAGGTCGATGACGTTTCCCGCCAGAGCGCCTTCGATCCCATGACGGAGTCCGAGGATGCGCCGCCACGGCACGCCTGAGGTGCCGGCACGGTCGAGAAGCCCGGCAAGGCTTGCGTTGATGACGGGTGTCGGCCCCCCAGATTGCCCGACGAGCAGTGTTGGCGGCGCGTCGCCGACCGTCATCCCTCAATCCGCGAAAGTACATGCGGGTCGGCGGGGTCGAGCGTCGACGGATCACCCGGATCAAGCAGTTCCGAATACTTCCATGCTGCACCGGTGTTGAAAAGCACGACTCGGTCGTCCGTCTTCAAGAACCCAGAATCGCGCAGTTTCTGCAACGCCACCATGGTCGCTGCACCCTCCGGTGCCGGCGAAATGCCCTCGGCACGAGCGAACACCTTCATGGCTGCCACAAACTCGTCGTCGCGGACGGTGATGGCTGTGCCTCCACTCGCGCGGATGGCGTCAAGCATCAGGTAGTCGCCGATTGCCACCGGCACCCGCAGCCCACTCGCCACCGTGTGCGCATTTTGGAAGAGTTTGGCGTGCCGTTCACCAGCGTCGAACGCTTGCACGATCGGCGCGCACCCTTCCGCCTGCACCGAGATCATCTTCGGACGCCGCGACCCGATCCACCCGAGGCGTTCCATCTCGTCGAACGCCTTCCACATTCCCACGATGCCGGTTCCACCACCGGTTGGGTAGATGATCGCGTCCGGCAACTCCCATCCAAGTTGCTCTGCGATCTCGTAGCCCATCGTCTTCTTGCCCTCCGCACGTCCGGGTTCGCGGAGGGTCGACACATCAAACCAGCGACCGGCCGCCGCGCCCTCACGGACAATGCGACCGCAGTCGTTGATAAGGCCCTTTACGAGATACAGGTGTGCGCCATACAGCACGCATTCCAACTTATTCGCGAGCGGCGTATCTTCAGGCATCAGCACGTAGCACGGTAAACCCGCACGCGCCGCGTAGGCCGCGAGGGCGCCGCCTGCATTTCCTGCGGTCGGAATGCCAAGGGCCGTCGCCCCAAGTTCGAGCGCACGACTGACCGCGACCGAAATGCCTCGGGCTTTGAACGACCCCGTCGGGTTGAGCCCTTCTTCCTTGACATACAGCTGCCGGAAGCCGGTGAGGTCACCGAGTCCAAGCGCGGGCAGAAGCGGCGTCATCCCCTCGCCAAGCGAGACGATGTGCCGCGTCTCGCGGACCGGCAGAACCTCGCGATACCGCCACAACGTGGCATCGCGCGCCCGAAGCGCCTCGCGTGGCAGGGCCTCGCGCAGGGCGTCGAGGTCGTAGCGGTATGTCAGGACACGGTTACATGATGGGCACGTGTTCTGGAGGCGATCCACCTCGACCTCGTGGCCACACATGCTGCACGCGAGTCCGTTGAGATAACTCCGGACGGGTGGCCGGTCCGGCACCGTCCGATCGTTTGCGTCAGCGGGGCGCGCGGCATCCGTCATGGTGTCTCCTCAACGATGTGTGGCGCCGACGGGGAACTGGCGCCATGAACGCGCCCTATTGCGGCACGCGATCCGGGAAGGCACGCCGATAGTCGGTACCAACATTTGCGCGTTCGACCTGAAACTCGGCGCCGTTCAGCGGATCGTAGGTCAGAATTGTCCGCTGAAACACCTGCACCATAATGCTTCGCCCCTGGAATGGGCCTTTGGTTACCACGGCCGAGACTGCCTCAGTCATCGGTAGACCGATGTCGTGCAGCCACCCACCGGGGAACAGGTCTGCGCGATTGATGTACGGCCAGAACACCTGATGGACATAGTGACCCGGCCCCGGTTGCAGCGCCTGCGAGTACGGCACGAAAACTGACCCATCGGTATTCGCCTGCGTGCCTCCCTTGAAGCCGGTTGGGGCAGGGATGCGCCTCGCCTCGTTCGCCATGTCGTTGATCGTCGCGTACGTCAACGTCGACACCTCTCCGCCGATCGGTAGCGGTAAGCGCAGCGTCTGCAACTCGTCAACTAACAGACCGTACTGAAACTGCCAGTTTGGATCTTGGGTCAGGCCGGTCTGGTCTTCAAGGCGACCCTTCTCGAAGTACTGCGCGAAGTAGCCTGCGAAGAAGGTGGGCGGCGAGATCGTGTTGCCAAGGATGCGAGGTCCGTCACGTTCCACGTAATACCGAAGGAACCGGCTATCGATTGGCCACGAACCGGGTGCACGATCGACCGTCGGCGTACCGCCAACAAGTCCTTGGCTGCCGGTCGAACTTGGGCCGGTGACGACCGGTCCCGCGATGCTCTGCGTGCCCGGCGCCTGCCCGGGCATCAAGGTCGGGGTGGGCGAAATCTGCGGCGTCGGTGACGGCGTCGGGGTCACCGGCGCGCGATCCGCGGCGGTCACTTCCAAGGCATCGAGGTCGACAATGCTGTCCGACGATGCACCGTTGCGTTGCCCAAGGACCTCTATCACGATGGTATGGGGGGCGTCAGAGTTTAGGCCACCAACCCACGAGATCAGCTCATAGGTTGTTTCGTTCGGTCGGTACAGGTCGATGATGCCGTCACCGGTGGCACCGACGACCACCCCATCGACCGTCAACCTGGCGCGACCACGGTTCGGCCCACGCACGCCATACCACTTGACGTACGGCCCGGTGAACTGAATCCGAGCAATGGCACCTTTCTGGCGCGTCTGATGGCGGGTACCACCATTCGCCTTGCTGTCCTCGATTCGCGTCCAATCGCCCTCATAGACGAGATACGGATCGTTGTCCTGAAAGAAGTACGCCGTCGGTGTCGCGGTTGCGGTGACGATTTGGGCCGCCGCCGGGGTGCCGTCGACGAACGTCGATGCACCTAGGCCGATGGCCAACAAAGCAACGGCACCGGCTCGGCGCATTCGCCCTGCCACCCATTGCCTCGCCATCATCCGTCGTTCCGTCACGCTCACGTCCGTTTCCTGTCGCCGCCAACGCGGTACCCGGTCCCGCGAAACCAACCCGTAGTGCGGTACCTTCCCCAAACCGGGGGCCACGGTCGGCGCCGAGGACCATCTCCCCCGGCCAATGCCGAGAGTGTGCCGATAGACCCGCATTCCGTCAACTGTGCGCGCAACCTTTCGGTGCCGCGTTCGTTGCGGCCCGACCACCGAATGACGAACGCCTCACTTGATCGCCCTCGGGTGCGCACCGTTGTCGTTGTCGGCGTCTGCGGTTCCGGCAAGAGCGAACTGGTTCGAAGCCTCCGCGCCGCCGGCTTTGCGGCGCGCGTTGTCGCCCAAGAGCACTCGGTCATCCGTGATTTGTGGCGCCACCAAGGGGTCCCAGACGCCTTGGTCTACCTCGCCGCGTCACCGACTGAAGTCGCACGGCGTGGGCGGGGAATGGTTGGCCCAACGTTGCTTGCTGTCCAAGAAGCCCGACTTACCGACGCCCGTCTGGCCGCGACCATCACGGTTGACACCGACCCACTCACTGCGAACCAGGTCGCTGAACTCGTCCTAGAACGCCTTCACCGCGCCTGATAAAAGGTGCCTCGGTATACTGGCGGGCACCGGAGGACCGCCGCCCGTGGCCGACGCAATACCCTTCCGCGCCGACGACCCGGCTGCCCTCCACGCCGTCGCGCAGCGCCTACGCCGCGACATCATCGACATGACCACCCGCGCCGGGTCGGGCCATCCATCGAGTTCGATGTCCGCCATCGACATCTTAGTGGCCCTCTACCGCGGCGGCATCCTCTCATTGGATCCCGCGAACCCCCACGACCCCAACCGCGACCGGTTCATCCTTTCGAAGGGGCACGCGGCCCCCGCCCTCTACGCCATTTTGGCCGAACACGGCGTCATCGACCACGCCTCACTTGACACCCTTCGCCTGATCGACAGCCCCCTTGAGGGCCACCCGAATATGCGTCGTCTCCCCGGAGTTGAGGCATCGACCGGATCGCTCGGGCAGGGCCTGTCGATTGGGTTGGGCCACGCCCTCGCCGGCCGTCTCGACGGGCGCGCCTTCCGTACCTATGTGATGTGCGGCGACGGTGAAATGCAAGAGGGGCAAGTCTGGGAAGCCATCATGGCCGCCGCGCACTACCGTGTCGACACCCTCACCTTGATCATCGACCACAATGGCGCGCAACAATCCAACATCCTGCCCCGAGTCCTCGACTACCGCCCACTCGCCGCCAAGTTGCGCGCGTTCGATTGGCACGTTGAAGAGATTGACGGCCACGACATGCCGGCAATTCTGAGCGCCTTCGCATCGACGCGCGCCTCAACGGGTCGTCCGCAGGCAATCGTCGCGCACACCGTCAAGGGCAAGGGCGTGTCGTTTGTTGAGGCCGATTGGACGTACCACGGCAAGCCGCTCACCGCCGCCGAACGTGACCGCGCCCACGCCGAACTTGGCGTCGCCTAGGCGCTAGGCACCCGACTGGAACTCCGGATGACCTCGACGACCACCGGCCCATTCACCGTGAGCCTCGGCGCGGCGACGCGCGACGCCTTCGGGCAGGCCCTACGCGATGTCGGGCGTGACAACCCGCGCGTCGTCGTCGTTGATGGGGACGTCGGCAACTCAACGCGCACCG
>CAYFLJ010000070.1:0-6999 GCA_964343985.1 uncultured Thermoflexus sp.
TCCAACTGCCGTCTGCCGGAAGCGTAGCGGCATGCCGCGCTGAGGGCATATAGAGACGCGCGCACGGAACTTCACTACCGGCGGTGCGTTCACTGATCGGCCAGGGTGAACGTAACCCCTGAGCACGCCGGGGAGTGATCGCAATCCTGTCCGAGACGGCCCCCATCGGGGTCACCGCGGAACCGAAGAGCGCTGAGCGGCACTCACTCTGGTGGGTGTCGCTCTTTGCCGCTTTGGCGATCGCGTTCATCGGGCTTTTCGGGCTACCAAGCACGGCAGCCGCCGGGTCGATCACGGGGGCCAAGGTCACGCTTGGGACGACCGTCGCCGGGACCACAACCACCGCCACCATCACGTTTGTGCCGCAATCCGCCATACCGTCGGGTGGCAGGATCACCGTGACGTTCCCTGCAACGTACGTCGTCAACTCAACAACGGTCACGCACACCGGCTTCACGTCCGGAACAACGGTGGCAGTCGTTTCGACCACGCAGTCCACGGTCACGCTTGCGACGTCCTTGGCTGGCACGAACACGTACACACCCAGTGCCGGCCAAACCCTCACGGTAACCCTGAACAACATCACGCTCCCGGCGGCGATCACCGGCACCACCACGGACGTCGCAAACGCGATCATCACGACCGACTCATCGCTGGCCACACTCGACACGATCTCGGGCGCGCTCACGTTCCCGGCACTTACCGCTGGCCAGATAACAAATGGCCGGGTGTCCCTTGGCACGACCGTCGCCGGCTCAACGACAACTGCAACCATGTCGTTCGTCCCGCAGTCGGCCATTCCTTCCGGCGGAAGGATCCAAGTGACGTTTCCGACGGGGTCATCCGCATACACCGTCGCCCCCACTCTGGTGACTCACACTGGCTTCACTGCTGAAACTACTCTCTCGATCACGTCGATCAACCAGACAACCGTCACGCTCACCGCAACGACAAATGGGGGCAGCAACGTTTCGGTCGGAGGTGCAGCACTTTCCGTCTCGCTCAACGGCGTCACCCTGCCCCCAAACGCCACGGCTGGGACAGTTGGCGTGCTCGAAGCACTCGCCACAATTGATGCGACTCAGAAAGTACTCAATACCATTTCCGGGTCGCTGTCCTTCCCGCAGCTCATTGCCGGCGCACTGACAAACACGTCCGTGACCCTTTCGTCAAACGCGAAGGGAACAACCGGCGATGTGACGTTGGCCTTCACCATTGCCAATCCGATACCCGCAGGTGGGTCGATCATCGTCACGTTGCCGTCCGGCTACACCGGCAGTGGCGCAACCGGTATCCAAGCCATCGCACCTGCGTCGCTCTGCGCGCCGTCGTGCACTGCCTCGCTGACCGGGCAGACGATCACCGTAGTCATTGGGTCGAACACAATCGCCAAAGGCACCGGCGTTTCGCTCAAGCTCACCAACATCACCAACCCGCCCACGGCAACGGCAGGCGCCGCGTTCACCATACGCACGACGACCGCCGCAAGCACCGGCGTCCCGGCCTACGACGTTGATACGGGCCAAGTCACCGGCCCAACGATCACGAACTCTTCATTGAGTAGTGCCCAAGCCTCACTGAGTGCGACGCAGGCTGGTGCGACCGCGACCGCGACGTTCACATTCACGACAGACGACGCCTGGCCCTCCGACGGCAAGGTCATGGTTACATTCCCTGCTGGCTTTTGCGCCGGAACGACCGCAACGGTCACCGTCAAGATTGGGACAGGAACGGCAGCTATATCACCGACTGTTACCGCGTCACCTCAAACCTGCAGTTCGAACGGCGTGACGTACATGATCGACCGCCCTGGGGGTGGCGTCATCGTCGCGGGTGGAACCGCGATCATGGTCACAATCACTGGCGTCGTGAACCCAACGACGACCGGGCCGATTGCGTTTGCAAATGGCGCTATCAAGACAATCGCTGCGGACGGAACGACCGTCATCGCTACGTCGACGACGGTCACATCGGTGCAACCATCGATCACGGGAGGGTTGCTCACCGGTGGTTCGGTGACGGCCCAACCAAATACCAGCGGCGCGACAGCCAGCGTCGCCGTGCCATTCTTAATTACCAACCCAATCCCGACGGGCGGCTCGATTCAGATTGCTTTTCCAGGCGACTCCGCAAGCGTTACCGGCATCGGTGCGTACGTCCTCACGTCAAGCCCGTGGCTTGCGTCGCTGACAAACATCGCGTACTACCTGCCGGCATCGGGTACGGTTTGCACATCCACACTACCGAGCGGCGCTATCGCAATTGCCGGTGCCACAGGAGCCACCGGCACCCCGACATCAACCGTCCCGTACCTCATCACGCTACCCCAGGCTACGGGGATACCGGCAGGCGCATGCGTCATCGTGACGGTCGGTGCGGTCCGCCTGCCTCAAATTGCGGGCAGGTCGGCGAACTTCACCATCACCACTCGAGCGCCAGGGGTGGGGAGTGCAACCGGCACCCTGATCGATACGGGACTCGCCAACGGCGCGGCAACCGTCAGCCCGGGGATTCTCGCCAACGCCAGCTTCGCGCTTGCCAGCCAAGCGTCTGCACCCGACAACGACACTGGCAAGCCGGTCAAAGTTACCGTCAGTTTCACGACATCCGCGACCAGCCCGCTGCCAGTTGGCGGACGAGTCACCATAACGTTCCCGACAAGCCCGGCACCCTTTGCGTTCGGTTCGGTCGCGATTGACTCAATAACCTTGGCCGTTAGCGGCGGCGCGACGAGCACCGTCT
Source organism: uncultured Thermoflexus sp. (assembly GCA_964343985.1). Taxonomy (GTDB): domain Bacteria; phylum Chloroflexota; class UBA11872; order UBA12225; family UBA12225; genus CAILQO01. The sequence continues at coordinate 2,743 of CAYFLJ010000070.1, forward strand.
CTGGTCTTTTCACAGTCAGCAACCTCTACGTGGCGCCGGATCTCGACCTGAACTATGCAGGATCATCACCACTTCCATCAGGTGCAACCGTAACGATAACGCTGACAGGTCTGACTAACCCGGTAACGAGTTCGGTCACATCAGCGCAATCGTCTGGCACCCCGACGCAATGGACGGTCACGACACGTGCCCCGGCAACACTTGGCTCATTACCCATGGATCAAATCGGCGCAAGCGGGCCGATCATCGTCCCTGCCCTCGCTGGAGGACCAGGCGCCACGCCGCTGGGCGCCGCGACCGGTCTCGGGTCGCCAACGGTTGACTTCGCGACCGGTCAGGCGGGCACCATCGAACCGGCGACGATCCGACTCAAGCTTGTCAACCCGCTTCCAGTCGGAAGTGCCATTAGGATCACGTTCCCTCTGGACGGGTTTGATGCGTCGGGCGCAACGGTTCAGGGAGGCGCTGCGGTCGTGACCTCAAGCACAGGTGCCACTAGCACCGGTGCTTTTGCAGTTTCGACGGCTACCGCACGAACGATCGGGGTGACATACACCGGCCTCGCTTCGTTTAACGACAGTGCCACGCTCCCCGCCGGTGCCACGATCGCGCTACCGATCACCGGGGTTCGCTTACCTTCGACGGTGCCCGCGACAGGCTCATCACTCTGGGGCACGACAGGCACTTCGGGAACGACAGGCGTCGTTACGATTCAAACAGAGAGTTCCGCCGGATACCTCATTGATCGTGCGCCAACGAGTGCGGGCGTGCACATTACTCCAGCACGTGCCGCCAACGTGACATTTGGCGTCTCGCCGACGGTGACAAACGCCACGGCGAGTTTCGCGGTCAACTTTACGGTTGGCACTGAGGCACGTGTGCCCGCGTGTTTAGGGCCAGTCTTCTCCCTCAGCAGCAACTCGGGCGCCGTCTCGGGACGGACCGGGACCTGCGGAACCGTAACGATCACACTGCCCCCATCGGTGACCATGCCGGAAACAATCGCCGCTGGCAATGTCACGGTGAGCGTGAACGGCGGGGTATCCCAAGCCGTCGCTGCGGTGGTGAAAGCAGGCACCGCCGTCAAACTCGCATCCCCATTCGACCTGCCAGCAGGCAGCCTGATCCGTATTGAGATCGGTTCCGCAGCAGGCATCCGGACACCTGCGACCGGCGGGACCTACACCGCCCTCGTCCGCACCTCGTCGTCTCCAGATGATGCCGAGTCGGCGGGGGTCACCATTGGCGCACCCGCATCGGGAGTCACAGTCCAACCGGTGAGTCCGACGCTTATCGGTAGCACATCGGGCGGCCTCGTGATTACATTCACTAATGGTGCAGGTGCTGCACTTAGTGCGAATGCGGGCACCATCACGATCGGGTTCCCACCGTCGTTTCCAATTCCAACAACAATCGCGCGTCAATTCGTGCTGATCAACGGAACCCCTATCGCTTCTGGATCGTCACCATCGATCACCCCACGACCCGGTGGCGGGCAGCTGCTTACCTTCCCCGTGCCAGTCACGATCGCCGCGGGTGCACCTGTCGATGTCGCGATTTGGGCAGCGGCGAACATCGCAGTACCGACAAACGCTGGGCCGCACACCATTTCGGTCCAGACCTCAGCGGCACCGGTGGACGTCACGGGCACCGTGTCTTTTACGCCAGAACCGGCCAATCGCTTGCTTGTCATCTTTCCCGGCGAATTGGCCGCGCCCGGGTCAGCGCCGGGCAAGACTGGAGCGCCAAGCCTTTCGTCGGGTCAGGCCGGCACGATAATTCTCCGGGCCGTAGACCGCTTCTACAACAAGGCGCCGTCAACCGCGACGATTGCGCTTGCCTACACGGACACGCTGACCACACTCCCGACCAACGTTGGTGGTCAGAACCGCGTCACGCTCGTTGGTGGTGAGTCGACATTCGTCATGACACCGGCACGACCAGGTGCCTACACATTTACTGCCACCGACTCTGCCACGGTCAGTCCGCTCGCGCCAGTAAACCAGTCACTCGCGGTGACTGCGGGTACATTCTCAAATCTCCTCATGCTCTTGACCGGCGAGGCCCTTGCCCCATCGACGCCTACCGGCATTGCGAACACGAGTGGCCCGATTGCCGCCCCGACGGTCCCCGCAACCGTGCAGGTCACCGTCGTGGCGACCGACGCAGCGTTCAACCAAACGACGACATCCGGCTACCAAGTAACCGTCACGGGTGGCGTCTCGCCAGTTACCGCGACGCTGACGAATGGCACCGCCCAAGTCACGGTTTCACTTCCGGTCGGGGCGACAACGCTCACAGTCACTGGGGCAGGACCCAAAACAGGATCGCGCGTCGTGACGGTGTCCTCTTCGGCGACCTCAATTGGGGGAGGAGGGTCGTCGGGAAGCGGAGGGTCGTCAGGAAACGGAGGGTCGTCGGGCGGGTCGAGTAGCGGTACCGCGGTCTCAACGGCGCCAAAAGCGCCAAGCACGACGCCACCACCAATAACACCCGTGTCGCCGAGTGCATCCCCAACGCCGCCTGCAAGCGCCACGTTGCCGACGGATGCATCCCCGAATGGTGACCAAGCACTGGTGGCAACGCCGGCACAACTTGCGCCAATCGGAGCGACCATCGCACCCGAGTCGTCTGCCACGGAAACACCCGCAGTGTTGCCGTCGGCGCAAACTGACCCGACGCCCGCAGGGACGACCGAAAGCAACCGCGACCCAAATCTAAGCCCCTCACCCACCCCGCTCCGCTTGAGTCTGGCGCGCAACCAGAACCTCCGCGCGGTAGACCTCCCCCCGTTCGTACCAGAATCTGAAGTCGTCGCAGCCGCCGGCGCACGCATCGGGTTTGCCCCGGGCACTCAAGCGAAGCTATCACCCGGAACCACGCCGGACGCTGTGGCACTGTTGCCGGCGGTCGCCTTCGCCCTTCCTGGCGTTGGAACTCCGCCGCCGAGTACCCAACCGCTCGCTGTTTTCCAATCAGTCGCGCGAGACAGCGATGGGGGTTCGACACCATTTACGGCTCGGCACCTCATCACGCTCAATCCAACGGGCCTGCTTGGGACGGCACCCTCAGGGGTTCCGTACCAACCTTCGAATGTTATGGCGTTTGAAGATCGAGACGGCCGGTGGGTGCCAATATCAACACGACTCGACGAGGCAACGGGAAACCTGACTGCTGACGCCACTCGGGGATTGGTGATGTTCTTGGCATTTGACCCAGCGGCGATTCGACCAGAGGCCGACTACACCATCGGCCAGAATGCAAATGGTGAACCGCGAGTACGCTTCTACACTCAAACGAACGGTCGAGAACCTGGTGCGATCCCACTCGGCTTTGCAATCTCGGACACTGCCGACGGTCCATCGCTACGTACGGAGTTTGATCGGATTGGCGGGATTGACCGGGTCGGATACCCCGTGTCAGCGGAAACTACCTTTAAGGGGTTTCAGGTCCAAGTGATGCAACGTGCCATCCTTCAATGGGTCGGTGACCCGAGTGGCACTGGCGGGCGTGCCGCACAAATGAACATTCTGGATGAACTCACTGCGTCTGGCTTCGATGAGTACCTTCATAAGACATTGCGAGTACCAAAGACATTTGATAATGCTGCGGACGAAGGGCTCTCCATGGATGAAGTCATCGTGCGCCACATCGGCTTCTTGGATGACAACGCCCTAACACGCGCGGCCTATATGGCTAATCCTGACCACTTTGAGGACTACGGGTTGCCAACCGCGTTTGAGGAGTTCGAAGATGCGTACGTTGTACGGACGCAACGGGCAGTCATCCAACTTTGGAAAGTTTCGGGACCCTTGGCGAAGGCGGGAGACATCACGATCGTTGGGGCGGGCGAGTTGCTAAAGGACATGGCGCTCATCGCGACCTCCTTGGGAGACACTCCGCCAATCCCTCTCGACGCATTTACTCCCGAGATTCCGCCGTCACAGTGAGGACCATCCGACACGGCGTCCATCGATCGTCTGCCAGAGAAGTTCCTGCCGGTATCCTTCCGAAACTCGGCCCGGCCTGCTCCGTGGCCCGACGGAAACGATGCGAGAATGACCGGAATCCCTGCACCATTATTGACGCGCGAGGCCGCGTGGACGCTCCTGACGGAGTTCACCACGTCTCCGGTGCTCATCCGCCATGCCATCGCGGTCGAAGCGGCCATGCGTGGGCAGGCGGCGATCTACGGCGGCGATGCAGAGTACTGGGGAATAGTCGGCCTCCTTCACGATTTTGACTTTGAGCGGTATC
>CAYFLJ010000071.1:0-6981 GCA_964343985.1 uncultured Thermoflexus sp.
CTCGAGGCGCTTGGCATCCGGACGGCGCGCCACAAGACGGGTACCCCGCCGCGTGTCGACGCACGCACGATCGACTACGGCCACACTGAGTTCCAGTTGGGCAGCGCGCGCCCTCTGTGGTTTGCGCACGATCCCGCGTCGCGAGGCCCAATCCTGTCCGGCGACCCGCACGCTGCCTACCCGGGGGTGACGCGCGATGGGTGGCGCGTGCAAATGCCGTGCTACTTGGTCCACACGAACCCGGCGGCGCACGACCTGATCCGCGCGAACCTGCACCGCGCGCCGATGTACAACGGCATGATCGACGCGCCCGGCCCGCGCTACTGCCCTTCAATTGAGGCCAAGGTTGTGCGCTTTGCGGACAAAGCACGCCACCAGATCTTTTTGGAACCGGAAGGCTTCGAGACCGAGTGGGTCTACGTGCAGGGGGCCAACACGAGTCTGCCAGACGATGTGCAGGCGGCCATGCTTGCCACGATCCCGGCACTGGCGCAGGCACGGATCCTGCGTCCGGGGTATGCCGTCGAATACGACCACGTACCTGCCGACCAGTCGTGGCCCCACCTTGAGAATCGTGCCGTGGCGGGCCTTTTCCTCGCGGGTCAGGTGAACGGCACGTCGGGGTACGAAGAGGCGGCGGCGCAAGGCCTCCTCGCTGGGGCGAACGCGGCGCTCCGGGCCTCCGCACTGCTTTCCCGACCGGACCTGTGTGAGGTGCCGTGGCGTCCATGGCACGTGCGCCGGTCCTCGTCGTACCTCGGCGTCCTTGTGGACGACTTAACCACGGCGTCGCACGAGGAACCGTATCGCGTACACACGGCGCGCGCCGAACACCGGTTGTTGTTGCGCCACGACAACGCCGACCTACGATTGGTGCCGGAGGCACGGGCTATCGGCTTGGTGTCGGCGGCGCGCGCGGCCGCCACCGAGGCGAAGCGAGACCGGATTGCGTCGATCCTCGCGACCCTCTCTCGAACGCGCCTAACATCGGCGCACACGAACGCACTTGAGGCATTGGGGTTCCCTCCGGTCGTGCGGGCGTGTTCGGCGCGCGAGTACCTCTGCCGCCCGGATGTGACCACCGGCTTTATGGCGGCCCTCGGTGATGAGGCGTTGCGCTTGGGAATCGATGACGACGTGGCGACGGCGGTAGAGGTTGAGGCGAAGTACGCCGGCTACGTCGCGAGGCAAGCCGATGAGGTGGCGCGCGCCGCGCGGATGGACGAGGTGCCGATTCCGTCTTCGCTCGACTTTGGGGCAATGCCGGGGTTGCGATCGGAGGCCCGTGAACGGCTAATCGCCTTTCGTCCGGTGACGGTTGGGCAGGCGTCGCGAATCGCGGGGGTCACCGCGTCGGACGTCGCAGTCTTGTTGGTGCGTCTGAAGGCTGGATAGACGCAAAGAAGCCGCCTCCGGTGTCGGAGACGGCGTCTTGGTGTGCAGGGACTCGGGACCAGTTACGGCGTCACCGTGACATCCTCAGCGACGTCGTCTGCCGAAGCATCGTCGGCGCTGTCGTCGCCGGTGTCGTCGCCGGTGTCGCCGTCAAGCAGGTCTTCTGGATCGAGTTCGACCGGCGCGGACACTTCCACGAAGTCGAGGTCGTTTGGACCGAAGGCCGAAAGGGCGACGACCTCGTCGCCGGCGTCTGGGCGCATGATGCGAACGCCGCGGGCGACGCGCCCGCAGACACGGATATCGGCGACGCGCATGCGAATGACGATTCCATTGCGAGTGATCGCCATGAGGTCGGTGTCGTCCGGTGTGATGGAGACGGCGGCGACGAGGGTGCCGGTACGTTCGTTGATCGCGGCGGCGCGCACACCCTTGCCGCCACGGTTCTGGAGCCGGAAGCGAGACCAAGGCGTCTGCTTGCCGATGCCGTTCTGCCCGATGAGGACAAGTGACCCCCCGGGCGGGCAGGGAATGAACGACACGACGTAGTCGTCCTCTTCGAGGCGAATGCCACGAACGCCACCACTTGTGCGACCACTGACGCGCAAATCAGACTCGTGGAAAGAGAGTGAGACACCGCGGGCGGTGACGAGGGCGAGGCGATCGTCGCCGGAGGTACGGACGACCCATCCGATTTCGTCACCCTCTTCGATGTCCATGGTCTTGAGACCGTTTTGGCGGAGGTTGGCGAAGTCGGCGAGGGCGGTGCGTTTGATCTCACCCCGCCGCGTTGCAAAGACGAGGTTGCCTGACATGTCGCCGTCGCGGACGATAAGGACGCAGGAGACCTTTTCGTCAGGAAACAGACTGACGAGGTTGACAATCGAGGTGCCACGCGCGGCGGGTTGGACCTCTGGGAGATTCCAGACGCGCGTACGGAGGACGCGGCCGCGATCCGTGAAGAACATCGCCCAGTCGTGCGTACTGGCGAGGGTGAGGACCTTGACGCGATCGTCGTCTCTGGTCGCCATGCCGCGTCGCCCGCGTCCGCCCCGTGACTGCTGGACGTACGCGTCGGGGACCATGCGCTTGGTGTAGCCGCGGTCGGTGAGACAGGCGAGAACCATCCGACGTGGCTGCAGGTCGGCTTCAGAGAGGATGCCGTCTTCGCCGGGGACGATGACGGTACGTCGCACGTCGCCGAACCGGTTGGCAAGGTCTGCCAACTCATCTTTGATGATCTGTCGGACACGGTCTGGTCGGGCGATGATGTCCTCGAAGTCGGTGATCCGGCCACGCAAGTCCGCTAACTCGTCGAGCAATTTCTGGCTTTCGAGACTGGTCAGTCGCCGTAATTGCATGTCGAGGATGGCGTTGGCCTGGACTTCCGAGAGACCGAGTTGGTTGATCAACGCCACCCGAGCCTCTTCGGCGGTGGCCGACCCGCGGATGATCACGATCACCTCGTCGAGCCGGTTGAGCGCGATTGTGAGACCTTCGACCACATGGGCGCGATCCCGCGCGCGCCGGAGATCGTGACGCGTTCTGCGGTCAATGACCTCGATGCGGTAGTCGATGTAGCACTGCAGGGCGGTCGCCAAGGTGAGAACCTTTGGCTGTTGCCCGATCACTGCGACCATGTTGACGTTGAACGAGGTCTCGAGTGTCGTGTGCTTGAGGAGGTTATTGCGGACGGCATCGACGCGTGCATCGCGCTTAAGTTCGATGACCAGACGCATGCCTCGACGGTCGGACTCGTCGCGGAGGTCGGAGATGCCGTCGAGCTTTTTTTCTTTGACGAGGTCGACGATTTTTTCTTGGAGGGTCGCTTTATTGACCTGATAGGGGAGTTCGGTGACGATCAGGCGAAAGCCGCCGCGGTCGGTCTCTTCGGCGTCAATCTTGGCGCGGATGATGATGCGCCCGCGACCGGTGGCGTACGCCTCGCGGATGCCCCGATTGCCGATGATGAAGCCCGCGGTCGGGAAGTCCGGGCCAGGAATGAACTGCATCAGGTCATCGACGCCGGCGTCAGGATGGTCGAGGAGGTAGGTGATTCCCGCCGCGAGTTCGCGGAGGTTATGCGTCGGGATCTTGGTTGCCATGCCGACGGCAATGCCCTCGGCGCCATTCAGGAGGAGGTTCGGCAACTTGCCGGGTAGGACTGCCGGTTCCTTCTCGGTGGCGTCGAAGTTGTCGTTGAAGTCGATCGTGTCTTTGTCGATGTCAGCGATAAGTTCCTCGGCGACCGCGGTGAGTCGGGCCTCGGTGTAGCGCATCGCGGCGGGTGGGTCGTTGTCGACTGATCCGAAGTTCCCTTGGCCGTCAACGAGGGGGTACCGCAAGCTGAAAGGTTGCGCCATGCGGACGAGGGCGTCGTAGACCGCCGATTCGCCGTGCGGGTGGTACTTGGCGATGACGTTGCCGACCGCACGCGCTGACTTCTTGTAGGCCGTGTTTGCGCGGATGCCTTCTTCGTGCATCGTGTAGAGGACGCGACGTTGGACCGGCTTGAGACCATCGCGGGCGTCGGGGAAGGCCCGACCGACGATGACACTGAGCGCGTAGTCGAGGTACGCGGTGCGCATCTGGTCTTCGATGAGAACCGGTTCAATGGCACCGGCGTCGGCGCCACCTGAAGTGGGTTCCGGAGAGGCGATTGGGGCGTCGACCCCGTCGGCGTCTGGGGGGTCGGGCAGGCCCGTTTCGGCCTGATCTTCTGCGGAATCCTGCATCTCGCAATTATCCCATACTATGGAATATAGGATCAAGCCGAGGCGCCGTGACCACGCCGCGACTGGGCTACGAGACGGTCAATAGTCTTCGGTCGGGCCTAGTGCAGGCCGTGCATCGCGAGTGGTGCCAAACCGGTGAGCGTGCCAAGGGTGGCGCCGGCGATGACCTGCGCACGACTGTGCATGTCGATGCGCACGCGTGCCCAACAGACGGCCGGCAAGAGGATTGCCAGAGGCAACGCGATCGCGCCGAACGACGACACCATCGCACCGAGGCCGATGCCGGCACCGGCAGCGTGTGCGGAGATCTTCCATCGGCGATTGATCACGGCCATCACGACCGCAGAGACGCCGTAGAGGGTTGCAAGGACGAGCATTGACGCGGGGGCGCCGACGGCCCACAAAGCGGCCTCGCCAACCCCACTACTAGCGGCGGCGAGGAGGTATGGCGCTTGCCGTTCCTGCCGAAACTCAAGGTCGATGCCGCCATGGACCCTCTCGTGGCGCAGAAGCCATGCGATGTACCCGACCGGCAGGATGGCGACAAAGACCGAAGCGATGACGGCAAAGAGAACGGCATCAAGGCCGGAGTCCGCGAGGTGGACGCTGACAACGGCAAACGTCGCAATGGCAACAAGGGGCGGCAGAAAGATCAACGATATGGCGTGGGCGATGCGTTCCGGACGGCCTCGGGCCGGCACTGCGCTTGGGGCAAGCGTAAGCGACGTACTGCTTGCGCTAGGGGTGTGCTCGTAGCTAGCGAGGCGCCTCGTAGGTTCCACTGCGGCCTCCAGACTTGCGTACAAGGGACACACCATCGATAGTCATGCCACGATCAATCGCTTTGCACATGTCGTAAATTGTCAGGGCGCTTGCCGTTACTGCAGTGAGGGCCTCCATCTCGACGCCGGTGCGTCCCACCGTTCGGACGGTCGCATGAATATGTAACGCGACCGAGTCGGCGGCGCCGGGTTCGTCGAAACTGGCAGAGATATCGCCGTTGGCGGTTCCGATTGCATCGGAGTCCCAGGCAAAGGCGATATCGGCACCGGTGATTGCGATTGGGTGGCAAAGCGGTACGAGGTCTGGCGTACGCTTGGCGCCCATAATCCCCGCGACCCGCGCGACGGCGAGCACGTCCCCCTTGGGGATGGCGTTATCGCGGATGGTCGCCGCGGTCACGGCGCGCATTTTGACGGTGGCGCGTGCCGTGGCCTCTCGCAATGTTTCGGGTTTCGGGCCGACGTCCACCATGCGGGCGTCGCCGCGATCATCGAGATGGGTCAAGGTAGGGGGTACGTTGGTCGCCATTGGTGCCATCGTACCCCCGCCGGGCTAACGGATTGTTCGACGTACGTTACCGATGACCTCAGGGTGTAATGCGCGTTTCGCGGTTCCACCCCGAAGTCGACGGCCACCTTTGGTTACGGCGCCGTCACCGGTTGGGCGGCCGCCACGCGTGCGGCGACGCGTGCCGGCAGGATCGTCGTGTCGATCTGTGGCGGGTGGGGAACGACGACCCAGAACTGGGACAGGTAGCGTGACCACTGGCGCAAGATCTCGGCGGCGCGTTCACTTCCAGTGGCCGTGTGGTGCGCTTCAATGAGGCCGCGAACGGTCGCCTCGCCGGCAGAACCGAATTGAAGGCGTTCCAGACCGACCATGTCGCGATTCACCTTCGATGGGAATTGGCCGTCTTCATCGAGGACATACGCGATACCGGCACTCATTCCGGCGGCGAAATTCCGGCCGGTGTCACCGAGGACCACGACGACCCCGCCGGTCATGTACTCGCACCCGTGATCGCCGACCCCTTCGACCACGGCGTGCGCCCCGGAGTTGCGTACGGCGAAGCGTTCACCGGCGCGCCCTGCGACGAAGAGGCGGCCTCCGGTTGCGCCGTACAAGACGGTATTGCCGATGATCGACGTGCGATGGGCGACGAAGGAGGCGTTCGGTGGAGGTGAGACCGCGATCGTGCCGCCGTGCATGCCCTTGCCGACGTAGTCGTTGGATTCGCCGACGAGGTTGAGGGCGACGCCGGGTGCAAGGAAGGCGCCGAAGCTTTGTCCGGCACTGCCGGTGGCGTTGATCGTCAGGGTGCCTTCAGGGAGTCCGGCGTCACCGTGGCGGCGGGCGATCTCGCCCGAGAGACGGGCGCCGACGGTGCGATGGGCGGTGTGAACGTCGACGTCGAGACTGACATGTTCGGCGCCGGAGAGGGCGGGTTCGGCGGCCTCACGCAACTGGTCGTCGAGGATCACGTCGACGGGACGGTCGTTGCGCGGCTGCTCGTTCCGGTGGGCGTGGCGGCGGCTCGGATCAATATCGGTGATGATCGGGGTCAGGTCGAGCAGATTTGCACGTGGATGATCGGGCATGACACGTTGCCGCAATAGCCCGCTGCGGCCAACGATCTCTTCAATCGAGCGAGCGCCCATCTTGGCGAGAAGTTCGCGGGTGTCGTAGGCGATATGGGAGAGGAAGTGCACGACTTGGTCGGGGGTTCCAGTGAATTTTGCGCGGAGGTCGGCGCGTTGGGTAGCGATGCCGGTCGGACAGGTGTTCAGGTGGCACTGTCGCGCCATGTCGCACCCGATGGCGATGAGTGCACCGGTGCCGAAGCCGAACTCTTCCGCACCGAGAAGCGCGGCGATGATGATGTCCCGGCCGGTCTTCAGGCCACCGTCGGTGCGCAAGCGCACGCGGCCGCGCAAGCCATTGAGGACAAGGACCTGTTGCGTTTCGGCGAGGCCGACCTCCCACGGGCTTCCGGCGTGTTTGATGCTTGAAAGTGGGGAGGCGCCGGTGCCGCCGTCGTGTCCGGAAATCTGGATGTAGTCGGCGTAGG
>CAYFLJ010000072.1:0-6968 GCA_964343985.1 uncultured Thermoflexus sp.
CGCCTCGGCTCGGTCGCAGACTGCACGACAATCGACCTAGCAATCTCCGACCGAGTCACGCGTTGGCCTCTATGCGGATCATGCGTTTCAAGGATGGTCGAACGTTACTTTCGAAATCTTGAAGACGTGTGCTTCGTTGGCCCATGAACCATTTGTGTGGTTCATTCAACACCATGGAGAAGCGTTCGACCGGATGGCTATCGAAAGTCCCCCACGCGTGCGCGACCAGTCCCATTTACTCATTGTGGGGTATCGGCCCGATGTGCGTCACCCGCCAAGGCCGCTTCATGCGGCGCGCCTCGCCACGCCGGCGGCACCGTGCGGCTACCGAACTGACGAGCGTCGCCCACGCGCCTCGTGTACCGCTCCCGATCGAGAGATTCCAGAAACGGCAACACGTACTTGCGGCTCGTGCCGGTCAAGTCGCGTGCCTCTGCCACGGTGATTGACCCGTGCAGGTCAAGATGGCCAATGACGCGACGCGCAATCTCATCGTACGCCTCGCGTAGAAACGCCAGATCGTCCGTGACCCGAACCAACTCGCCGTTTCGAACAAGCGCCGTCAAAAGGTCCTCGTCAATCGGTGCAGCACCATCAGCCCGTGACGCACGAAACTCATCAAGCGTTGGTGGTGCAAACGGTCTGGCACTCAACGCGCCGAGTAGTTCGTCGGCGGTCTTTCGAACCGTTCCAGACAGGTCGACGGTGTGTGACGCAAGGCGCACGCCGATGCCTTCATCGACAACGAGGCCGTTCGTGGCGAGTCGTGCAATCACGCCCCCGAACAGGCGCATCTCCGCACCAGACGAGCCGCGGCGCAGCGCCCCGATCCGACCCCGTAGCTCTTCTTTGGGCATCGCCGCGCGGATTGGGTGCAACGCGTGATATGCCTGCAGCGCCGCCATAACCCGTCCAGCTATCCCGTCCCAGCCGCTCACGGTGAAATGCAGTCCAGCCACCGGCACGATCTCGCCGGTCGCCAAGAGACGATGGAAGAGATCGTCCGCGACCGATTGGTCGAGCCCTGATGCACGCACCGCCTCGTCGACCGTGCAGGGTTCGAGCCGCGCCACACTCCCGACAAACATCTCCTCTGTCGTCCCGGTCGTTAGCGCTACGAGCGATGCAACCGACACCTCGCCCCGGCGCCGTCGGTTCGGTGGGTGTGGGTCGACGACTCGCCCGCCTCCTAGCGTGCGCGCCGGTGACAGCGCGCGCACGATGACATCGTCATCACGTGCGGCCGCAATCGCATGCGCAAGACGGAGGTTGACCCATCCAGTCGCTCCCGGCTCAATTCGATCACCACCGATCACTATCGTGCGCGCGACCGTCTCCGCGGTACCGACATGGACACCCACGAGAGTGCCGTGTTCAAGCGGCTTCGCAACCGTCGGGAGAAGGCGCAGCCTCACGTCGACGCTCAGCGTCGGGCGCATCGTTCCGGGGAATACAAGAACTGACCCGCGCCCGAGTTCGTCAGTGGCAATGCCAGCGATGTTCACTGCGACTCGTCGCCCCGGCTGCGCCACCTCAACGCGCGTACGATGGGTTTGCAGTCCTCGAGCGCGGGTTCGCAGACCTTCTGGAACAACCTCAAGCTCCTGCCCAACCCCAATTGACCCGTCGCGAAGGGTTCCAGTGACGACGGTGCCAAAGCCAGTCAACGTGAAAACTCGGTCGACCGGCAGCCGCGGGCGACCGATATCTCGCTTGGGAGGCACATGATTGAGCGTTTCAGAAAGCGCGGCCACGAGATCGCGAACGCCCGTTCGGGCAAGCGCTGAGACCGCAACCACCGGCGCCCCACTGAGCCGCGTCGTGCGAAGGACTTCTCGCACCTCTTCAGCGACGAATTCGCGCCAGTCATCATCAACGAGGTCGGCCTTTGTCAGCGCGACAACGCCATGACGGACTTCAAGTAACTCAAGGATGTCCAGATGCTCGCGCGTTTGCGGCATCACGCCCTCATCGGCTGCGATCACCAAGAGCGCCGCATCAATGCCCCCGACTCCCGCAAGCATGTTGCGAATGAAGCGTTCGTGTCCGGGAACATCAACGATGCTGATCTCGCGGCCATCTGGAAGTTTGAGCCATGCGAATCCGAGGTCAATGGTCATGCCACGCGCCTTCTCCTCACGAAGGCGGTCCGGGTCAATCCCAGTCAGCGTCTCAATCAACGTTGACTTGCCATGATCGACGTGCCCGGCAGTCCCTACGGTGAACATCGACCCTCCTACTGACCGCTCCGACAAAGTCCGTTCGCGTGAACTTCTGCCCCAGCAACGGCAGACGTGCGACGTTTGCGGATCAGGCCCCTAGCGAGTTTGATAGGTGGCGGCAACTAGGCCCGTTGCGACGGTCGCACTCACGTGCCACGCGGGTGTCGTTCCTCACGCCAATGCTCGCACGCAAATCCGCACGCTTCTAAACGCTTTGGCCCGGCCCGCAGATTTCTCGGACCAGAATCGTGGCTCAATTGACAAACAAGTCGACACAGTGTGGCAGCGCAGGCAGGTGCGTCAGCGCTTAGGTGACAGAGGTGCCGGGACGACGGTACGTACCACGCGCACGAACGACTCTCGCCGTCATCGGGTCCGGCCGGTCGCGTTGGGACGATGCCGAACCACGGCGCGCACGAGTGGCTCGTGGACTTCCACGAGTGCCTGCCAGTTCAGCATTTCCGGCAGGTGCACGAATCTCTCGGCACGCAGGGTAGCCGCTGCACCCCCAAAACTCGCCAAACCGACTGCGACGAGTCACCATCGGCTTACCGCATTTTGCACACGCGGGTGGCCCGTCACCGCCTAACGGTTCACCCGGCGGAGAACCGTCGCGCGTGTCGTCCACAGAGACCGATGGCGCAGGATTATCGGTATAGGGTGGCACCGATTGCTGTCGCACGGGTGTGGCCGCCCGTCGGCGCGCCACGGGCTTCGGGGGCCCGGCAGTCCCTGCCGGCGCCGCCTCGTCGGCACCACCGCGATGGATTGTTCGACACTTCGGGTACCCGCTGCACCCCCAAAACTCGCCAAACTTGCTGCGACGAACCACCATCGGCTTTCCACACGCCGGACAGTGCAATGCCGGTCCAACCGAAGTGGCAAGGGCGTCATCAAGCTTTGTCGATTCCAAGGCCTGAGATGCCACACCCGCAGTGGGGGGCGTGGATTGCCGACGGCGTGGCCGCGGATCCGATGATTTGGCCAGTTTCGCAATATGGGCGTCGTCACTCTCAACTGGTGACGAGACACCCACGCGTCGTGCGTTCGCACTGGTGGCGCGAGGGACCTCATGAGGTTCGCCCGCCCCGTCGGTGGTGGCGTCCGCGACGGACCTGGCCACGGCACGGCGGTCCGCAGTCGCTGTTGCTCCTGCCACGGTGATCGCTTGAGCAAATGCCAGCTGAAACTCGCCGAGCATGGATTGCCAGTCGCGTTCGCCAGACGCCACCTCATCGAGTCGGTCTTCCATTTTCGCCGTAAATTGCACGTCCACGACATCGGGAAATCTCAGCGCCAGATAGTCGTTGACCGCAAACCCGAGCGTGGTCGGGACAAACGCACGGTTCGATTGACCCACGTACCCGCGTTCCAAAATGGTCGTCAAAATCGTGGCGTATGTCGAAGGCCGTCCCACACCCGCGGCCTCAAGCGCCCGCACAAGTGTCGCTTCGGTAAATCGGGCGGGCGGACGTGTGAACCGTTGCGTTGCCTGCACCGATTGCATCGCCACGATGGCGCCGGGAACCAGTTTGGGGACCGAGGCGTTCAAAGGCAGGTCGTCCGACTCTGCCTCGACCTGAGCCGACCCCGGAGTGTCTCCACCACGTCGGCCGGCCACGACGTTCGACATCGGTCGGTGGTCAGCCGCCTCGCCGTAGACGGCTAGCCACCCGGCGGAGACGACCGACGTTGCACGTGCCTCAAGCACGAGCCTCGTGGTGACGCGATGGCCGTCAGGACCATCAATTGGTACAGGTGTCGCACAGAGCGCCTCGATCGTGGCGCGGTCGGTCCGGAGTTGCGCCGAGGCCATTTGGCTGGCAACCATCCGTGACCAAATCAACCCGTAGACGCGCCCCTCATCACCACGCGCTAAGGTGGTAAGCATCGATGGCCGCTTCGACGGGTCGACGGGCCGAATCGCCTCGTGCGCCTCCTGTGCATTACGCGCACGTGTTCGGAATACGCGAGGCGATGCGTGCAACGCGCCCGGGCCAAAGTCAGAAGCAATCACGGCGCGCACCGCCTGTACCGCTTCCGGCGCGACGGCAACACTATCGGTACGCATGTAGGTGATCAGCCCAGCCTCGTAGAGCGACTGGGCAATCTGCATCGTTCGCTTCGCCGGGATCCGGAACCGCGACGAAACCGCTTGTTGCAGGGTGCTTGTGGTGAATGGTGGCGGCGGAGGGCGTGTCGACAGCTCATGTTCAAAACTGACGGCGCGGAACAGGGCCGTCTCCAGCGCACCGGCAACGGTGTGAGCGTGGGCTTCAGCACCGATCCTCGCCGGCTCATCCCCGATTTGAATCAGACGCGCGACGAACCGCTCCTCCACGTCATCTTCCGCGAGTGCGACCGACGACAACGCGACATCGACCGTCCAGAACTCCTCCGGCACAAACGCACGCACCTGCCTCTCACGGTCGACGATGATTCGCAGCGCAACGGACTGCACGCGTCCGCCACTTGTCCCGCGCTGGATCGCGCGCCACAACAGGGGGCTAAGGCCGTATCCGACAAGGCGATCGAGGATTCGCCGCGCCTGCTGCGCATCGACGAGGTGCGAGTCAAGCGTGCGAGGCCGCGCCAACGCAGCACGCAACGCACGTTCGCTTATCTCGTGGAACGTGATCCGTGAAGTCCGGCTCGCCGGCAATCCTGCGGCCTCCGCGACGTGCCAAGCGATTGCTTCGCCCTCACGATCCGGGTCCGTCGCGAGGTAAACGGTGTCAGCATTTCGGGCGGCGGCACGAATCTCGGTGAGGGTCCGCCTCGCACGAGCGATGACTTCATAGTGCGGCACGATTGCGTCGCCGATTTCTACACCGAGCGCCTTCGCTGGTAAGTCGCGAACATGACCCATCGTGGCGATGACGCGATAGCCCGAACCCGCGAAACTCGCGAGCGTCCGCGCCTTCTTTGGGCTTTCTACGATGATTAGTCGCACGAGCAAATCCGTCGTGCGAACGCGCACCTGCTTGCGTCGCACGCGCTCTCTACGGTTCCCAAAACAGGTGTCGAGCTCGGGCATACCTGCCCGCCACCCGTCCGACGTTCGTCGTCCGCGCCCGCCACCGTTCCCATAGCGGGGCGCCAGGCAGAACCCTGCACCATCGTGGCGCGAGGCCAAGACCTACGGGATACTGAAGGCACGTGCGTACGCTTGAGATGAGGAGCATCCACGATGGTCGCGGGATCACGGACGGAAGCCGCAGACGAATCGCCCCTTACGCCGCCTTCGAACGCGACGGCACGCGAACCCCGCATCGAACCCCGCACACTCAAGGGATTTAGCGACCATCTACCGGTCTCGGCCGCGCGCCGCGAATGGATCATGGCCACACTCCGGGGCGTTTTCTCCCAGTGGGGATATGTCCCACTCGAAACACCGGCGCTCGAGTACGCCGACGTTTTGCTTGGACGATACGGCGCCGAGGCCGAAAAACTCATTTACCGGTTCCCAGACATGGGTGGTCGCGACGTTGCGCTTCGATACGATCAAACGGTCCCGTTCGCCAGAGTGATCGCGCAGTATCGCGAACTCCCACGCCCGTTCCGACGCTACCAGTTTCAGCGCGTCTGGCGCGGCGAGAACACCGGCAAAGGCCGCGAACGCGAGTTCACTCAATGCGATGTGGACGTCGCGGGCGCGCCGGGAATTGTCGTCGACGCCGAGACTCTTTGTATCGCCGCCTCTGGGTTCCGCGCTATCGGCTTTCCGCGCGTCCGCGTGGTGGTGAACGACCGCACCACGTTCGATGACCTCGGTCTGTCGAAGGGCGACATCATCATCATCGACAAGCTCGCGAAAATCGGAGAAGAAGGGGTAATCCGGGAACTCGTGGCGAACCGTCACGAAGAGGGGGCGGCACGCGCACTGCTCAGACGCCTCCAAGAGGCGCCCCCACCGTCCCGCCTTCGCGATGTGCTCTCAGCCGCTCGAGACCTTGGCATCGACAGCGAAACGCTCGTCTATGACCCGACTCTCGCACGTGGACTCGAGTACTACACCAGTACGATTTTGGAAGTCACCTCGCCGGATTACCCGTCGGGCAGCCTTGGTGGAGGTGGGAGATATGACCGCCTGATCGGCCGCTTCACCGGTCGCGACGTGCCGGCGGTCGGGTTTTCGTTCGGACTCGAACGTGTTACCGACGCCCTCGCTTCGATTGGCGGACTGGACCACGTGCACGCCGCGCCTGATGCCGTCGTCATTGCGATGGGCGCTGCTAGCCTGTCGTGGGCCGGCAACGTCGCAACGACGATCCGCGCGGCCGGGCGCACCGCGGCGATTGGGACGGAGCCTGATCGCCCCCTCGGCCGCCAACTCGAGGGGGCCTCGAAACTCCACGCACGGTTCGCGGTCATCGTCGGAGAGGACGAGGCTGCAGCCGGAACCGCCACCATTCGCAACCTCGTCACGCGTGATCAAGCAACCGTCGCCTTGGTCGATGTCCCGGCGCGAATCACGTCAGACTAGATCACCTCGCACAGTAGATACCTAAGGGTTCGCGACGGACCGCCACATGCATCATCTAAGCATGCCTTGGCGCACCGTTCTATGCTGATTCAGCCAGTGCATAAAGTTGCGGCTCCGAACGAGGTCTGGGAACGGGGGGAAGGCACCGATGGGCGCGCACGAAACCCGTTACCCGCTCAACGTGGCGTTACCAACGCACGCGTGACGACACGCCTTGCTGCAAGCCGCACCCCTAGGTCGTGAACCGTCGAAGTCCGCAC
>CAYFLJ010000073.1:0-6938 GCA_964343985.1 uncultured Thermoflexus sp.
TCACCGGGCGTGCCATCAGGACGCGGTCCCCGGAAGCGTGGTGCCTCACCGGGCGCGCCATCGGGACGTGGTCCCCGGAAGCGTGGTGCCTCACCGGGCGCGCCATCGGAACGTGGTCCACCAAACGTCGGCCCCCCAGGGCGAGGCCCGAACCGAGGGCCACCCGGACGCGGGCCGCGAAACCCCGCGCCTGGAACTTCACCCTCTGCGCCCTCGGGTTGCACCGGCGCAGGTGGGGGCGGCGGCGGTTCTGGCAGTCCAAGCTTCGCGCGTAGTCCGGCGAAGCCTCCGCTCACGTCTCCGCCCGCGGTCGATGCCGAGGATCGAAAGCCACGACGCATTTCGCGCTCCACCCAGTTGGCAACCGCCAACAAGGCAAGCGACCGTGCTTCGATTTGGACAGCAACCCCTCCATCAGCATTCGGCGTGACTGACGCGGTACCCGATGCGTCGTCGCCAACCCCGAAAGTGATGGTCCCGCCGTCGCGTGACACGATGCGCGCGCCTCGGCGCGCGAGGAGCGACGCCAGCAGAGAACCAGCCTTCTCTGGGGTCACGTTCAAGCGGAGCTGCTGCGCCATCCGGATCCTTGGGCCTCCTCGTGCCGGGCCATGATACCGGACCCCCTCCTCAGCCCAATCCGCGCCCTCCCCCATCTACGTGCTAGACCTCGGTGTGGCCAGAGAGCGTGGCCTGCGGAACCGACGGGAAGTGAGTTCAGCGGGCGATCTGCCACGCGACGCGCACCGCGAGACGGGTTGCCAACCCACGTTGGTCACCTCGCCCGCGTGAAGCCTGTGCGTGTACAGCACGCGATTCCACGTGTTGGCACGACGCCGAGATTGTCGTGCGGTGCTTCAGTCGATGTCGCGCGACGCGTGACCCAACCCCCGAAGCGCGCCGGAAATCAACCTATGCAGAAACGAACCTTCCAAGCGCGGTGACCGTGCAATCAGGAGACGTCGGACCCCCGACGCCTCGCCAGCATGTGGCCCCGCGTCGCCGCGGTTACCGCGTTCGAACTGTTCGGGCACGAAACTAGGAACGCAGTTCAGTGTTCGGGTCGGTCTGACCGGCCAATCGGTCACGTGCGATACTCGCCGTTAATGGATCCCTTCGAGTTGCGCCGCCTTGGGCGGACAGAATTGCACCTGCCTGCCGTCGGCCTTGGCACGGCAACCATCGGCGACATGCGGGGCACCATCCCCGAAGCGCAAGCGCTCGCGACGGTCGAGGCGGCGTGGGCCGCCGGCATTTCGTTCTTCGATACTGCGCCGTGGTACGGCCGAGGGAAGAGCGAGCTTCGTCTCGGGGCAGCGTTACGTCCCAAGCCTCGAGCGGACTACCTACTGACCACGAAGATTGGGCGCACGTTGCATCGACCGGCCAATCCGCGTGCCTTCGCCGAGTCAATGACCGACGGTTCACTCCCGATTGAGATTCGGTTCGACTACACCCGCGACGGCGTGATGCGTTCGTATGAAGACAGTATTCAGCGCCTTGGGATCACCGAGATTGATGCGCTTCTGATCCATGACCTCGACCCTTTGCATCATGGCGACGATGGAGTGGAACCGTACTTGCGCCAACTCGATACGGGTGGCGGGTTCGCTGCGCTCTCCGAGCTGAAGGCCGGAGGGCAAATCAAGGCCATCGGCGCAGGAATCAACATGCTTGGGATGATCCCGCGGTTCTTGCCTCGCTTCCCAATCGACTTTTTTATTGTGGCAATGCCGTACACCTTGCTCGATCAAGGTGCAATGGACGAAGAGTTCCCGTTGTGTGCGGCGCATGGTGCGGGTGTCGTAATTGGAGCGCCGTTCGCCTCGGGGGTTCTCGCGAGTCGAACCGGGCCGGCGGCGACGTATGCCTACCGACCCGTGGAAGACGCGACGGCACGGCGAGTGGCAGGCATTGAGGAGGTGTGTCGCGCGCACGGAGTGCCAATCGGTGCCGCAGCGCTGCAATTCCCGCTCGCTCACCCACTTGTAGCGTCGATCATCCCCGGTCCAAACCATCCCGACCAAGTACGCACAAATCTGCGCTGGATGCGAACGCCGGTGCCCGCTTCGCTGTGGACAGATTTGAAAAGCGCTGGCCTCTTGCGTGGTGACGCACCGGTTCCTGCGTAACTCGCGGCGACGTCCGGGGCCCTGAGGTCCCGGAATCGTGCCGCCGATTGCCATCGACCAATGACTGGCCAAACTCCGTCGCCAATTGCGTCGTTTGGGCCCCGTGTCCGACGTCGCGAGTGGCTGGCACTTTCTGCCGGCGGATTTGCGTCTGCGTGCTTGCCGACCACCGCCCGAGGAGTTGCGCTGCCCGATGTTCCACGTCATCGGACGCTGCATGTCATGAACGGCACGATGATTGGCCGCTTCGGCGACACGGGTGTCGGCAACCCGTACCACTTCAACGCGACGCACTACACCGGGCATAGTGCACTTTGGGAGCCGCTGTTTTATTTCTCGGCGGTTGGCCCGGGGATGATCCCTTGGCTTGCGCTCGATTACGCCTATAACGCCGATGCGACGGAATTGAAAGTCCGCGTTCGTGACGGCGTGCGGTGGGGCGACGGCAAGCCATTCACGGCGCGCGACGTCGCGTTCACACTTCTGGCCGTCGCAGGGTCACCACCATCGGTGGCCTTTTCGCAGGATCTCAAAGCGCAGATTCGCGATGCCTTCGCGCCGGACCCACTGACCCTCATCGTGCGATTTGGTGCCCCAAGCCCGAGGTTTCTTTTTGACTACCTCACCTTTAAATACGACACGGGGCTAAAGATCCTGCCAGAACACGTGTTTCGCGGGCGCAAACTTGCCGATTTCGACTTTTTTGATCCTGGCGCGGGTTGGCCCTTCGGTACCGGCCCGTATCGCGTCGCGGCGTGGACGGACACGTGGAAATTCCTTGATCGCCGTGACGATTGGTGGGGAGCTCGGGTCCAATTCGCTGACCTTCCCGGACCGGAACGACTGGTCGTCGTGCCGTACGCGGACGAAAATCGTCTCGCGATGGGGATGACTCGGGGCGAAATCGACCACTCCTGGACGATGGTGCACAGCACCGCTCGGGTCCTTGTCGGCGAAGGCGTTGACGGTGCACGCACTGGCGGCTCACTTGACGGCGCGTATGCACCTGCCGGCAAACCGCAATCCGGAACGGCCTTGAGCGAGCGTATGGCGCTCATGACGTACTCGTTTGGGAGGCCGCCGTATGGGACGGTCGACTGGTGGCCGCTCTCGCTCTGGTTCGACACCCGTGTCGCGCCGTTCAACGACTCTCGCTTGCGATGGGCAATCTCATTTGCAATCGACCGCCGTCGTTTGGTTGAGGTCGGTCAAGAGGGCTTTGGAGAACCAACCGCCCTGCCGTACCCAAGTTTCCGTGCGTTGGAGCCCTACCTCGAGTCCGTTCGGTATCGGCTTTGGGAATATCCGTCAAATCGGTACGCACCCCGCGAGGTCGCGAAGCGGATGGATGCCATGGGATACCGTCGCGATGCGTCGGGCTTCTGGTCCCGCGATGGTGAACGGCTACATGTACCAATCGTTGGCCACCCGCAGTGGGCCGACCTTGGCCCAGTCCTTGCGGAGCTACTACGGCTTGAGGGCTTCGATGCCACCTACGATCAGCCACCTGATTGGCTAGATCGGATTCGGACCGGTCGCGCGACCGCATGGATTTACGGACACGGCGCGAGCGTTGTTGACCCGCACTTCACCTTGACGCTGTTTCACGGTCGGAATGCTGGATCCGAGTCTGCGGCGGCGGGTGGCGCCGGCGGCAGTTGGTCACGGTGGAGCGATCCAGAGTTTGACCGAGTGGTCGACCAGATGAATCAAGTCCCGGTTGGTGACCGCCGGATGCTCGATCTCTTTCCTGAGGCGATGGACGTGTGGTTGCGTGATCTGCCAAACGTCCCACTTGTCCAGAGTTTTCACCACAACGTCATGAGTCAGGTGTACTGGGTTGGATGGCCAAGCATCTTGAACCCGTACGTGAATGACGCGTTCTGGCACCTCACCTGGCCGCTCGTCCTACGCCGACTCAAACCAGTCCGGTAGGTCGAAGACTGCACGCGGGGTATACTCCGAAGCGCGCAGCGCGCGTTCGTTGCACGACCCGGAGGGATCGCATAGCCGGTCTAGTGCGGCGGTTTGCTAAACCGCTATATCCGCAAGGGTATCGAGGGTTCGAATCCCTCTCCCTCCGCCCGCCCTTTTTGTGGTCAGGTCACGACGTAGCCTAGTTGTTCCACGAACGAATAGCCGCTGCGCATGTGAATCAAAAACGGGGCATCGCTGCCCCGTTTCATCACTGGCTATCGCCTCGCTTCGGAATACGGCGCCATACTGTGGCGACAATCACTCAAGGTCGAAGCGGTCGGCGTTCATGACTTTCGCCCACGCGGCAATGAAGTCATGCACGAATTTTTCCCGATTGTCGTCTTGCGCGTAGACCTCAGCGTACGCCCGCAGGATTGAGTTCGACCCGAAAACGAGGTCAACGCGGGTGGCCGTCCACACCGTTGCCCCACTTGCGCGGTCCACAATGTCGTAAGCGTTTCGACCGGTCGGTTTCCAGGTGTACGCCATGTCTGTCAGGGTAGTGAAGAAGTCGGGAGTGAGCGCACCCACCTGTGTGGTGAAAACTCCAGCAGTCGACCCTCCGTGATTTGCACCGATCACGCGCAGACCACCAACGAGGACCGACATCTCGGATGCAGTCAGGCCCATGAGTTGCGCGCGGTCGAGCAACATCTCTTCCGGCGTCACCGTGTAGTGCTGCTTCTGCCAGTTCCGGAAACCATCCGCGACCGGTTCCAAGTACTGAAAACTGTCGATGTCAGTGTGGTCTTGAGTCGCGTCGCCCCGGCCCGGTGCGAAAGGCACGGCCACGTGGAAGCCCGCGGCCTTCGCCGCGTGTTCAACACCGACGTTTCCAGCAAGAACAATCGTGTCCGCAATGCTCGCGCCGTGGGCGTGAGCAAGCGGCTCGAGAACGGAGAGAACCCGTTCGAGTCGCCGTGGTTCGTTGCCCTCCCAAGCCCGCTGTGGCGCCAAGCGTATGCGGGCGCCGTTGGCACCGCCGCGCATATCCGACCCGCGGTACGTGCGGGCACTGTCCCAAGCCGTCGCGACCATTTCTTGGACGGTTAAGCCGCTGCTTTCAATTGCCGTTTTCAGGGCACCGATGTCGTAGTGCGTGGTGCCGACGGGGACTGGGTCTTGCCAAATGAGGTCCTCGGCGGGTACCTCAGGCCCAATGTATCGCGTCTTCGGACCCATATCGCGATGCGTTAATTTGAACCAAGCACGCGCAAACACCTCCGAAAAGTACTCGGGGTTTTTGTGGAAATGCTCTGAAATTTTTCGATACGCGGGGTCGACCTTCATTGCCATGTCCGCGTCGGTCATGATCGGGTTGTGACGTACGGACGGATCTTCGACATCGACTGGTCGATCTTCGTCGCGGATTGACGTTGGTTCCCATTGCCAAGCGCCGGCCGGACTCTTCCGCAGCTCCCAGTCGTGATTGAGAAGCATGTCGAAGTAGCCGTTGTCCCATCGTGTCGGGTGCGTCGTCCAAGCCCCTTCGATGCCACTCGTCACTGTGTCGCGACCGACCCCGCGCGAGACGTGGTTCATCCACCCGAGCCCCTGTTCCTCAATGGGAGCAGCTTCGGGTGCGGCGCCGACATTCGACGCGGAACCGTTTCCGTGGGTCTTGCCGACGGTGTGGCCCCCTGCGGTGAGCGCAACCGTCTCTTCATCGTTCATGGCCATCCTGCCGAAGGTGACGCGGATGTCGTGCGCGGTCCGCTGCGGGTCCGGCTTACCCCCCACTCCCTCAGGGTTGACATAAATGAGGCCCATCTGAACGGCCGCCAAGGGGTTCTCAAGCGATTCGCGATCAGCACCGTCGCCTTCATAGCGGTTCGCGCCAAGCCATTCGCGTTCTGATCCCCAGTAGATGTCCTTTTCGGGGTGCCAGATATCCTCGCGCCCGAAGGAAAATCCGAACGTTTTCAGGCCCATCGTCTCGTACGCAACGTTGCCAGCAAGAATGAACAGGTCGGCCCAACTCACGTGGTTGCCGTACTTTCGTTTGATCGGCCAGAGCAATCGACGAGCCTTGTCGAGGTTGGCATTGTCCGGCCAAGAATTGAGCGGCGCGAAACGCTGGTTGCCGGTTCCCGCGCCACCCCGACCGTCTGCCACGCGATACGAACCGGCCGCATGCCAAGCCATCCGGATCATCAGGCCGCCGTAATGACCCCAATCGGCAGGCCACCAAGGTTGGCTGTCGGTCATCAGCAATGCAAGATCGTGCTTCAGCGCCGTAACGTCAAGATGCTGTACGGCCTCCCGATAGGAATACCCATCACCCATCGGATTCGTCTTGCGATCATGCTGGTGCAAGATATCAAGGTTCAGCGTTCCCGGCCACCAATCGGTGGTGGAAGTGGCTGTCGTCGTGTGCGCGCCGTGTGCGACCGGGCAGGCAGCGACCGTATCGTGCGCTGCGTGCCCGTTTTGTGATGCTGACATTTGTGCCTCCCGCTGCTTCGGTGCCGATGCGCTAACTGCCGTGGTGCCCTCGCCCACCGAAGCAGTTCCACGCCTGCTTCGAAGGGCAACTGCCAGAGGTGATGGTCGAATGTTCGGTGCGTTTCACCTTCAACCATACGCCACCGCAAATCGCGGGTAGCCTTGCCGTCACGGAAATGTCAACGCGACCCCTTTGGCGCATACGAGTGGTTCTTCAACGCGCAGCAATCGCGCTGATCGCGCTTGCCGTTGTGGCAACCGCCGTCGTTCGGTTCACTGGCGCCGCGCTGCCGGAGGCGCTCGATGGGTTGCGATCCGATGCCCGAGTCCGCGTGGAGAATGGCCGGTGGATTGCCTTTCTGCCGGAGCCGCCGGCTCCCGGAG
>CAYFLJ010000074.1:0-6886 GCA_964343985.1 uncultured Thermoflexus sp.
GGTGAAGCCGCTGCCCGACGATTGGCTGGGAACGGGTCAGCGGTGGCAGTTGTTGACGTTCGGGAGGACGCTGCTCAGCGTGTCGCAACGAGTATCGTTGCCGACGGTGGGCGAGCCGTGGCGGTCGGGGCAGACGTCAGAGATGAAGCCCAGGTGGAACACGCAATCCATGCGACCGTTCGGGCTTTTGGTTCATTGACGACCGTGTTTGCAAACGCGGGCATCAATGGTATGCAGTGCCCTATCGAGGAGATGACTCTTGACGAATGGCGTGCAACGATTGACACGAACTTAACTGGCACGTTTTTAACGGTAAAACATGTGATCCCGCACCTGCGCGAGGTGGGAGGTGGCAGCATCATTATTACCGCCTCGGTAAACGGAACACAACTGTTTTCGCTGCCGGGCTACGCGTGTTACTCCACTTCGAAAGGCGGACAAGCGATTTTTGGGCGGATGGCAGCCGGCGAACTCGCACGATGGGATATCCGGGTGAACACAATTTGTCCGGGCGCGATTAAGACGAATATAGGGGAGCGAACGTATCGGCGGAATCTCGAAAAGGTGACGTGGGACCTGAAGATGCCCGAGAAATGGCCTCCGCACTTGGGAAGACCGGCAGACGCAAGCGAAGTTGCAGACCTCGTTTCATTCTTGGCGTCGGATGAAAGCAAGTACATCACTGGCGCAGAAATCGTGATCGATGCTGGTCTTACGATTCTGCGTGGGTAATTGCTGCTTGGTCTGTATTTGACGCCGTCGGCTAATAGGCGTTCCAAATCCTCGTCTACGTGCTCGAACGAAAAGTAATGAAACCGTCTGGACGTACTCGCAATCCGAGTCGCCCGACGGGATCGGTACCGTCGGAGCCGAACGTGGCGCCAGACGTCATCGTATCGCGAGATGGCAGCACCGTCGAAGTTTCAATCAGCCGTCGAGGTCTACACCGAATCGGGCTCGCGCTTGCGGTAGCCATTTCGGCATGGGTTATGTGGCAACTCGTTCGTGTGCCATCGAACCTCCGCGACAGCACTTCCCCTCCAACACCCGACGCTAGCATTGGGGTGATGGCAAGCGAAACTCGCTCAGTGGTGCTGTCTACTCGTACACCGACGGTCGACCCGCTTCCGCTGACCGTTCTCGCGAAGCCCATGATCGTCGCGTCGCCGTTGCCTACGCCGACGAGACTTCCAGCACTGCCGGTTGCCAAGGCAAGCCTTCCGATCGACAGCGGGTATGTGGTGTCGGTTGACGGCACGACTACGGACGTCCGGTTTGATTGGAACGGACCGCCCGAATCGGCGAAAGGTGACTGGGCGCTCGAAGTTTGGTTGCGTCCCTTACGTGGACCGTCGGGAACGATTTACGGTGAAACGACGGCCAGTCCCGATGCTCCGCTTACTCGATGGGTCTGGATTGATGGTGTCGACGTGTGGGTAATGGCGACCGGTCGATCAGACGTGATTGAACTGTACGTTGCACGCGGTGCATCCGCTTGGACCGCAAACTCGTGGCACCAGCTTGCGGTGGCATGGTCACCCGATAGCCCTCTCGTCGTGACTGACGGCGTCTCGTTTCCGACGCTCCGCGTGAGTGCCATTGGTGTTCGGGAGCGGGGTCGTCGCGAGGACGCGGTTGGTGTCCTGTTTCCTGTCGAGTCGGGAGGTGGGTTTGTCGGCGATTTTGACGAAATCCGAGTGTGGAACCGACCGCGAAATGTGAAGGAAATCGGGGGTTCCAGAGGCTCGAGGGTGTCGGCGGATGCGCCCGGATTGTCACGCTACTTCCCCATTTCCGCGGGGCGCGGGTCAGGTGCGGTGGTAGACGATGCGACGCTGCTTGGCGCGCCGATTCGCCTAGAAACTGGAGCGCGATGGGTTGCCGTAGAGAATCCGACCTCAACGTCCGTCTCATCAGCTGCAGCCAGAGACGCTCAGCCTGTGTCGCCACAGTTAGGTGAAGTGAATTCGACGTCCTCGCAGCGAGACGTGATTGTCGTTCCAAATGTTGGCGCTAAGGATGCCACCGATTGGGTCCTCACTGGCGGAGCAAAACTGGTCGGCGACGGATGGTTGCGCCTGACGGACGCATCGCC
Source organism: uncultured Thermoflexus sp. (assembly GCA_964343985.1). Classification (GTDB taxonomy): domain Bacteria; phylum Chloroflexota; class UBA11872; order UBA12225; family UBA12225; genus CAILQO01. The sequence goes on from CAYFLJ010000074.1 coordinate 2,096, forward strand.
GATGCAACTTGGGATCGCGAGGTATGAACGGGACCTGCCGGTCGGTGCGGGAGTAACTATTCAGTTTGTATATCGAGTAACCCGCGCCGATGGACCACCTGCCGATGGAATCGTTGCCTTCCTTTGGGATCCAAGCCTTGGTCCGTTTGCAGCGGGCTACGGGGGCGGAAGTCTCGGCTACGCTAGGTATTGCACTTCGGGGTTACGCGGTGCGATTTTTGGAGTTGCTGTGGACATTTTTGGTACGTTTGGATCGAGTGAACCAACGTGCAAGGTTGACACTGTACGACGAACGCCTAATGCCGTCTCCGTTAGAGGGCCGGGCCACGAGGCGACCGGCTACGAGCTCATCGCGACGTCCCCACGTCGGAAGGCGCTTTCTACGAGCCCGGGAACGTCGACGGCTATTTCCGTCACGATAAAGCTATTCGCGGATCGCACACTTTCGGTAGATACCCGAGATGATTCGGAAACGGTCGCTAGTCAGGACATTAATCGTCTTCCTCTGTTCTCTTCCGGCGATCGTCTACCGACCATTGCGCGGTTCGGAATTGCGGGCGCAACCGGAGGCCTGTTCGCTACGCATGACGTACGCGACGTAACAGTTCGGATTGGTACCGAGTAGAGATCCCGACGCGTGGACCGTCGTGAGGGTTCATTGCCTTTGTCGCACGCAACGCATGGGGCGTACCGTAGGACTTCAACTGTCAGCCGATTCCGCTACATACAAATATTTCGAGAAAGTACGCTATTTTGTATTGCCACGACTCCGGTGCACATGGTCGCCGGAGGACTTCAATACGGCAGCCAGGTTTCTGGATTAGCCTGAATGTGTTTGGCGAGCCGAACGCCGACGTTCTCCTGGAGCTGAATTGTCAGCCCGCCGTCGACCGCAATTGCCTGTCCTGTAATGAAACTCGCGTCATCAGTGCACAGGAATGCAATCGTGCCGGCGATGTCGTCAGGAGTCCCGACGCGGCGCATTGGATATTGGGCCTCAAAGAAGCGCAGTCCGTCAGGGTGTGATCGCCACTGTGCCCCTTGGCGTTCAGTCATGATGTGTCCAGGACAGATGGCGTTGACGCGTATCCCGTCTTTTCCGTAGTCGCACGCCATCTGCCTTGTCACTCCAATGACCGCCGACTTGCCCGCCTCATACACCAGGAACCCCTCTGCCATCATGAGGCCATGGACAGAGCTCAGATTGACGATGCTCCCTCCACCCGTTTGGCGCATTATTGGAACCGCGTATTTAACACCGAGAAAGATGGACTTGACAAGAACGGCCATCCCGCGGTCCCATGCCAGCTCAGACACTTCAACGGCGCCACCGCTGATTGACCCGGCGTCCAAGCCACCTCCGGCGACACTAAACGCGTTGTTGACCAGAAAGTCAAGCCGCCCCCATCGGCGCATCGCCTCTTGCACCATCGCCGCCACGTCGGCTGCGTTCGCGACGTCTGTCCGCAGAACTTCGGCAACGCCACCGTCAGCGATGATCCGTTGGCGATTCGCTGCCGCCGTAGATTCGTCGATATCGGCGATCAACACGCACGCTCCATCTCGAGCCAGCCGTCGCGCCGTGGCTCCCCCAATCCCTTGCGCTCCGCCGGTAACGATTGCCACCTTGCCTTTGAATTGCCCATCCATTGCCAACTTTTCTCCCAAGTGTGTCGGACCGATCATCGCGTGTTGCTGCGTATGAATTAGATAAGGTAATCTGACTTCAGTCCGCCGACGTATTCCGTGATATCAGCGAATGGTGAAATGCTTTGAGGCCGGACTGAACCCAAGGGAGCCAGCTTGTCATCAGAAAGCGGACACCGAGGTCGAGATACCGTTCCCGATTTCCATCAGTGACGAGGGTGCCGGGGACGCGTCCCGCCTGACGAATTTGAACCAGTGCCCGGTCAATTACTGCCTGAACGTCGGGGTGATTGGGATTCCCGGTGTATCCCATGGTCTGCGCCAGATCTGAGGGGGCAACAAAGAACACATCGATGCCGTCAACAGTCAGGATTTCATCAAGGTTCGTGATCGCTTCGGCCTCTTCAATTAGGACGACCGTCACGACCTCTTCGTTGGCGTCGGCATGCGGATCAGCAACGCCGTAAGACCGACGGCTTCCAAACATGCCTCGTAAGCCAAGCGGCCCGAAACGGCTTGCGGTTGCGACTGCTTGTGCTTGTTGACGTGTGTTCACGTGCGGCACAACGATGCCGCTCGCGCCACGGTCGAGCGTTCGTGTGATTGTGGCCGCGTCACCGGACATAACCCGGACGATTGACGCGCACCCCCAGAGGTCACATGCGCGTGAGAAGTCCGCGATCTCGTCCCACCCGCCCGGTCCGTGTTCACACTCCATCCATACTGCATCAGGCTTGAACTGCCCGAGCCAATCAACCATGTCGTTTGAGTGATGACCCGCGACCACGCCCACAACTTCACCGTTTCGCAGTCGCTCTCGAAGATTGTTTCTCGCCACCGTTCGCACTCCTGACATGGTCATTGGGCGCCCCGCCCGATGTGTCGAGGAGTGTCGCCGTCTAGCCCCTCGAATGCAACCGATTGCATGGCGGATGGCATGCGCGCCTCGAAGTGGGCAGAATGGCTCCATGGACACGCCAGTTCGCACGTCAAAAGTACTAACTATCCGGCCGGAAGACATTGCAACCATCGAGTGGGTCGGCGACATCGATGCGAACCACGATGGTTCTCTGATCGCGTACACCGTGACCCGTCAGTCCCTCGAGCGTGACGAACCGGTGAGCGCCATTTGGGTAACACCCACCGACTTGGCAGCACCTGCTTTTCAGTTCACGTCGGGAACACGGCGTGACACCTCCCCGAAGTGGTCACCCAACGGAACGAAGCTTGCGTTTCTCTCTGAGCGACCGACTCCAGACCTCCTTGGGCCGGGGGCAGATCGTCCGCAACTCTACGTAATGCCGGCCGCAGGCGGCGAAGCGCTACGGCTGACCTCTCTACCCGGGGGTGTGACCCAACTCGCATGGGCACCGGATGGGTCACGAATTGCATTCATCGCACGCGTTCCTTCGGAATCGCCTAACGACTCGAAACCTCTCGTACTCGGCGACCGCTCGCCGTCGAAGCCATTTCGGGTGATCGACACACTGAAATACCGGCGAAATGGTGAAGGGTTTGTCGATTCGCGACGCCAGCTCTTTGTTGTCGACGTCAACGGGTCGACGGCCGCGGTGCAGCAAACGTCTGGTGACTTTGACGTCAACGATCCATGTTGGTCCCCGGATGGATCTCGGATCGGATTCGTATCGGCACGGCACGATTCCCGGGATCGCGACAACGCGCAGTCATTGAATATGATCGAAATCGCCGCCCCTAACATCGGGAGCGGCGGTTCACCTGTTATTCGAACCGTTGTTCAGGCGATTGGGCCAGCTGCGTACCCCGCCTGGTCGCCCGACGGTAGGTGGCTTGCGTACGCCGGCCACAAGTATCCCGTTGACACTGGTCGACACACCCGCGTGTGGGTCGTGTCCGCAGATGGGGGCGACCCCCTGCCAATTGCTGACAGTGGTGATCGGAACGTTGCTGTGAGTGGCGCGGCTCGCCCAACGTGGTCGAGCGATAGCACCGAGGTTCTCTTCACGCTCGAGGACGACGGTGCAACGGTTTTGGTTAGCGCATTGAGGCCGGACTTGGCTGAATCCGCTGGTGCCAGATCGTTTTTCACCATTGCAGGAGATAATCGAGACATAAGCGCGTTCTCGTCAGCCTCGCGCGGCGACATCGTCGCGTGCGTCGCCAGCGATGCGCGTACGCTGCCGGCCATTCATGTCCTGCGTAAACAACATTCTCTCTTTATCGAAGAACATAAGTTCTCACTAAATAGTTCGTTCCAGCAAACGTGCACCCTTGGAGTTTCGAAGCGGTATTCGTTGGCACGACCGCAGGGACCGATTACCGTATGGATCTATTTGCCCCCGGACGCCCGCGAAGATGAGGCCCGGAGCGTTCCAGTGCTAGTGAATATCCATGGCGGACCCCATGCTCAGTACGGCGAACGCTTCTTCGATGAATTTGCGGTGTACGCGAACGCGGGCTATGCCGTCGTTTTCACTAACCCGCACGGCAGTACCGGAAAGTCTGAAGCATTCACGCGAGCGGTCCGAGAAGATTGGGGCGGAATTGACGCGGACGACGTTCTGGCCGCCGTCGACTTCGCACTTTCGGCCATCCCGTGCCTTGACCCTGCCCGAATGGGGCTCATCGGGGGAAGCTACGGGGGCTACTTGACTTCGTGGATTGTCGCGCATGATCACCGTTTTGCTGCTGCATGTTCGGAACGCGCAGTAAACAATCTTGGATCGTTTGGGGGCACCTCGGATATCGGCTTTTGGTTCGCGGAAGGGCAGCTCGGCACGTCGCCTTTCGACGCACCGAACATCGCTGCCAGGCACTCGCCGTTGAGTTACGCGTCCGCCATTCGGACGCCGTTGCTAATCATGCACGCTGAACAAGACTATCGGTGCCCAATTGAACAGGCGGAACAGCTGTATGTCGCACTGGCACGTCGTGGGCATGCGGTTCGGTTCGTCAGGGTCCCAGATGCGGATCACGAGTTATCACGGACCGGGCGCCCACGGCAGCGAGTGGAACGGTTTCGCCACATCCTAGATTGGTTCGATCTGCACCTGCGAACAGGAGCGAAGCGAATATCGGAGCCGTGCTGAGGTGGAGGCACATCTGTGGTACGACGCCCACCGTCACCTCTCGCAGTCGCCTGGCCCAATTGCGTCGGTCATTCGC
>CAYFLJ010000075.1:0-6830 GCA_964343985.1 uncultured Thermoflexus sp.
TGGGGTCGTAGATCGAGTGGATCGCGTGACCTTCGTTCAGGACAAGATCGGTGCGCGTGCCTTGGCGCACGACTTGGATGTAGTTGTACGCACTCTCCCCTTCCCAGAGGAGTTCGCCGTACGGTTGCGCGCGCACGATGCCGCGTGGAAGCAACCCAAGGCCCGCGATAAGGGCCAACGCAATCACGTAGCTTGACGACAGGCGAGGCGTCCATGCACGGACCGCGGGAAGCCAAGGGCCATCGCCTGGTACGCCCGTGCGGCGTTCCTGCGCCAACCCCACGATGCAGGTCACCAGAAGTGCCACCGATAGCACGGTGAACGTGCGATCAGTACCGACCGTGGGGATAAGCAGAAGGACCGGCAGGTACGCGCCGGCGAGGCTTCCGAGGGTGGAGAGGGCGTAGAGGCTACCGGCGGTGCGCCCGGCACCGGCCACATCGGTCACGGCGAGGCGGACCGACCACGGTGATACGCACCCAAGCAGGGTGAGGGGCACGAGAAAGAGGCCGACGACGCCAAGAAGGGATCCCCAGAAGATGCCGAGAGAGACCGAGGCGAAGCCATAACTTGAGAACCAGAGGATCGGCCGCGCCAAGTACGGCACCAGTCCGATGAAGATCGCCGCGAAGGCGCAGGCGTGGTAGAGCGCCGCGCGGATTGGGGCGCGATCAGAGAGGCGCCCACCGATCCAGTAGCCGGCGGTGAGATAGAGCAAGATCAGGCCAATCACGTTGGCCCAGATGAAGAGCGACGTACCGAAGTACGGGGCAAGCAGGCGGGAGGCGGTCAACTCGCACCCAAGGACCGTCAACCCAGAGACAAACACGAGGACGTGCAACATGATCTCGGGGAGTATAAGGACGGCCGGGGCGATCTCTCGGCGTACGCGCCGCGGTTCGGGATGGGCAGGACGTTCAGGGACTGATCAGGCGCGTCACACCAAGGAACGCGCCCGAACCCAGAATGTCAAGAACCGAGGAAGCTGTCAAGCAGGCGACGCGTGAGGTACTCCCGCACGACCGACATATCCTTGACGGTGTCGACCGCGCGCCAGAACGACTCGGTGCGGTACGCCCGTAACTGCCCGTTCTTAGCCAGTTCGGGGAAGGCACCCTCCTCGTGGTCGCCCTTGTCGGGCAACATCGCCCGAACCTTTGGGTCGAAGACGTAGACGCCGCCATTTACCCAGTACGGGAGAACCGGTTCGGAACGGAAGCCGGTGACGCGCCCATCGTCTTCGATGTCGACAATGCCGACGACGCTCTTGAATGGCACCGTGAGGACGGTGGCCATCGCCCCCGATTCCTGGTGCGCTTGAAGCATTGGGGCCAACGGGAAGGCCGTCACGATGTCGCCGTTGGTGGCGATAACCGGGCCGCCGTTCTCCTCAAGTTCGTTCCACGCAAGTTTGATACCGCCACCGCGGCCGAGTGGTTCGTGTTCGACGGCGTAGCGAATCTCGACGCCGAAGCGGCGGCCATCCTCGAAGTGGTCTTGAATGACCTCGGCCAGGTAGCCACACGAGATGGCGATGCGCTTGACGCCTTGGCCGGCGAACCATCGCACTTGATACTCAAGGATGGGCCGGTCAAGGATTGGCACCATTGGCTTGGGCCGGTCGTCGGTATACGGGCGTAACCGTTCGCCCTTGCCTCCGGCGAGGATGATGACCTGCGGCGCGTGCGATGCGTCGCCCCCCATCGGCGCGACCTCCTTCGTGCCCGGCATCGTTGACCGTTGCGCGGGTTCGCACTATAGGACGCGTCGGAGACCGTGCCGGTGCCGGCATCGGGGTATCGTTCGTACGGTCGAGGCCGCGACCCTCTATCCGGCGCTATCGACCACCAACGAATCGACGTGATCGACGCCTTTCTCGAGGTGCTTGCCACCGATCCGACGCGGGCGGGGATGATCTTCGCCGCGGTGCTAGTGGGCACCGCCTTCGCCGTGTCTGGCGCCTTGGCTGTCTTGGCGGCCGTCGAACGCCGCGTCACAGTCTTCTTCAGGCGACGTCCACGCCCCTTGCCGCTTCACGGGCCGGTGCGCCCCTTCATGCGCAAGGTCCTCGAGTCTCGCGATGCCGAGGAGGTTGGCACGCCGGTCGTTCGGCCTCGGCCGTATCGCCTGATCCTCGTGATCGTTGTCGTGGTGGCCATCGTCGTTTCGACGGGCTACCGCATGGGAAGTGTGTTGCCTCCCCTGTCAGTTGGTGCCACGCCGACGCCGTCGCTGCGCCTTCCCACGCCTTAGCGTGCCGTGAAGGTACGGATCGCCTTCAGGGCGTCATCAAAGGTGGCGACCCCGACGACGCGCAGGCGGGTCGCCGCCGTCTCGGCTTCGGCACGGTTTGCATCGGGAACGATGAACAGTTCGGCACCCGCACTTTCGGCAGCCCACACCTTGAACTTGACCCCCGCTACCGGGTCGACCTTACCGTCGGGTGTCAGTGCGCCACTGATGGCAACGCGGTGACCTTCGGTGAGGTCAGTACCCGAGGCGGCCTGATATACCCCAAGGGCGAAGGCTAAGCCTGCACTCGATCCGCCAACGTCAGAGGTCGTGATCTTGACATCTAGAGGGAAATCTACATCAAGCGTATGGGTGAGAATGACGACGCCGACGCGCGGGCGCGATGGGTCATCGGTCGCGGCGCCGAGGGGGATGGCGAGTTCACGACGGATGCCTTCTCGCAAGATCACTAGCGGAAGCATGTCACCCGGTCGGTAGCGACGGACGATCGCGATGACGTCGCTCGACGCCTTTACCGGTTCGCCGGCGGCTCCGATGATCACGTCGCCGGGCATGAGTAGGCCAGTGGCGCGCGACCCAGCCTGTACCTCTTGGACCTCGGCACCTTGGCCTTCCAGTTGCACGTTGTAGCCGGCGGCTCGCAGGCCGACGACCTGGGCCGCGATCTTGCTTTCATCCATCATGCGCGTCGTCACCCGCGCGTACTGTTCGGGAGACATATTCGCCGGACGCACGGCGGCGCGGGGTACGACGTCGGCGCGCGGATCGATCATGGCCGGCACGATTGAGACCAAGCGTCCGTTCGACGTGATGACGGTGGTCATATAGATGGCACCGTGTTTGTTCGGCGGGGCCGGTTCGATCTTCTCTTGCACGTCGAAGACTGGGCCGGGGCGCTCAATGACGTACGGCAACTCCACCGTCGCCGCGACGGTGTAGCCAAGGGCGCCGACACTAGCCCAGAGGGCATACGACAACATTGCCGTCCGGTGGTTCAGAAGCAGTCGGGCGAACCGAGACGGGCGCGAGATGCCGGTGTCGATCACCGGTTGTGGTGGTGATGTGGGGTCGTGTGGGTCGCTTTGAGTATCTGGCGCGACGCGATTCCCTGCGGTCATCGCTGGATTGACCCTCCGATGCCAAGTGTAGGCTGGAAGGCAGGGGTGGTCGGGACAGTGCTAGGATGGCCGCATGGGTTCCGTTGTTGATCTTGCCTCGACGATCCTGCTTGTGATCGCCGCGCTTGCGGTCGTCACCTTTCTTCTCGGCTCACTCCGGATCGTCGATGAGTATCGGCGCCTCGTGGTCTTCCGATTGGGCCGGTGCATCGGGCAACGGGGGCCCGGCGTGGTGCTCTTGGTGCCGTTCATCGATAGCGCCACCTCGATCGACTTGCGCGAACAGTACATCGAGGTCCCCCACCAAACGTGCATCACGCGAGACAACGCGCCGATCGACATCGACTTCCTGATCTACACCAAGGTGGTCGATGCGACCCTCACGGTCGTGCAGGTCCGCAACTTTGCGGGCGCGGCGCAGGGCTTGGCGACGACCACGCTTCGTGCCGTCATCGGCGATATCAATCTTGACGATGTCTTAGCGAAGCGTGCGGAGATCAACGAGCGGCTTCGTGTCCGGCTTGACGATGCGACTGAGCGGTGGGGCGTGCAAGTGACGAGCGTCGAGATCCGTGAGATCGTGCCTCCGGCCGAGATTTTGGGTGCGATGAACCGGCAAATGACCTCTGAGCGCCAACGCCGCGCGCAGGTCCTTGAGTCCGAGGGTGCACGCGAAGCGGCGATCCTTGTGGCCGAGGGTGAGAAGGAGGCGGCGATCCTCCGTGCGAGTGGTGAACGCGAGGCGGCGTCGCTGCGCGCCGAGGGCTTCGCGACCGCCTTAGAGGTGTTGTACGGCGCCGCGCGGAACGTGGACTCCACGGCAATTGCCGTGCAGTATCTCGAGGCCGTGCGGGCAATCGCCGGTGGCCCGGCACAGAAGTGGGTTGTGCCCACCGACGTCGTTGAAGCGCTTGGACGCTTTGCCGGCGGGGTGGCGCCGACGACGGCAAACGCGTCGGCCGGGCAAACGACAACACCCGCCCCGTAGATGGGAGCGGGTGTTCTTTACCGTGATTAGCGTGACGCCGTGTTGGGCGTGGTTGCTGCGTCCTACATGACGAGGCAGTCGCGGAGGCGAGCGCTCACTTCTGGATCGCGGAGCTTGCGCAGGGCCTGCGCCTCGATCTGACGGACACGTTCGCGGGTCAGTTCGAGTTCACGACCGATCTGTTCGAGGGAAAGCACCTGACGGTCGCCTAGGCCGAAGCGCATTTCGAGTACACGCTTCTCGCGTTCGTTCAAGACGCGACCCATCATGCGGTCCGCCTCTTCCCGAAGCATTCGGTCTTGAATGATCTCCTCCGGACCGGCGTTCGGGTCGTTGACGAACTCGGCAACGCTTGCCTCGTCTTCGTCGCCCATCGGCTGATCAATGGATGAGGTGGGGCGCGATGCCAAACGAGTCTCACGGACACGAGCCACGTCGAGGCCGAGTTCAAGGGCAATCTCTTCGTCAGAGGGTTCGCGACCGAGGGCCTGCGTCAGACGCTGATGCACGCCATTGAGCTTCGTCAGTGCTTCAGAGACGTGGACGGGAAGGCGGATCGTGCGCCCCTTATCGGCGATCGCACGGGTGATCGCCTGACGGATCCACCAAGTGGCGTAGGTCGAGAACTTGAAGCCCCGGCGCCAGTCGAACTTCTGGACGGCGCGCATGAGGCCAATGTTGCCCTCTTGGATCAGGTCAATGAGGGAGAGGCCGCGCCCGACGTAGCGCTTGGCGATGCTGACGACGAGGCGCAGATTGCTGGTGGTGAACTGGCGACGCGCCGATTCGTCACCGGATTCAATGCGCTTGGCGAGATCGATTTCCTGCGCAGCGTTGAGCAACGGGATGTCATGAATGTCCTTGAGGTACTGCCAGACCGGGTCGGCTTGGATCGCGCCGGACTCGGCCTCGGGACGAACTTCAACATGGTCGTTGCCGAAACCCTCTTGCGTTGGCGAGATTTCGGCGTCGTTCTCGACCAGTTCGATCGAGAGCGACTCGAGACGCATTCGTACTTGCACGAGGCGTGCCTCGTCGAAATCTTCGCCCTCCTCCTCGAAGAGGTCGTAGATGTCGCTGAGGTTGACGTAGCCAACTTCACGCCCGCGTTCGACAATATCCTTGAAGCCCGGGATGATCTCGTTGGCCGACACGCGTGCCGAGGTGGTCGGCGTGACGGTAGGTTCGCTGACTGGTTGCGCGACGACGCGCGGTCGATGGGAGGTCGACTTTGGGGAGGTCGTCTTTGGGGTGGTCGTCTTTGGGGTGGTCGTCTTCGTTGACGCTGCCGCACGCGTACGTGGGGTACGGGTGGTCGGCCTGTTCACGGGTGCAGGTGCAACCATTTGAACTCGTTCCTTGGTGTACGGCCGTCCGGGGCGGTAGGTGGCGCCCGGAGCGGAGTGCGTCATTGCACGCGTCAATCGTGTCAACCGACTGACGAACTAGACACCGGGGAAAGGCACGCGTAGCCTTTTAACCCCCGTCGTCTTGTCAGGTCTCACTGTAGCCAAGCGAGTGACATCGCGCTGTTAACAACGCGTTGCAGTTGTTGGTCAATCGCTCACAATCTGCCGTTCGCGACCGTGAAGGCCCCTCCCGAGCCGGTTAGCCCGTCAGGCAATCTCTCAAGAGGGCGCTCACCGCCGACGTGCGCAGTTTGCGCAAGGCTTGCCCCTCGATTTGGCGGATGCGTTCACGGGTCAGGTCGAGGGTCTTCCCAATCTCCTCCAACGAAAACGACCGGTGATACCCCAGTCCAAAGCGCATGTCGATGACGCAACGCTGACGGGCATCGAGGGTGAGTGAGAGCAGGCGGTCGAGTTCTTCCGATTGGAACTGTGGCTGGAGCGTTTCGTCAGGGCACGGAGTCGGTTCGCACCACGATTCCGCCACCCTGATCCAAGTCGCGGCGTCGTCCGCGTCGTCCGCGTCGTCCGCGTCCCAGTCGTTGACCCGTGGTTCGAGTTCTGTCCCCAGTGACTCGAGCGATCGTGCCCGCTCCGACACATGGAACCATTCCTGCACACGGGCCACATCGACGCTGAGGTCGTCGGCAATCTCGGCGTCGAGCGGTTCGCGGCCGAGTGCATGGGTGAGCCGCTGACGCGCGGCGTTGGCCCGCGCAATCGACTCGGCGATGTGCACCGGCAGGCGGATGACGCGCCCTTGGTCGGCAATGGCGCGGCTGATTGCCTGACGGATCCACCAGGTCGCGTACGTTGAGAACCGGAAGCCGCGCCGCCAGTCGAACTTCTGGACGGCCCGCATCAGGCCGATGTTGCCTTCTTGGATACGGTCCTCGAACGGGAGCGACGCACGCCTCCCGTACTTGCGGGCGATATCAACCACGAGGCGCAGGTTGCTGGTGATGAACTGATGGCGGGACGCCTCGTCGCCGCATTCGATGCGCTGTGCCAACTCCACCTCTTGCGATGCTGTCAGGAGGGGATGCGCGCTGATCTCGTTGA
>CAYFLJ010000076.1:0-6800 GCA_964343985.1 uncultured Thermoflexus sp.
ACGAGGCCCTTGACCTCGAGTACGTGGTCGGGTCTGCCGGGTGACCCGCACGCTTTGAGGGCGCCGACCACGCATGGCACGACGAAGCAGTGCCACCGGTTCATCGAGGGCGCTGACGCCGCGCATCGTGGCTCACGGAATCAGATCGTAGATCCGCGACGTGGGTCCGGGAACTGTCAGTCGGTCGAGCGTTTCGGGCGGGCCGCGCCGACGGCCCACCCGATGTGCATTTATTTCGAAAGAATATTGTTGACGAGAGTCTCGCCATCTGCCAGTGCCGATTGAACCGAAACTTGCCCGCGAATCGCCTTTTCGAGGATCGGCGGCAGGTCGTTTTCGACTTCAACATGCTTGGGATGAAGTGGCATAAATACGGCCGTGGCCAAGTTCTTCTCCCAGACCTTCAAGTGCTTGTGAACGAGTAAGTCGCTTTTCTGATATGCGTCCGACGCAAGCACCTTCTTATTGGCCGGGAGCTGTCCTGCCTTCGACCACTCAAGGATGTGATCGTTTAGCCACTTGATGAAGTCGAAGGACCCGGCGCGCTTGTCGTCGTCGACTTTTGCCGGCTTTGCAAGCGCGACCTGATGACTTTGCGCCCACCACGACGGGTTTTTAGGGTCCCGTTGCGGCGAAAATGCCACGCGCAAATCGGCCGCCGCCGGGCCTTTCGGGTCGGCGAGCCGATTTAGGTTCCACGGCCCGTTGATCATGCTGCCGAGTTTCTTCTGCTCAAACAGGTCGAGCGAGCCGACGCCGTCAGGGAAAGGAAGATTGCACCGCTTAAAGACGTCGGCCATGACCTGGAGCGCCTCAACTCCAGCCGGATTGTTGAAATTCGCTTTCTTGCCGTCGGCGGTAAAGAAGTCCGCGGTGGAGGCACCACCGACGTTCGCCTTGGCAGCCTGCTTCAGAAATCCATGGAAGAACCAGTTTATGCCGGCACCGGAGTACGGGACCGTTGCGCCTCGCTTGTCATCTTTTGTCAGGCGGGTTGCCCAATCGAGCCACTCTGCCCAAGTCGTTGGGACCTTCGCCGGGTCGACGCCACCATCTCGCACCATCGACTCGTGGTAGAAGAACTGATAGCCATGGATATCCATGGGCACGGTGTACCGCTTGCCCTTGTACTCGCTGGCCTTCCACACGACCGGGTCGAACTCGTCTGCCTTCAACCCGACCTGATCAAGTTCCTTCGGCAAAAGCGGTAGTAGTGCGTCCTTCTCAACGAAGCCTGCGATGTAGGTTTGGCGAATCCACACGATGTCCGGAGGGCTCCCTGCAACGACGGACGCAACAAACTTCACGAGAAAATTGTCAACACCCTGTACGTCTTCGATTTTGACGAGGGGTTGTTCCTTCGTGTACTGAGTCGTCATGTCATGCATGCGCGTGCCATCAGCACCGCCAAGAATCGACCAGTACTGCAGACTCACCGCCTGCTTGAGTTTGACCGGCGCTTGCGCGGTCCCAGAATCGCCGCCGCAGGCTGCAAGCGAAAGCAATGCAGGGAGCGAGGCGGCGCCCGCTGCGACGCGTGATGTGCTGGATAGGAATGCCCGGCGCGACCGTTGCACGAAGGAGTCCCCTTTCAACGGCGGCGGGCGACACACCCCCACGCGCCGCTCCCGATATTCGGTCGGTACATACCCAGACGAAATCGATTGTGGCCATCGTAGTCGGGCGCCGTTGCGCGGTCAACCGTGGAGATGGGAGCCACGCGCGCTTATTGGATGTCAGCGGTTGAGGTCTCGGTCGAGTTCGGATTGCCATCCTGAGACGACAGGGTCCTCGGCCTCCACGTCGGACACCGAAACCGCGCGCGCGATCCTCGACGACTCGAAGAGAGCATTAACGACCGCGACCGCGTGCCTGCCTTCGTCGGCACCGACTTCGGGGGGGCGCCCGGTCGAAATGGCGTTGCCGAAGTCGGCGAAGACCGCGGCCTGAATCTTGCGGTCGATATTGATCGCTTCGATTTGGTAGGCGCCAAGGCGTTCGCCGCCGAACAGACGGGCCGTTGCTTCATCGACTGCGAAGTCAGGGATGAGGGCGAGTTGTGCCTCGATGTCAAGCGGGGAGGCCGATCCGTCGACAAGTACTGTCGGCCCGGTGCCTGTGCGTGGCGGTGCCGGTTCCATTGAACCTCGCGCGCCATAAATCGCTTTGTGTCCAAATGCCCCACCGTGGCCGGCGTGGCTTAGCGTCCAATGGCCAAGCACACCGCCAGACAGTTCGAGTGTGGCAAGGGCGGTGTCTTCGATGTCTGGAGTAACGGTGTCCTCGACGGCGAGGTTTGCATTCGTAACGGCATAGATTGCCCCTGGTGACTCGGCCACGCCGGGGCCGGTCGCGCCTTGTGAACGAACGCCGACGCGCACCGTGTCGAGAAGAGACACCCGGGCGCTCACCGTCTCCACTCGCCCGAGGTAGTACGCCATGAGGTCCACATTGTGAACGCCGACATCCAACAACGTGCCCCCGTACAGTCGCTTATGTCGCCATGGGGTGATGACGATTCGCCCGCCGCTACTGACTGAGTGGTCGAGGAGGAGGGTCGGTTTCCCGATCACCCCTGTATCCAAGAGGGCGCGCGTGAGGCGGACTAATGGGTCGAATCGATAGTTCTCAGCAACGCAGAGGGCGCGACCGGCACGTTTCGCGGCGCGCGCCATCGCGTTGCACTGCGAAACGGTAAGGGCCATGGGCTTTTCGACCAAGACGTGCATGCCGGCTTCGAGGAACCGGATCGCAATGGATGCATGCAGTCTTGGTTCGGTCGTGATGTCGACGGCGTCGAGGTTCGGAAATGCCTCGATGAGGGCATCAGTCGATGCAAATGGAGTCGGGCGCGACCCGAAGGTTGCCTCCGCAGCATCCGCCAGCAGGTTTGCGTTGCGATCATTGGGATCGCAGGCGCCGACAAGTCGGAAGCGGGGATAGTTTCCAGTGCCGGCGACGAGGCGCGCGTATTCGACAAGCCCGCGGAGATGGCGATTCCCCATTCCGCCGCACCCGACAATCGCGAGAGTTACATCCGCTGCGCTTCCGGCCATCGTTCCCTCCAAGCACTACGAAGGGTAGCCCTCAAGGTGAAGCGCACGCGCCACCAGCGTCGTACGAATGGTCCGTCGGGTTGATGGGGTGGTGCACGAGGTTGGATGACGATCGTTCGACGTCAGCAGGTGCGACGGGTCTACGGATCGATGGTGGGCGGTGCGTCGCTGCGATCAACTCGGTGAGGGTGCGGGAAAATTGGGGCGACAGTCGCCCAACGGTGTCGAGCGGCGAGATTACGACTGCGTTCGAGTCCGCACGACGTGGCGATATTCCGACTGACTTAGCCGAGGCAGGCATTCGGCCGTTGGTGGGTTCGCGACGCGCCAGATCTGACGTGCGGTTGGTTCGGGTTGGTCGATTGCGTTTGAAACCAAGAGGCCCCGACCCCATCGAGGAGGTACGGGGCCGGGCCTCGGTTGCGCGGGCGCTAGCGATCCACCTGAATGACCCCGTAAAGGGCCTGAAGGTTCAGATGGAAGAACCGTCTCATGTCGGTCCCCCTTTCCCGCTCGGTTCTGGATCACCGTCATCGGTGTCCTACCGTCAATCTACATCGCGCACTCGGGGCAAGCGTCGGGGGTTTCCCCGATTTCATGGCGACGCGTGATCGCGTCGTTCGAGCTCCCATTCACGCGTCACGCTGCGTGCGACGCGTGCCAAGTCGAGCCGCTCAACGCGACGTCCGCCAGCGGTTGGGCGTGGTGCATCTGGTTCGAGTGCTTCGCGCAACCAGACGGCAAGGTGTCGAAACCGATCAACCGTCGACGTTCGCAAGGCAGGGTCAATTGTTCCCAGATCGTCAGCGAGTGCGAGGGTGGCGTTGAGCGCGTGTTTCAAGACGACCCGCTGCTCACCCCGACTTCCGGGGTGGTTTGTCGCGCGATCTCGCTGGCGGAGCAACCATGCCAGCGTCCAGCCGGCTTCAGGGACGTGCGGACCGACGTCGTCTCGCCACGACTCGCACACCAGTCGCGCCAAATCGATTGCCCGGTCGAGGTCGTCTCTTTCACCTCGGACGACGAATCGGTCGCCGAGTGCCTGGGCAAGCCCGAGGATCGCCGCTGCGCGGTTGGGCGCACCGACCGGCATCATGGCAATCGCCTCGTCGCGAAACGCGACAGCGCGTTCGATGTCGGCCAGGTTCCCGGTCGCCTCGTGACGCGCACCGAGGACGGCGGCAACGACGACGAGTGCGTGGGCGCGCCGGTTGCCTTCTTTCGCACACATTTCCGCGGCGCGTTTGGCGAGCTGAATCGCCTCGTCCAAGTCGGACTCTCTGCCGATCGCGAGATGGCGAGCCAAGGCCACGGCGGCGATCGCAGCTAATCGACCACCATAGTCTGGATGCGAGCTTGGTGTGGCGTTGAGCGCCGCCTCGTGCGACGATTTCGCGTCGTCGAGGTCGCTCAGTCGAGTGGTCGCAACGTACGACGCGAATGACGCGTCTCCAGCGATCGTGTGCAATGCGCGAATTGCAGGGTGCCACGTTGGAACCATGGGAATTGCATACATCGCGACCGTTCGGATCCGCGCGAGATCCGATACCGGCCCACGGCTTCGTGCTCGTTCGCCCGCGGCTCTGGCGTGCGCGACGATTGCGGTCGGGCGAGCGAATGCCGGCAGTGCATAGGCTAGGGCCGCTTCGGCAACCGCGAGGACACGATCCACACTGATCCGCCGCGCGTCTGCGGTGTGGAGCTCGAACAAGGCTTCCGCAAGGACCGCCAAGATTGCACCGTGTTGGGCGTCGTTCGGCGCGCTGAGCTCGCTGGCCTCCTCGGCAAGCGCGACCGCGCGAATAAGGTCGCCGATCACTGGCGCACCGATTGGAGGCGCGACGAGCGCGGCGGCGAGGCCAGCGAGTCGGGAAGGGCGCATCGGATCAGCGTCTGAGGTGGCGTCGTTGACACCTTCGCGGAGAGCGAGTGCGAGAGCGCGGTCGCCGTCGTCACCCGCAATCGCATGACGTCGTAGGAGCAAACCCGCGAGCGTGTCTGCCTGATTGGTGTGCGTTGGCGATCGGTCCTCGGCGAGGCCAAGGCTCGCTTCAGCGGTCGTGATTGCCTCGTCGAGGTCGGCCGGGTTGCCGCGCGAGACATGGCGCACATCAAGAGAGGCGGAGAGGTTCGCGAGTAGGACCGCACGCACCGGATGCGCAGGGTCGGTTACGTCGAGTGCCTCGCGCTGCAGCGCAATCGCCCGGTCGAGGTCCGGTTGGTCGGCATCGAGCCGGAATCGCTCTCCGAGGAGACCTGCCAAGTTCGTCCGGGCCACGATCCCGGCAAACGGTGCGGCTGCATCGTCCGTGAGCGCACCTTCGGCGAGAGCGATCGCGCGGTTCAAGTCCTCACGGTCGCCGCGCACCAGAAAGCGATCCGCGAGGCGGTTCGAGAGGTCGGTGGCGAGTTGAGACTGTCGAGTCGATGAGAGGCCCGGCACGGTGAGGGCGGTGTCAAGTGCCGTGATCTGATGATCGAGGTCATCAGACGGTGTCGGAACATGAATCGCCGGCGGAGCATACGCAGCAGGCACGACCTGACCGTGCGGCTCCGAGCGTCCCCCGTGAGTGCCTTCTGGATCAACGGGTTCAGCACGATCCGGGCCTGCCATCGTCCGTGCTCACTCCTGCGATGTGCGCGTTGCACCAGACGACCAGACGGTCACGGATGCCGTCTCGGATGTTATGTCACTGGCGCACTGCGAATGGTAGTGGACGGTCGTCGGGCGCGCAGTCAGCATTGGTCCGCACTCTCGGAGCGACCGGTGATCCCAATACTGCGCGCCCCGCATCCCGCACCGGTGTGACCCATGACATCGGGAATTGACGCGGAATGGGTGCGTCAAGTTCATCTGCACGGTTCCCAAGCTGGGGGCATTAGGGCCGAAGAGGCTACCCCACCGGTTGGGCGCTTGCCATGAGCGTCACGCGAACGCGCAAATCACCATCTCGCAGATCACAGCGACGTCGATTCAAATCCGCGGCGTTCGATGAGCGACGCGCCGGGAGTCGCACGTCTCGGCGGTCGCGTTGTTCAATCCGCCGCGTCACGGCCAATTCGTCAACGTGAACGGCTGCACGACCGTCTACGGTGACCGGACGTGGTCGCGACCGCCGTTCTCACGCCCAAGAGTGCGGCGAGTGCGGGTTCGCACTTCGCTGCAGTTCCCCTCATTAGAAGTCTGATCGTAAGAAGTCTGATCGTAGAGACACGCGACCGACCGTCGCACTGACGGTTTGGCGGTGAATAAGTGATCGCCCGCCCCGCCTCGGTTCGTGTGTACACGAGGTCGCCGACACTCGAGACCCCCAACGGTGTGACCAACCGCGGTTTTGGTCACTGCGCGACACGAACGGCAAACCGTGCCCTGATTGAGCGACGTCGTCGCCACCCGCGCACTGTGACCGAACGCGCAAGCCACCGGAGCGTGACGACGAAGGCCGACGGAGACGGAAAAGGCGCCGGAGATGAACCGGCGCCTGAGGGGGCGGTGGGGCGACCGCGAATGCGGTCGGTCGTGGCGAAGGTGGCAGCCCGCACCTCGAACCGCGCGCCCCGAACCGACTACTTGAGCAGCTGAAGCACCAGTGACGGTGCTTGGTTCGCCTGAGCAAGGACCGAGATACCGGCCTGCTGCAGGATCTGCGCACGCACGAGTTCGCTCATGCTTGAAGCGATGTCGGCGTCGGCAATCCGGCTGTTCGCCGCCGCAGCGTTCTCTGAGGCAACCGCGATTGAACG
>CAYFLJ010000077.1:0-6657 GCA_964343985.1 uncultured Thermoflexus sp.
CGATGCCGACCGAACGCATCTACCGCACCCACGCCGTCGTCTTGCGCCGCCACAATATCGGCGAGGCCGATCGCGTCCTCACCCTCTTCACACCCACCCATGGGAAGATCCGCGCCGTAGCCAAGGGCGTGCGGCGCATGAAGAGCCGCCTCGCCGGTCATGTGGAACTGTTCTCGCGCGTCGACGTGCTGCTCGCCCACGGTCGCTCACTCGACATCGTCACGCAGGCAGAGGTGCGCGATCCGTTTCCCTCCCTTCGTGGCGATCTCTGGAAAGCGGCGTACGCGTCGTACATCGCGGAACTTGTCGATCGCTTCGCGGAAGAGCGCCACGATGGCCCTGAAAGCCGTGTCCTGTTCGATGTCCTTGTGGGTGCCCTCGGCTACTTCGACCGGCTTGGGATCGCAGTGCCATCGTCGCCCGAAGGTGCACCTGCCGTCGCCGTACCGCCCGCCGAGGTGACGGATCCCGACGCCGCGACCGGCCCCGCCGCGCGCCTCGCCGCCCGGGCCGCCGAACTGAAAATCCTCGGCGCACTCGGATACGCGCCCGAGTTGTACGTGTGCGTGCGATGCATGGAGCGCCTCCAACCGGTCGAAAACTCCATCAGCGCCGCTGCCGGCGGCACCCTTTGCCCGCGGTGCGCGCGGGGTGACAGTGCATGCCGGACCATTTCCGTGAACGCGATCAAGGCCATGCGGCTCTTGCGCACCGAGGGGTTTGCGCTCGCGTCGCGCCTACGCCTTGATGAACGGGACGTGCGAGATATTGAGTTTGCCTTGCGGGCGCATCTTGCCGTCACGCTTGAGCGATCGCTCCGAACGACCGACGTGTTGGATCGCCTGCGTGCCGCCCTCCCGCCAACCCAACCCCGCGCCTCGCAAGCGGGGCGCCTCCAGGCGGGAGAGGGGAGTGAGTAAGGACCGGCCTAACCCCCTGGCCTCCATGCCCCACGAGGGAATGGGGAACGCACGCGCCCGTGCCGCGCAGGGCGCCTTCACGGCGCGGGTATCATCGCCGACATGCCTGCCGTGCCGGGTGCCACCCGCGAGGTCGCCCTCAACGGCGCGATCAACCGCCTCAAGCCGTACGCCTTCACCCAACTGCGCGCCCGCCAAGACGAACTCGCCGCGCAGGGTACGCGTGTCATCAACTTCGGTGTCGGTGACCCCGAAGACGACACCCCCGCCTTCATCCGTGAGGCACTGATCGCGGCGGTCACGCCATCAAGCAGATATCCCACCGCGGCGGGTATCGCCCCCTTGCGGGAGGCCATCGCCGCGTGGCTGCGTCGGCGCTTCGGCGTCACCGCCCACCCCGACCGCCACGTCATGCCCGCGAACGGTGCCAAAGAGGCGCTTTACAACCTCACCTCCCTCGTGGTGGATGCGCCGGGCACACCCGGACGTCGCGACCTCATCGCCATCCCCGAGTTGGCGTATCAGGTGTACGGCGACGCCGCCCTCCTGCACCACGCTGACGTCTTCCCGATCCCACTCGGTGCCGACTGGTTGCCCGATCTTGATGCCATCACTCCGGAGGTCGGTCGACGTTTGGCAATCCTCTGGCTGAACTCGCCCCACAACCCGACCGGTGCCGTCGCCCCGCGCGACCATTACCGACGGGCGCTTGACCTCGGGGATCGCTACGGCTTCCTTGTGGCCTCCGATGAGGCGTACAGCGAGCTGTGGTTCGAGGCGCCGCCGGCGGGCATCCTTGAGGCGTGCACTGACGCTGACTTCACCGGGGCGATCGCGATCAACACGCTGTCCAAGCGCAGCAACATGACCGGCTACCGGTCGGGCTTGATCGCTGGCGATGCGCGGGTCATCGCGGCGATGCGAAACGTGCGCCCACGCATTGGGGTGGCGACGCCCGAGTTTGTGCAACGCGCGGCGATTGCGGCGTGGAACGATGAGGCACACGTTGAGGCCCAACGCGCACGCTACGCCGCGCGTCGGGACCTCTTCCTCGACCTTTGCGCCCGCAAAGGGTTGCATGTCGAGGCGAGCCAAGGCGCCTTCTATTTGTGGATTCGCGTACCCGAGCACGTGCCCGGGCGCGACGCAACCGCCTTCGCCGCGACCCTCCTCGATCACGGAATCGTCGTCCTCCCCGGGAGTTTCATGGGCCCTCGGGGCAGCGAGTATGTGCGCCTCGCGTTCGTTCCTTCCCTCGAAACCTGCACGGAGGCGGTAGCCACTCTTGATCGCGTCCTCTGATCTCGTGGCCAACACATCGTCACCACTGTTTCGCCTGAGACGAGGGGTGTCTGCCCCCCGTTGGCCAACTATCCCGACACGGAGATTCCCACGATGACCATTGACCTCACGCACCCTCCGACAACGATGGACGACTTCCGCGCCGCCATAGCATCCATCGAGGCGCGCGACGGATTCCGGCGACCCGCCGCCTTTGGGGTCGGCATTGCCAGTCACGCCATCGCCGATTGGGACGAACCCGGGCGTGCCGTGCCCGGCGCAAAGGTCCTCGACACGTGGTTCCCCGTCCCCAACCGCGACGAAAACCACGGGTCGGCCGCCGTCCTCGCCCTCGTGACCGAGCACACAGGTGGGTCCGCGACATATGCCCTGACGCTTGATCAGGTCGAACACGCCCTGGCGTGGTTTGCGCCCTTTGCCGGCGATGGCAAGCGCCACGCCAACATCGAAGCCCTCCAGATGGCGCGCGACGTTCTGGCATCGCCGCCGTCGACCGACCTAGTCGCCATCCCGCGCACCGTCGTGGTTTGCTTCATCGGTGACCTCGCCGACGCCCCGGCCGACGCTCACGACGTGTACCTGCGCCTGCACCTGTTGTCATCGCGCAAGGTCGCCCCGCACGGGCAGAACCTCGGCGGTATTTTTGGCCTCCTCAACAACGTTGCGTGGACCGATGCCGGCCCGTACGACCCAGAGACCTTTGACCGCGTCGCGATGCGCGCCCGTGCCGTCGGCCGACACGTACGCGTCAGCGGCGTCGATAAGTTCCCGCGCATGACCGACTACGTCGTGCCCTCTGGTGTGCGTATCGCCGACGCCGATCGGGTTCGCCTGGGTGCCTACCTGAGTCCCGGCACCACGGTCATGCACGAAGGCTTCTGCAACTTCAACGCTGGCACCCTCGGTACCTCGATGGTTGAGGGGCGCATCTCCGCCGGTGTCGTCGTCGGCGATGGGTCCGACGTCGGTGGCGGCGCCTCCATCATGGGCACGCTGTCCGGCGGCGGGCGTGAGGTCATCCGTGTCGGCGAACGCTGCCTGCTTGGGGCAAACTCCGGTCTCGGCATTAGCCTCGGCAACGGTTGCACAGTCGAGGCTGGTCTCTACCTCACCGCCGGCGCAAAGGTCCGCCTCCCGCACGGCAGCGTCGTCAAGGCCATCGAACTCTCTGGCCAGGACGATCTCCTCTTTCGACGCAACAGTCAAGACGGAGCGATCGAGGTCGTGGCGAAGCGAAACCAAGTCGTCCTGAACGACGTCTTGCACGCCAACTAGGCACGCGCGCCGCGCGACGGCAAGGAGGAAGACCGATGCAATTCATGTTGTCGTGGCGCGAACGGCCGATGGGATCGCCGGCAGACTACGAAGCGGCGCAGGATCGTGCAAAGGCGTTGTGGGATCCGCTCAAGTGGCCGGAGAGCTTAGTCATCACCGCCGCCGTCTCGCGCCTCGACGGTTTCGGCGGGTACGCCTTCCTTGAGACCGACGACGCCCACGCGATGCACGTCCTCGCGCTCACGTTTCCGGCATATGAGTTCGAGATCGTGCCGGTGATGGACTTTGACCAGAGCATCACGGCCAAGCAGGAGGCCCTTGCCTGGCGAGAGCGCCATTCCAGTTAGGGCGCCTATCGCTTCGCCTGATTGAACGAGGCACCGCGACCATGTCGTCACGGCGCCTCGTTCGCATCTAGCCTTTGACCGCTCCGACCAACAGACCGCGCGAGATGAACCGTTCCGAAGCGATTGCCATGGCAATCACGGGGCCGATCATCAGCAGGATCACGACCGACATGTACCACCATTCGGTCCCACGCGTTCCGCTTTGCGCCGCCACCACGAGTGGCATGGTCTGCACCTGCGACGACGACAGGAAGAGCGCAAGCAGATATTCGTTCCACGCGAAGACGAGGACGAAGAGGAAGGTCGCCACAAGGCCAGGGGCGGCCAGTGGCAATACGATCGTCCAAAACGTCCGCAGGCGGGATGCGCCATCGATCGCCGCGCACTCCTCCAATTCGATCGGCACGGATTGGAAGTAGTCGCGCATCAACCAGACCACGATAGGCAGGTTCCCCGACACATACGCCACGATGAGCGCCGTGTAGGTGTCGAGCAGTCCTATCTGTTGGAACATGACGTAGATCGGGAGGATCACGACGACCGGCGGCATCATGCGTTGCGAGATCAACCAGAACGCGATATCGCTATTGGCCATCGTCTTGGTGAACCACCCGCGCAACGTCACCGCGAGGAGCAGGTAGACCGCCAACATCGAGGCACCGGCCAACTGCCACGAGACGTCGAACGAGGTGATCGCGACCGTGCCGCCGATACATGCGACGAATAGGTAGATCAGGCCCGTCTTCGGCGCGAACTTGAAGCGCACCAATGCGTACGCTGCCGCCGACCCGATAAACAACGCGATCACGGTACTCGTCGTCGCGACGATAATCGTGTTGAGGTACGGGCGCAACGTCGTGTCGCGTTGCGTGTTCAAGATGTAGTCCCATGCGTGCAGCGACGGCGTAAAGTCGACCCACGGGATGTAGAACGGCCCGGTGTTCACCGTTACCGGCAACTTCACCGACGTCACAACCACCCAGTACAACGGGAACAGGACGACCGTCGCCCAGACCGCAAGGATGCCGTAGGCCGCCACCATCTGAAGCGGCGATGGGTCGCCGAGGTTGCGGGTCCGCCCGGGGCGCGCACTTGAGACTTGCGACGTCATACCGCCTCCGTCGTGCGCGCGCGCGCCACATTCACGAAGACCGTTGCCACCACGGTGACGAGGGCAACCAACAGGAACGACACGGCCGTGGCGCCGCCGAAGTCGAGCGCGCGCCAGATGATGACCGCATGAAGCGTCAGCGATTCGGTCGCGGTACCCGGCCCCCCGTTCGTGAGGACGCGTGGGAGGTCAACGATTTTGAACGCCTCGATCATGCGGATGAGCACGAGACTCGTACTGACCGGCAAGATGGATGGGAGCGTGACGAACCGAAAGATATCCCAGTCGTTCGCGCCGTCGACGCGCGCCGCCTCGATTGGGTCGGTCGGTTGCCCCTCAAGCGCCGCGACAAGCACGATAAACATGAACGGTGTCCACTGCCACACGTCCCCGATCATCACCGCCGTGCGTGCGCCCCACGCATCGTTCGTCCATGAGTAGTTCGAAAGCCCGGCCATCGCCCAGAGCGGTTGCAACGGACCTTTGGCGGTGTCCGCCATCATGCGGAACATGTACGCGACCCCAACGGGCGTGATCATCATCGGGAGGAGGAAGACCACCCGGAAGAAGCGTCTGCCCGGCAACTTCATCGTGCAGAGCAGCGCGAGGCCGAGCCCGATCAGATACTGGAAGGTGATTCCCACGACCACGTAAATGATGGTGACAACGAGCGATCCGGCGCGGGCACCGGTGGCGACCGTACTTGCGACGAGCCACGTCAATCCGACGGCCACGCCAAGGGCAATCAGGAACGAGATGGAACTGCCAATCGTCGCCTCGTTGGCACGCCAACGACTCCAAAGGAGTGCAAGCCCTCCACCCGCAACCGCAAGGATCAGTACCCATCCAAGCAGATCAGGATCGCCGAGCTTGCCAAGGAAGTGGAGGCGTTCGCTACCGGTAATGAGTTTCCGGTAGTTGAGCAGGCCGACCCACGTGAGTTTGAAACCGCCCTTCGCGAGTTCGAACCGGGTGAGTGAGAGATAAATCGACGCGACGAATGGGAAGATGCCCATTCCGAGGATGATCAAGATCGATGGCCACAGGAAGAGACTTCCCGTCAAGGCGTCGATCCGTTGCGTAATGGTTCGCCGGGGCCGCGGCCGGGAAGCCAACGCCTGGCCACCTGTCCCGGACCCGGCGTGGTCGCCAAGCGTCACCGTCATCGGTGGTCTCCGCGTGGTCGTGTCAACTGGTTCGCGCCGCCTGCGCGCCGGGCGTCGCCGAGACGGTGTCTCGGGTCTGGGAACGGGCGCGTGGCCGAACCGGGGTGAATACCGGCGCGCCGCGGATCCGGCAGGGGGAGCCGGCGCCGCGGCGCGAAGGTGCGTGTGTAGGACGGTGCGCGATCAATCAGGTGGGCGCCCTCGACAGACTGTCGTGACGCCCCCTGTCGGTCGCGCGGGAAAGATCGACTACTTCGTCACGCCAAGCGTCGCCTTGTAAACGGCGAGCTGCTTGTCGCGCCCGAGCTCCTCGGTCTTCTCTTCCCACTTGTCGAAGATCATTTGCATGGCTTCGTCACGACCGATCTCACCCGCCATGAACTGCGCCACGATCGTGTCGAGCACCACCTGCTGGTAGTACTGGTTGTTCGGCACGCGCAGGTCAAGCATCATGTTCGGGCTGTTGAGGCTGGTCTTGATTGCGCCGAGGTACAGGTCAGCGGCCTGCTTCGACATTCCAGCCTCGGACCACGTGT
>CAYFLJ010000078.1:0-6630 GCA_964343985.1 uncultured Thermoflexus sp.
GAGAGGTCGGCACCCGAGAGGTGTACTCCACGCAAGTCACTGCCACGCAGGTCAACCTCTGCCAGCGACGCGCCACGAAGGTTTGCGAGGTGCAGTGCGTCAACGGCGCGGTCGTGGATCGCACCTCGCACAGCCCATTGGGTGCGGTCACCGTCACCGTCTTCGTCGCCCGGCGTGTCCTCGTCGATGATTGCGCGGGTCAGGTCGGCACCGACCAAGGTGGCGTCCTGCAGTGAGGCGCGTCGTACGACTTGGCCCGAGAGGTTGGCGTTGGTGAAGTTCGCACCGTCGGCGGGCCCGGTGAGGCGCACATGGTTGATCGCCATACCGAACCAGATCGCTCCGAACAGGTCGGCAAGTGACGAGGCCGGGATCGAAAGGTTGGCATCTGACAGGTCGGCGTCGCGCAAGTCGGTGTGGTCGAGGATGGCAACTGACAGATCGACCGCAGACAGGTTTGCTTGGCGGAGGTCGGCGTTGCGGAAGTCGGCACCCGAGACGTTCGCGCTGCGGAGGTCGACCCCTCGCAGGTCGGCGAAGCTGAGGTCTGCGTGGGTCAGTATGGCGCCGCCTAGATTTGCGTTTTGGGCACGGACGTCGCGCAGGTCCACGCGAGACAGGTTTGCGTTGGCGAACGACGCGCCGGCGAGTATGGCGTGGCGAAGGCACGCACCGCTGAGGTTGGCCCGAGAAAGGTCGGCACCTGATAAGTTGGCGCCCGTCAATTTGCCGTGCGACACGTCTGCATCCGTCAGGTCGACTGCGCGGAGGTCGGCAAGCACAAGGCGGATGCCGGAGGCGCTGACGCCGCGCAGGTTGATCCCGCGCCAGTCCACACCTGAACACTGGGCGCGCACGAGAACGGACAGGTGGTTCGAAGCGCATCCCGATGACGTGGCGGGCGGTGCCTCGGCAACGCGCATTGAACTCGTTGCGGCGGCGCGAGCAAATGCCCGACCGACGCGGCCTGAGATCGGGCGGTCGGTCATGGAGACGTATTCCGCGTGATGGCCCTGTCTCACACTCGGTGTCTGGGGTACGCGCTTCCTGCGTCAGGCGCGGCGATTGAGCGTCGAACCGGTCGCGGCTGATAGTGGCGAGAGCGGGTTGGTGCCGCCGAACCCGAGCGGCGCCCGCGATCCGGCGACGGCGCGCGCCGTGAGCGGAAGCGGGGGTGCGACCGACGATGCACCCGCAATCGGTCTGGCCGCGATTGCGTCCGTGGCCGCAGCAGGAAGGACCGGTAAGGCCCCGGCGGTGCCTTGAGTGGTCGTAGAAGCAGGACCCATCGCGGGTGAAGCGGCGCCGGTTATAGGCACGGTCGACCGGCGGCTGACGGGTGCGACGACACTTGGGTTTGACCCGACTGAAGACCGCGTCGATATCGCACCCGGGACGCTCGGCGCACGACCACCGACGTTGGTCAAACCAGAACTGCCCGCGCGTGGGAGGGTCGGTGGCGTCGTCGATCCGAGGCGTGAGACTGACTGCGAGCGCGACGCGCCGATGGTTCGGGGGTCGGATCCAACGGCGTTCGCCACCGCCGACGCGTTGACGCGACCTTGCCCGAAGCTTCCGGGTTCGGCCCATCCCACGAACTGTCCTGCGTAGATTGGCGAGTCGACTCGCTCCATCTTGACCCCGTTCGGGGTTGCCGAGACCATACGGCCATCGCCCAGATAGAGGCCAGCGTGGCCCTGCTGTTGGTTTCCGGCGTTCGCCGCGAAATAGAGGATGGCGCCGACGGGCGCCTGCGCGAGTGCGGACATTCCCTTGTGTGTCGCCAAGGCACGACCGGCAGTCGCGGCATTGGGGTAGAGGTTTTTCGTGCCGTAGCAGACCTCAACGAAGCGCTCGCAGTAGTTGTTCCAGTCGTATCGCCCCATGTATCCGAGGGCAGTTTCGACCGCCTTCTCGCCAGACTGCTTCTGCGCCGGAGAGAGGGGAGTGGCGCTGGCGCCGACCCCGAAGAGCGACGCGAGATTCCCGAGGCCGGAAAGCGCGCCGCCAAGCATGGATGAACCGGAGTTGACCAAGCCGGCGAACGGATTAGCGTTGGTGGTGTTGGAGGCAATGACGCCGGCGCCGCCGTTCAATCCAGCCAGCGACGGCAGGGTAGCCCCACCGAGCGAGTCAGCGCCGACCCCGGAAAGTAGTGCCTGTGAGGTCGCAGGGTCTGCTCCCTGTAACGCATCTGCCAAGAGGTTCGGAAAGGACGAATCGGAAGCTTGACGCGTCGTCGGCGCCGACAGCCCATTCAGGGACATGCCTGCGCTCCGTGCGGCGAGGGCAGCGGCGTTCGGCGTCTGGGTCGTTGGAGCACGCCGGGCGGTGACAGGGAGCGTCGCGGGATTCGTCGGCATCGTCCGTGCGATGGTACGCCGGTTTCACTCGCTTCGCACCGGTCGGAAGTACGGTTTGGCATCCGTCATTCGACGGAGGATGCGGTTTCCGCCTGCTGGCCCGAAACGCACCTCGCAACCTGCGGCGACGGCGGTGGCCGGTAGACTCGGCGAGGTAATGCCCGTCCTAGGAACAGATCATGTCAACCGCTCCGACTCGCGAGATCCAAACCTTTCCGAACCCAAACCCGACGCGCGACTTTGAAATTGAGTGCACGTGTCCGGAGTTCACAAACGTGTGCCCAATGACTGGGCAACCCGATTTCGCCACCATTACCATCCGTTACGTCCCGAACGAGCGATGCATCGAGCTAAAGTCTTTGAAGATGTACCTCTGGTCGTACCGCAATGAGGGGGCCTTCCATGAAGCGGTCACGAACCAGATTGCCGATGACTTGATCGCGGCGCTTGACCCGCGCCGGATCACCGTGGTCGGTGCGTTTGCGGTGCGCGGCGGGATCACCACGACGGTGACCGTCACGCACACACGCCCGTCGTAGCACCATCACACGGACCGGTCGGTTCAGGGAGCCCGTGTCGAGATAACTCGAGGGGTCGACGTCGATGCGAACGCGTCGACGACGGTGGAAGTTATCGCGTCTCGTTCGCGGTGCCACCACTGCAGAGTCGTAAGGTCGTCGATGGCCACACCGTCGGTTGGCGCTTCACCCAGGCGGTAATGCTCCTCGTACACCCAGAGGGAGTGCGTGCGCGCAATCCGGTAGAGCGACGCCATTCGCTCGGTGGCGAGGTCGCCGAGCGTGGCGTACCGCCCGTAACCCTGTGCGAATGCGCGGACGCATGGGGCACCCGATGCAAGGTCTGTCGGGAGGTCGATTGTGAGGTCGAGGGCGCGCGCGACATCGAGGGCGCGAGGGGCGACCGACGCCAACTCCCAATCGAGGACGGCGTTGACGACAGTTGACGCTTCGTTGTGGAACCGCACATTCCCGACGTGAAAGTCCCCGTGAATAGCTCCGGTTGGCAGGTTGAAGCCGGCCCACTGGCCCGCATCGCTCTCGATGACGGACCGACGGTACGCAAGGCTTGCGAGGGCGTGACCATCGAACGCGGTGACCACCGGACGCCGGGTGATTTCCGCTTCGAAGGCACGGATACGGTCTAGGGTCGCCTCAGGTGTCGGCGCCCCTTTGACCGGCATGCGCCGCAGGAGGTCGGTCGGCGTATCGTCGAGGGCGCGGTGAACCCGACCCAAGGTTTCCCCAAAGACGGTGGCGGTCGCTTCGTCAACGTGGCCGCGCGCAACATGCCGGCCGTCGACAAACGGGAAGGCGACCCACCAGCGATTACCGGCCCAGGTCACGGTCGCGCCGTCGCGGTTTGCCACCGGCGCGGGCGACGGCACACCGGCTCTGCGGGCGACGGCGGCGACCTCGTGTTCGCGCACCACTGGGTCTGGGTCCCGGTAGCGGCTCCCTTTGAAGTACCACCGTCCGCCGACCGTCGTCGCGACGAGTCCGCGGTTCAACAGGCCGCCATCGACCGCAGCGAGGTCTTGGACTTCCCCCAGATGCAAGTGGCGCGCCAGTTGTTGTGCAACCCGCCATGCCGCGTCGGGAACCATGCCTTGGAATGCTACGCCGCTTTCGGCAACATCGGTCCCGGATTTGGGCGGGTATTGGAAGGGTTCGGTGAATGCGGGGCGAAATCCTCCGGGTGGCCGATGCGCGCTGGCGGGTCGCGGCTGGAAGATGATGGTTGGAGGTTCATGCTCATGGCGTCGGCCGGCCAATCAAGTAGCAATCAGTCGCTCAGTGGGACGAACCGTTCGGCGGCGGCGACGTACTCCAACGGGTCGACGAGCATCGCGTCTGCAGCGTTGCGCAAGAAGCAACTCGCGGGTGCATTGATCCAACCGTCCACCGATCAGTTGACAATCGGCGGTGTCACGCTCACCAACTCTGGTGTCGTCGGCATGGCTTCGTCGGTCGTCAGGCAGTTGATGCCGGTCGTCCTTGACCGTGTCTCCGCACTCTCCTCGGCGGCGCGGGCCTTGCTTCCCGGCGAATCCTTGACACGCAATCCCCAGACCGGGACCACCTCCCCCGGTGCGTTTGCGCAGCGACTCGTTTCGGTTTCCGGTGGTGCGGGGGTTACCGCTTCGGCGAGTGCCGGCGCCACGTTGGCGTCGTACCAGTTCACGGTCTCCCAGACCGCGGCCGGCCAGACCTCAACTAGCAACGGGTTCGTCAGCATGAACACGAACATTGGCGGCATAACCGGCGCCGGTTCACTGACGATTCGGATTGGCTCAGTCACGACGACAATCACCCCGAGTTTCTCGGGGGCGACCACTGCGAAAGAGGCGCTTGAGGCGGTCGCAACCGCGGTAAACGCTGCAGGAATTGACGCGCGCGCTCAAGTCGTCTCGGCAAGCGGTGGTTCGTCGTTGGCGATTACGCGCAAAACCACCGGGTCGTCGTCGACGATGACAATTGGTGGAGGATTGGCGGGGCCGTTGGGCTTTACCACCACGACCGTCGCCCGCGATGCCAAATACACGCTCAACGGTGCGGCCCAGACGTCGTCGTCGAACTTGATCCAACTCGATGCAGCAACGTCGGCTTCCACGACCGGGCGCGTGCAGGTCAATTTGACGGGAGCAACCTCAACGGCCGTTACGGTGACCGTGGGTGTGGCGCGGAACGACAACGTGATCGTTGATGCCGTGCAGGCGTTGATCGACCGTTTCAACGTGTTCCGCCAGTCGATTAGTGCGATTGGCGGATTGGTTACCGCCGGAACCCAGAACCAGTTGGACGCGGCGCTCGATGGCCTAAGCGAGTCGCTCAAGGCAATCGGGATCACCGCAGACCAGAATGGCAGTTTGTATCTGAATGAGGCGTCGCTTCGGACGGCGCTGAAATCCTCGCCTGGCAAGGTGGAAGCGGCGATTGGGGGCGCAGGTGGCCTCGCGTCGCGCGTCTACGGTGTCACCAGTGCTATCGAGAAGTCCCCGGAGGTACTGTTCGCGGCCACCGCTGCGGCAACCGTAATGCCTGCCGGATCGCAAATCGCGCAAGCGAACCGTCTGGACCTTGCGATGACCAAGCGGCTCCTCGACCTACAGGCGTAGTCGGCACGCGTCTCGATCGGTCGTGAGCGGAGGCGGGCAACGGTGCCCGTGGACCGCATCGCCGACGTGCGTCCTCCCGTCGCTGTCGCCCTGACGAACCGTTGGTGCCCTCCCGCTATCCTCAGGCGATAGCGAGAACCCGAGCATTTGGCGGGCACGGAGGTTCGCTGACCCTTTCGCCGCCGTCATCGTCCCTGCCGCCCCACGGGATTGACATGAAGTACTACATCACCACGGCCATCGACTACCCCAACGCCGCGCCGCACATCGGCCATTCGTACGAAAAGATCGCGGCCGACACCATCGCCCGATATCACCGCCTGCGTGGCGATGACACCTTTTTCTGCATGGGTGTTGACGAGAATAGCCAACATGTGCCAAGGGCGGCCGACGCGAATGGTGCGGGCGTCATCGAATGGGTTGACCGAATGGCGGCGGCGTTTCAAGGCACATGGAGTGCGCTTGACGTGCGGCCTGACCGCTTTATCCGCACGGCTATCGACGCTGATCATGCCCGCGCCTCGCAAGAACTCTTCCGTCGGGCGCACGCTGGCGGTGATATCTACAAGGGCACGTATACCGGGTATTACTGTCACAACTGCAACACCTTCTACGAACAAGGTGACCTGACAGACGGAACGGTGTGCCCGAACCACCCGACGATTACGCCGGAGTACCTTGAGGAAGAGAACTACTTTTTTGCGCTGTCGCGGTACACCGACCGTCTGATTGCCATGCTGGATGCCAACCCGGACTTCATCATGCCCCGGGTTTGGGGTGCCGAAATCCGTGCCCTGCTTCAACGAGGCTTACGTGACTTCTCCGTGTCACGCCCAGTGAAGAGTGCGCGCGTGGTCGATGAGAAGCCGTGGGGAATCCCGGTGCCAGGCGACCCCGACCATGTCTTGTACGTGTGGTTTGACGCCTTGACGAACTACGCAACCGCCGCCGGCTTGCCGGACGATGCGGACCGGTTCGCGCACTGGTGGCCGGCGAACGCCCACGTGGTGGGGAAGGACATCACTCGATTCCATTGCGTGTACTGGCCCGCGATGCTGATGGCCGCCGGCGTTGACGTGCCGCGCCAAGTGGCGGTCCACGGCTTCATGACCCTTGAAGGGCAGCGCATCT